>JAVBTI010000033.1:0-2875 GCA_031556255.1 Deferribacterales bacterium | reverse complement strand
ATGTAATGAACATAGTAGCCGAACTCAGCATGGCGGATAAAAACTTTTTGCGCAGTTACACGCGTTTTGTGCGCTCATATTTACGCTCTCCGGCAAAATTCAAGTCTCTCAACAAAAAAGGCAATCCCCGCGTAAAGATTGTGCAGATGGATGATAATTACCAGGTGTATATAGAGGGGGAAGACTGCTTTACAATAGTCGGCATCAACCGTTGCAGCGGGAAACAGGAGCAGAAAACATGCGAAAACTGAACTGTGAAAATCAGAATACGATCTGACAGACACATAATAAACAAGGGTGTATGGACTACTCCCCGCCGGGGAGTCGAATCTGCCAAACGGCGGATTCGGTGGGGGTAAGGAGCAAAGCGACGCCCACGGAGCCGATACGGAGCAGGGTTGCCCTGCGGAGTGAGGCGAAGTGCCGGTGGCAGAGGTGAAGCGGGATTTACTCCCGCTGAACCGGTGACACCGCTGATAGTATATTCATTTATGTACTGTTTGATCAAATCTTAACTTATGCAGAACGGTTTCATACATAGCCTCATGACTCGTTAAATGAAGTGGAAATGGCGGTCACAAAAGAACAATGAGTCCCGAACCCAATGAAAATAATTAAATAAAAAAAATAAAATAAGAAATGTATTATTTTATTTGACAAAGATAATTTTTTGATATAGTATCGGCATGTCAACAGGAATGCCGCTCATACCGGCCCCCTTTTTCTCCTCATCAGGCACAAGGTGCCACTCCTCATCCGGCCCCTCCTCCCCATGTGGGAGGAGGGGAAAAAAACTCCAAAGATCAGACTTTAAAGAACGAAAGGATTTTCGCCGTGTTTTCCGACTGAACCTGAAGGTCGTGCGTGGACAGGGCCACTTCTTCCACAACTTTGGAGCACTCCTCTATACCGCTTGCCATGGTTTGGGTATTGTCGTTGACCCCCGCGATAGCGGCGGACTGCTGGTCAACGGCCACCCCCATCTGCTCCGCGTTGCGCTGCACGTCGTCGAATGTATTCAGCATGGCCGTGATGGATTTTTGGGTTATATTAAGGCTGTCCACACCCTGCGCTACGCTGGTTCCCGCTTCCTTCATTTCCGATGAGGCGTTGGAAGACTCTTTCTGCAGTGAGCCTATTATCGTCTCTATTTCGCTTGTGGCCCGCTGGGTTCTTTCGGCAAGCTTCCTCACCTCGTCGGCCACCACCGCGAAGCCTCTGCCCGCATCCCCCGCCCTTGCCGCCTCAATGGCGGCGTTGAGGGCGAGAAGGTTCGTCTGTTCGGCAATATCGTTGATAACGTTCAATATCTCGCCTATGTGCGCCGACGAATCGGACAGGCTGTTAATTGTTGACGCAAGCTTATCCGTTTTGGCGCGTATGACGCCCATGCTTTCCAGGGCCATGCTTAGCTGTTTCGCACCTTCGCTGCTCTGTTTGGCGGCATCCTGGGTGAGCTCACGGTTGCTGTCCAGGGTGGCGGAGATTTCAAGCGCCGAAGACGACATCTCCTCCATCGCGGAGGCGACGGTGGAACCCTGTATCGTCTGGTTCTGGAAGGTGGCGGACAGCTCTTCCATTGTGGCGGCCATGGTGGTGTTTGCGTTGCTCGTCTCTTCGGCGGCCTTTTTCACCTGCCGGATTATGTCTGCGACCTGGGCCACAAAGTTGTTGAAATACTGCGCCATAGCCCCCAGCTCGTCTTTCGAATCTATCTTGATTTTGTTGGTCAGATCGCCGTCGCCGGATGTGACGTCACGGAAAGCGCCGACCAGCATATCCAGTTTTCTCGTAACCATGAATATTGCGGCGATTATAATGCCGATGAAGCACAGAACAAGCGCGCCGAAAATAATCAGGGTGATATAGCCGGCCAAGTTGAACGACCCGGCGGTCGCGTTAAACTGATTTTCGGCGATGACGTTGTTCGTATCGATTAACTTCTGCGTTTCGGCCATCTCTTTTTCAAAATACGATTCCGACCATATCATCATCTCTTCGCGCCCTTCGCGGGAAACGCCGCCGGGGACGGTCGTCAGAATCCGTCTGTCCACTTCCGTTCTGGATTTAATCAGCCTGTCGGCCTGTGCCTGCATCGCCGCTTTAGTATCCGGATGATCTACGAGATCCGAAAGCTTTTTATTATTGTCCACGAATTCAGCGTATGCATCGTTAACCCTTTTCACAACATCGGCTTCCGGCGCGGCGGCAAGGCGGTTGAACGCGGCCAGGTTGATTTCGACATATAATTTATTCTGGGCGGCCACAAATTCGCTCAGGCCCAATGTGTCGGTAACCGATTCATAAAGAGCCTGGTCGGCGTTTTTCAAACTTCTCACATTCATGTAAATAAATAATGCCGCCGCAATGGATACAACAATCAAAAAAACCATCGCCACATAAACCTTACGCTTAATTGTCATAAAATCCCTCCTGTCGATGTGTCTAAGTAAAATAAAGCATCCGGATGTTTAAGTCAAGGCAAGTACGCCGTCTACATTGTATATAGTGAATAGTATCTTTTTGCCGATTTCTCCCAGGAATAATCCCCGCGCATGGCGTCTTTAACCATTTGCAGCACATGGCCGCGTCTGTCATAGTACGTGGACACGGCCCATCCTATTGTATAATAAAGGGCATGCGGCGAAATATCGCTGAATTTAAAGCCGTTTCCCGCGCCCGTGCGCTCATCATACTGGACGACGGTGTCGTTAAGCCCGCCCACCGCGCGCACCACCGGGAGCGTGCCGTACATATGCGAATACATCTGGTTCAGCCCGCAAGGCTCATATATCGACGGCATTACAAAAAAATCGCTTCCGGCCTCGATCAGATGCGCCAGACTTTCGTTATACCCGATATAACTTCCGGCGCT
>JAVBTI010000102.1:0-3656 GCA_031556255.1 Deferribacterales bacterium | reverse complement strand
CGGCTGTGTTCGGCTGGGATTATGAAACGATGGATTACCTGAACAGTCTGCTGGATAAAACGGATAAAAAGTTTCTGACGCTGCTTTTTACGGGCACAACCCACGTACCTTTCGCGGAACTTCAGCCGCCGTTCGACAAGTATAAAAGTACCTCTAAAAATGACGAGGCCAGCTTTCTCAACACTCTTTATTATTCCGATTACAGCCTGGGCGCTTTCATGGACAGGGCACGAAAAGAGCCGTGGTTTAAGGATACGATATTCATTATCACCGCCGACCATTGTCTGGGTAAGTTTGAGAAGCAGATGTTCCCGAACGATTACCGCGTGCCGCTTCTGATATACGCTCCGGGGATAGTTCCTCCCGGGGTTTATGACAATGTGACGAGCCATATCGACCTCCTGCCTACGATTCTGGATCTGTCCGGAATTAAGACTGAGGCGGCTGTTTTCGGCAAATCGGTGTTTGCCGACAGCCCCCGTTCGGCGATGATCAACGAGGGCGGAAGGTCGGGATATATAGAGGATGTCGGTTGGGTAAGGATCGCGGACGATCTGGTCCTCTCAAGCTCATTTAAGGACAAGGACAAACGCGCAGAGATGGCTAAAGAGCTTATAGCCCGCCAGCAGATTGTGAAAACCCTCATAGAGCAGGGCAGATGGGTGCCCGCGGATATAAATAAAACGCCTGTTTCCGCCATAGTTCAGCCGGAGGGCTCCGCGACAACTATGCCGGAGAGTGCTGCGAAGTAATATGCTGAGTTTTCGCAATCTGTCCAAAAGCTATGGGACCAGGACTCTTTTCGACGGCGTGACGCTGACCCTGGGCACGAAAGAACGCATCGGCCTTGTGGGCAGGAACGGCCACGGCAAAACCACCCTGCTGAATATTACGGCGGGGCTGGATTCGCAGGATTCAGGGGAGATCATTACCCCCCGGGATTACCGCATAGGCTACCTCACCCAGCAATTCAGTTTCACCATGCCCACTGTCCGGGACGAGGCGGTTTCAGCGCTGCCACGGGAGTTAAAAGATTCCCCCTATCTTGCGGAAAAGATTCTGTCCGGTCTGGGATTTACCGCGGAGATGCTTCAGCTTTCGCCGGACAAGCTTTCGGGCGGGTTTCAGGTGCGCCTGAATCTCGCCAAACTTTTGATCAGTGAACCGAACCTTTTGCTGCTGGACGAACCTACAAACCACCTTGATATATTATCCGTGCGATGGCTGAAAAATTTTTTACTGCAATGGAAGGGTGAATTAATGTTTGTCACCCACGACCGCTCCTTTATGGACAGCGTGGCGACGCATATAGTCGGGATACACCGCCAGAAGGTGCGCAAGATTGAGGGGAATACGGAAAAATATTACTCCCAGATAGCGCAGGACGAGGAGATTTACGAAAAGACGCGCCTGAATGATGAGGCGAAGCGCAGGGACATGGAACAGTTCATCACCCGATTCCGCGCCAAGGCACGTTTGGGCGGGCTTGTGCAGTCAAGGGTGAAAACCCTCGCGAAAATGGAGAAAAAAGACCGTCTTGAGGCGCTCTCCGAGCTGGAATTTTCATTCAGATATAAAGATATAACTTCGGAAACGGTGCTGCATGCGGACAAAATATCGTTCGCCTATCCCGGCGGCAATTTCCTTTTCACAGATCTTTCATTTGCCCTCAATAAGGGGGACAGGCTCTGCATTATCGGCCGCAACGGGGCGGGGAAATCCACCCTGCTGCGGGTGCTCGCGGGAAAGCTGCCGCCGTCGGCCGGAACGGTCATGGGGCACAACAACTCCGCGGGCGGCTATCTGGAGCAGGCGAACATCCAGTCGCTTCAATCGGAGGCCACTGTGGAGGAAGAGGTTGCGCAGGCGGGGGATTACCAGCTCGATCGCACTGCGGTCAGGAGCATCTGCGCCTCCATGCTTTTTTCCGGCGACGACGCGCTGAAGAAGATGAAGATCCTTTCCGGCGGGGAGAAGTGCCGGGTGATGCTGGGGAAGATCCTTGCCAAGCCTTGCAGCTATCTGCTTCTTGACGAGCCTACCAACCATCTGGATATGGATGCCTCGGATTCGCTTCTGGATGCACTGAACGAATACCCCGGCGCGGTGGCGCTTATCACCCACAATGAGGCGTTCCTGCACACGCTGGCAAACAGGCTGGTGGTGTTCCAGGGGGAGAGGCCATTCTTTTTCGAGGGCACTTATGCTGAGTTCCTTGAGAAAGTGGGCTGGGAGGAGGAAGACTCCGGTAAACGGAATAAATCCGCGCAGAAGTCCGACCGGAAGGAGCAAAGGAAAATGCGGGCGGAGCTGATCGCCGAAAAGGGGCGGGCGCTGAAGCCGCTTGCCGCGGATATGGAGTCGGCGGAGGCGGAGATTATCGCCCGGGAGGAATCGCTGGCGGAACTGCACAGGCAGATCGAGGCGGCGACGGCGGCGCGGGATGGGAGATTACTGCTGGATCTGGGCACTAAACTGGCGGAAACTCAGCATGCGATAGACGGGCTTTATGCGAAACTAAACGATAAAACAGTTGACTATGAAAAACAGTCGGCATATTATGACGGTCGTCTCAGTGAACTGGGAGAATAAGGCGCTTCCGTTATCCCGGTACTCGTTTGTGGACGCGATCCGGAGGGTGCCGCGGGCACACCTGTTTTATTCCGGATTCCGGGACAAGCCCGGAATGATGAAGAATTTATTGATGTTGAAATATTTGCTAAAGTTTTTTTTTATTTGACCGATAAAGTCTCTGAAAGACAGAACGTCTTTCATATTTGAACGAAGAACGGTATTGAGTTAATCAGGCCGGTTTCCCGTAAGGGATACCGGCCTTTTTTTATTTTCTCCTGCGTCATTCCCTTGAAGACGGAATCCATGCGGGGATAGTGGATAAGCGGTGTTGAGATAATCAGGCCGGCTGATCGGATACGATCATGCCGGCCTTTTTTGTTTTGATAGATTGCGCGCGCCCGTGCAAGCGTGTGCTTAAGAATAATGCTGTAAATAAAAATTCATCAGGAGGGGTACGCAGAGAAAGGTCAAAGCGGGGTGGAGCTATAACCACAATGACGTAACTAATGTATTATTGACGGGTTAGGTAGCCAGTACCGATCTGCAGTTGAATTAAGGGAGTGATCGTGATCTGACGGAATGACTAATAACCTCCGTCCCCCGGGCTTGACCCGGGATCCAGTACGAAATGATAAGGGTTTTCCCTATTAATGAATACTGGATTGCGGCTCATAGGCCGCAATGACGTAACGCAGGTGTGTATTCCGCCCAGTATCTCGATCGGGATGTGCTTATTTATGTGCGTCCGGTATTTGAATACAACCAGGCGGGACGGCAAGGATGCCAAAAAAACCGCTGGATAACTTACACGGAGGTAAGTATGTTAGATATTTATACAAATAATTATTCCATAGTAGCCCAGAACAACCTGACCACAGCAAACAACTCCCTTGCGAAATCGATCGAGCGCCTGTCATCCGGCCTGCGTATAAACCATGCTGCGGACGACGCATCAGGGCTCGCGATATCCGAGAAGTTGCGCGGTCAGATCCGGGGCCTGGCGAAGGCAAGCATGAACGCCCAGGACGCGATATCGTACCTGCAGACGGCAGAAGGCGGTATGGAAGTAATAGGCGACATGC
>JAVBTI010000036.1:0-3134 GCA_031556255.1 Deferribacterales bacterium | reverse complement strand
CGGGAAGAAACCGTGGGGAGCACCGCAGGTGATGATGCAAAGCATCCCCTTGTCCTGAAATTCACGGTACCCGTTCAGTACGCGTCCTTTCAGGTCGTTTTGCAGGAACGATTTTATCTTGCGGAACCGTTCGTCGTACATATTAGCCAGCGGTGAGAAATTCTTGTCATTTTGTGTGCGTTCTTTCTCTTTGTCCGCCAGATCTATAAGCTTGTCCAGATAGTTCAGGTATTTGCGGTTCAGGTCGTCGTTATCCAGCATCTCCGCCAGCGGCGGGGTTACGGAGGTGGTTATGCGCGTATACACGTTCTCCCGCTCCAGTTCTTTTAAAGTCATCAGCAGCGGGATGTACGTTTCCGAGATCGCCTCGAAAAGCCAGTGCTCCTCAAGAAAATAATCGTAGCCGGGGTGATGTACATACGGCAGATGGGAATGAAGCACTAAGGTCCAAAAGCCGTTCATGAGCGCTCACTCCTCTGATTACCTGATGAGTTGATAAAATCTCTCACCCTTCTTACTATATGATCAGGCATTGATGCCCCTCCTTTATACCTGGTTTCGTCCACCCCTGAAAGTTTATAGATACTCTCCCAGTTGTCTGCCACAGTCATCCATTTCATATCGATATTGCTTGATACTATGTCGGAGGGCATCACCACGGGGATCGATTTCATCAAGGTGCGGAAGTGGCCGTTTTTATCCCATACGCCCAGCTCCGCCCACAGGGTTTTCAGCGGTGCCCAAAGCCCGAAATACCAGTCCCCCCGGGAGTCCACCGGCTGATGGGCAAGCTGTCGGATGTCTCCGCCGTCGTTGCAGTGTACGCGCAGTTCAAAACTGCATTTCTTTACCCCCAGCTCTTTCTTCAACCGCTCCTGTGTGCCGGCGGACACTTCCCAGTAAGCATATTCCGAACCGGGGTCGACCGGGAGGAAAAAGAGGGTGTCCTGATCGTAATATGGTGCCTCATAATAGTCCGGAATAACGGCTTTTGCCTTGGATTTGGCTTGCGGCTTCGGCGCGGCTGCCGCCTCATACCCTTTTTCGGGAGCTTTTTTCCTGAGCGTTTTTACCCCTGATTTTTTCATGACCGCATTGATTGCCCTGGTAAGCTCCTCTTTGTCCATAAGGGTGCGCCGTTTGATGTCGTGTGTTTTGGCCAGCGCCAGCAGCTCTTTTTTAGTCATTTTGTTGAGATTCATATTATATACCCCCAAACTTCCGTTGTTATTTTAAATCGTCTGCGCGGGATTTATCAAGCTGTAATAAAGCGCCTCATGCTCTTTGGCGGTGAATTCCCACGAATTGTCGTGCTGCATGATCTCTGTTATGTACCGGTCTTTCTCATTTCTATCATAGTATAATTTTATGGCATTTTGTACTACTTCATAGAGATCTTCAATGGAGTAATGCTTGAATCGTATTATGTCGTCTTTGGATGTCCTCGTGGTGTCTTCGCCGGCGTTGCCATAGCCCCGTACAAGCGGGATCGCCCCGTAGCGCATGGCCAGCCTGCGTTCTTTTCCCATCGACGGGTTTATATACGGGATGATTATGAAATCCGCTGCCGCGAGGATGTTGTGGAACACGGACGGATCCGTATCCGCCACCACGCGCATGTTTTGGTACAGTTTCTGCTGGTCGAACAGCTTGTTTACATGGGACTCCTCGCCCCGGCCGTAGAGAAAAAGATTTATGTTATTTCTCATCAGCGATGGGAGCACATGTAAAACGATATCTATACCCTCTTTGGAAACGTAGCGGCTTATGACACAGAAAAGGGGCTTATCACAATCCAGGCCGTACCGGGCACAAAACTTATCCTTGTTGGTTTTGCGCCTGGCTAGGTCGTGGAAATCGTAGCGCTGCTCCAGCCTGTCGTCGGTGGCCGGGTTCCAGTATTTACAGTCTATGCCGTTGGGAATGCTTGTGAGCTTATGCTGGTAGCGGCGAAAAACCCCGTCCAGCCCGAACCCGGTATCGTGCATAAGAAACGATTCCGCGTGCAATGCGTTCAGCGCCACCACCGCATCGGCGTATACTATGCCCCCTTTGAGGATATTTATATTGTCGTAAAATTCGAGGCGTTCCATCGTATACATGTCCCACGGCAGGCCGAGCGCCTCCATGCTGAACCTGTTGAAAATCCCCTGTTCGGAAAGGTTGTGTATGGTGAGCACTGTTTCCCACGGCATGGACGGGTAGCGGGCACTTTTATAGACCGCGACCAGCGCGGTTGACCAGTTGTGTGAATGCAGTATCTGTGTATCCGGGGCGAAAGTAGATATATAGTTCAGGCAGGCCTGACAGAATGCGCCGAAACGTAGGTCATTATCGGCAAAATCAGTGCCGCCGTAGCCGTATACCCCCCGGCGATCGAACAGTGTGCTGTTGGCGAAGAAGTAAAATGTCACCCCCCCCGCAGTACCTTCATATATCTCGAATTCCATAACAGTATCATGCACATTGACCCAGGTTTTGCGCCCGGTTTTTTTGAGTGGATGCACAGTCCGGTCTATGATGCCGTAAAGGGGTGACAATACGGAAACCTCGTGTCCGAGCTTCGCCAGGTTCACCGAAAGGGCGAATATATCCCCTCCAAGCTGGTTATACCCGCGCCTGTCGGGCGCACTGTGTGGATAAATTTCAGGAGTAATCTGTGCAATCTTCATAACTGTACCTCTCTCAGAAGTTCAGCCGACTCTTCCGGCAGCACCGTGTTTACAAAAAAGCTTCCGTCCCTCTCCGCGCCGCCCAGGCGGGAGATTTTCGGTGAGATTTCTATATTCCAATGGTAATGCAAGGCTATTTTCGCGTAGGCAGGTTCAGCCGCCAGAGCGGACGGCGCCGGAGAGGTGTGCAGGAGCATTTGGAAATCAGGCTCGTCCAGTATTTTTCCCAGCCGCCTGAAACATTCTGACATGATGTCCCCGAGGTGCAGCAGCATGGCGTCGGTGATGCCTGTGAAATCGTGACTGTGCGCTTTCGGGTAGATTCGCACTTCGAACGGCGCTGCGGCGGCGTAGGGGCAGAGCGCTATGAAATCGCTGTTCTCAAAGACCACGCGGCTTTTGCCTGCCCGCTCCCCGTCAATAATATCGCAGATGAGGCAGCGTTTGTGCAGGTCGTAGTGA
>JAVBTI010000090.1:0-7113 GCA_031556255.1 Deferribacterales bacterium | reverse complement strand
CAACTGCCACCCCAAATGGACGGAAGAGCAGGGCGTGTACGTGATTGATTCCGTTAAAGTCTATACCAAAGGCCGCATGCGCAAGGCCGAGTTCTGGCTTTCCACCCTTATAGACAAAGTTGAAGAGGCGAAAGTAGTGGGTGTTGATCCTAAAGTATTGCAGGATGCGAGACTGGCGCATACAAAAGCCCATATCCTTTGGGAATACTGGACGGCGGAAAACTCCGACGGCTTCCACAACCCTGAGCTGGCACGCGAGAGCCTGACGCAGTCTATCACCATATCCCAGGGCGCCATAGATGCGCTTGACAAGGCGATCAACGAAAAGCTGTCATCAACCACAGCGTCAGCACCCGCTAAGAAATAGCGTTACTACACACAATAGTATATAAAAGGCAGGCCAAACGGCCTGTCTTTTTCGTGTCCCGGCATACTTTTACTTGCAATCGGCACGTAATCTGACTATCGTAAAGGAAATGTGTATATTGTGTTAAGGAGATAAAAGTATGTTCGCGAAAGAGGGATATCCGTTCATAATAGCGTCGGCACTGGCGTTGATCATATCCATTTTCCTGCCGAAAACCTTGTTGGTTTTGATACTTGTGCTTCTGCTCGCGCTGATGCTCTGGTTTTTCAGAGATCCGACAAGAATTACCCCCGCTGATGAAGATGTGGTGGTTTCCGCGGCGGACGGCAAAGTGGTGGAGATTTCAGAAGCCTTTCTGAACGGCCGCAAATACAAAAAAATCAGCGTATTTATGAACATTTTCAGTGTCCACGTGAATCGCGCCCCATATGGCGGCACGATTGCGTATGTGCGCCACATCGAAGGCGGCTTTGTCAACGCGGCAAAAGCGGAAGCATCCACACAGAACGAGCGTAATGAGATTCATATAGATACTCCCTACGGTGAGATAGTCGCGGTACAGGTAGCCGGGCTTGTGGCCAGACGCACGGTTTCCTATGTGGAAAAAGGTGATTCAGTTGCCAAGGGCGACAGGATCGGCATGATCAAGTTCTCCTCACGCGTGGATCACTACTTGCCGGAAAATGTGGCTGTCGAAGCCTTGCTGGGCGATAAAGTCACCGCCGGAGTCTCCGTCATCGCTAAAATGGCATAACGGGTTCATACATGCGTAAACCATTCATATTAATAATCCTGTCCGTGTTTTTAACCGGAGCGGCTTTTGCCGCGCCGGACAGCAGTACCACGCCTCAATTGGACGCTTTTCTTAAACTGAAAACCCTGTCTGCGGAGTTTATGCAGGAAAACTACTACCCGGGGCTGGATAACTTCACCCATAAAGGGAAGGTATATATACAGCGGCCGGAAAAGGCCCTCTGGGACTATGAATCCCCCACCGAATACTACCTGCTGGAACCGGAAAAAGTCACACATTACAGCGAATCCTTAAAACAATTAATAAGGATGAAAGTCAACAGCAAAAACAGTTCTGACGCCACCGGTCTCCTTCTGGGAATTTTCCTGGACAGTTCCAAAGTGAAAGACCAGTTCAGCATAACAGAAAAGGGAAATACCGTGACATTGGTTCCCAAATCCAAACTGGGACTGGAAAACATAGTGATCACTATGAATAAAAACACTATTGAGCGTGTTTACTCGAAAGATGACGCAGGCAATACCGTAACAATCAAATTTTCAAATGTAAAGCAAGATCAGCCGCTAGACCCTTCAGTATTCCAAAAACCATTGCCCGAGGGGACGCAGATATTTGAGCAATAATATAAAGGATCTGCAAATCGCCACAATTACACTGCGCAACCTGAGCGGAGTTTCCGAACTGACGCTCCGGGAAATTGTGCGTACCCGCGGTACGCTGGACGGTGTTCTGGATATGCCCTTTGAAGAACTTGTTCACATGGGCTTTGACCTCGCCGCCGCCGGCGCGGTC
Organism: Deferribacterales bacterium; assembly: GCA_031556255.1. Lineage (GTDB taxonomy): Bacteria > Chrysiogenota > Deferribacteres > Deferribacterales > JAISNW01 > JAIRQX01. Next base: position 5,200 of record JAVBTI010000090.1, on the reverse strand, counting down.
GTGGATGCCGACACCTCTTTCGCTGAAAATGAGCTTAAGGAGATGGAAAAGATCGGCGGAAAGCTGCTGCTGATGGAAAGCGGCGAATACCCCGCAGCCCTCAAAGAGACCTACGACCCTCCCCTGTTTTTATACACCCTCGGCAACACGGAGTGCATGAACGAAATGTGCATAGCGCTGGTAGGCGCCCGCAAGGTGAGCCGAAACGGGGAGGATGTGGCATTTAAGCTGGCAAACGGCCTGGCCGGGTGCGGGTTCACAATAATAAGCGGACTTGCTTACGGAGTGGATTTAAGCGCGCACCTTGGCGCCCTGGACGCCGACGGGGCCACAGCGGCGGTGCTCGGAAGCGGCCTCAAAAATATCTATCCCAAGCAGCATATAAAATATATCGACAGGATTTGCCGCAAAGGGTGTGTCGTTTCAGAATACAGCCTTGATGAAGAACCCAACAACTATAATTTCCCCAAGCGCAACCGCATCATCAGCGGACTGAGCCTGGGGGTTGTCATTGTAGAGGCGTCCAAAAGAAGCGGATCACTTATTACCGGCCGGCTGGCGCTGGAGCAGGGGCGTGACCTCTTCGCCGTGCCCGTATCACCGCTCGCCGCCAACAACGCCACAAACGGCTTGATACGCAACGGCGCGATCCTCACCGAATCCCACATCGATATAATTCAGGAATATTCCCACCTTGTGCAGTTCGGGCAGATAAAGGAGAATGAAAAAAAGGCGGTGTTCGACACGCCGGAAAAAGAAAATGTATGGAATGAAATCAGCATTGAGCCTTTGACGGTTGACGAACTTGTAATGCGTACAGGGATAGATTATCCTAAACTCACTGCCGTCCTTTTTTCCATGGAGCTTGAGGGGCATATTAAAAAAACAAACGACGGAAGATATGCCGCCACTTGATCAACGGCGCAATGATAATGGAAAGTTCTGCATATCCGGAAGAATAACCCGGCATGCCATCAATTATCCGCACTGCGAGCGGTTTTTGCATGGATACCCTTGACAATGCAATTAACTTTTCTTATTCCTTAACATTAACTTATCATATGCGGATAAAAAATACCGCAGGGAACGATTATGTCTAAAAGTCTTGTTATAGTTGAATCACCGGCCAAGGCCAAAACGATAGAGAGCTACCTGGGCAAAGGTTACGAAGTGCTTTCCAGCGTAGGGCATATCATGGACCTCCCCGAAAAAGAGCTGGGCGTTGATATACAGAACGATTTCACCCCGACCTATCAAGTCATCGAAGGGAAAGAAAAAGTCGTATCCAAATTAAAAAAAGCCGCTGCTGATGCCGATATCGTATATCTCGCCTCCGACCCGGACCGGGAAGGCGAGGCCATAGCATGGCATATCCAGGAACAGATAAAGGGCAAAAAAAAGCCTATCAAGCGCATACAGTTCAACGAAATAACCAAGCAGGGGATATTGGACGGCATATCCCATCCCGGCGAAATAAATATAAACCGTGTGGATGCCCAGCAATCAAGGCGCATACTGGACAGGCTGGTGGGATATCAGGTCAGCCCTCTTCTGTGGCGCCCGCTTAAATACGGGTTATCCGCGGGGCGCGTGCAAACTGTGGCCCTGCGCATGGTGTGCGAACGGGAAGACGAGATTGAAAAGTTTGTCCCCGTGGAGTGGTGGTCGCTGGACGGAAACTTCGAAGTATACGAAGGGCTCAAAGCGATCGGAGTTGTAAAAGCCGCCCTGGATAAAAAGAACGGAAAGAAAATCGACCTTAAAACCGAATCTGACGCGGTGAAGGTTATAAGCGCTCTTGAAAATGCCAAATTCGCCGTTGAAGATGTGGAGAAGAAAAACGTAAAAAGCGCGGCCCCCGTGCCGTTCATAACCGCCCGTCTCCAGCAGGAGGGTATACGCAAGCTCGGCTTCACCGCACAGAAAGTCATGCGCACCGCGCAGCAGCTTTACGAAGGGGTGGAACTGGGGCAGGACGGCCCGGCGGGCCTCATCACCTATATGCGTACCGACTCCATCCGCATCGCGCCCGAAGCGGCGGCCGCGGCGGCAAAATATATAAAAACCACCTATGGCGATGACTACCTCGGCGGGGGAATACCGAAAAAAGCGAAAACATCGGGCAAAACCAACGTACAGGACGCCCATGAGGCGATCCGCCCCACCGATATCACACGCACGCCGGACAAGGTAAAACAGTACCTCTCCCCAGATCAGTTCAGGCTGTATAAACTTGTCTGGGAACGGTTTATAGCCAGCCAGATGGCGGACGCGCAATATGAACAGACCACCGTGCTGATAAACGGAACGGCGGGCAGGGACGCCTATCTCTTCCGCGCCTCCGGCAGGGTTATGAAGTTTGCCGGTTACACGGTTCTTTATACCGAAGCGGCAGACGAAGACGCCAAGGCGGAGGACAACCCGGCGTTCCTGAACGTTAGTAAGGAAAATGGCATAAAACCGCTTCCGAAACCCGATGATTATGAAAAAAAGCAGCATTTCACACAGCCGCCTCCGCGATTCACGGAGGCCAGCCTCGTGAGGGCTCTTGAACAGCAAGGGATTGGCAGGCCATCCACTTACGCGTCCATCATCTCCACTATCACCGACAGACAATATGTTGAGATAAAAGAAAAGCGCATGTATCCGACAGAACTGGGGCGTATAGTTTCCAAATTGCTTGTGCAAAACTTTCCCAGGATCTTCGACCTGAAGTTCACCGCCACCATGGAAGAAGGGCTTGACAGGATCGAGTCCGGCGACACCAAATGGCTGAAAATACTGAATGATTTTTACAAAGATTTTTCCGGAGAGCTTGAAAAAGCTACAAAAAAGCTGAGTATTGATCTCCGCATAGACGACAAGTGCCCTGAATGCGGCAAAGACCTGACCATTAAATACGGCAAGAACGGTGCCTTTGTCGCCTGCACCGGCTACCCGGAATGCGCGTTCACAACCGACTTTGAAAGGGATGAGAACGGCAAGCTGCGTTTCGTGGCGCGCTCCGGCCCCGAATCTACAGGGCTGACCTGTGAAAAATGCGGCTCAGAACTGGTGATCAAAAAAAGCCGTTATGGCGAAATGCTTGCCTGCCGCGGGTATCCTGACTGCAAAAATATAAAGAACTTCATCAGACTGAAAGACGGCACAATACGTGTGCTGAACGCAGGGGAAACACTCGGGCAGAAGTGCCCCGAGTGCGGCAAAGGCGACGTAGTGCTGAAATCCGGAAGGAATGGGCTTTTCGCCGCCTGTTCCACATACCCGGCATGCAAATTCACCGCCAACATCCAGGCAGACGATCAGGGCAATCTTGTGATGAAGCCCAAAGCCGCGCCGGAGACAATGGGAACATGCGAAAAATGCGGCCGCCCCATGATTGTCAGGAAAAGTTTCCGGGGCCCCTTCCTGGCGTGCAGCGGCTACCCGGAATGTAAAAACACAAAAAGTATGAAAACGGCCAAAGACGGCGACACCCCAGCAGCACCAAAAAAAAGCCCGGCTAAAAAGGCGCCTGCAAAAAAAACGCCCCTGAAAAGCGGCCCAAAAAAAGGTAAATAATTGGCTATAAATAGAATAATTGTCGCAGGAGGCGGGCTGGCCGGCACAGAGGCTGCATGGTACCTCGCAAACAGGGGGTTCCATATCATGCTTTACGAAATGCGCCCCCACCGAACAACTCCCGCCCATACCGGTGAGGACCTGGCGGAGCTCGTGTGCTCCAACTCTCTCAAATCTGACAGCATGGATACCGCCGCCGGACTGCTGAAAGCGGAACTGCGGCTGAACGGAAGCCTGCTCATGCAGATTGCGGAAGAATGCCGTGTGCCCGCGGGGGCGGCTCTGGCGGTAGACAGAGAGCTTTTCGCCGCAAAAACCACCGCCCGCCTGTCATCCCATCCCAACATCGTTATAAAACGTGAAGAGGTCACCGCAATACCCGCGGAACGACCTGTGATACTTGCCTGCGGCCCCCTTGCATCTGATAAAATATCCGAAGCCGTCATGGGTATCGCAAAAGAGGCGCTGCATTTCGTAGACGCCATATCTCCCGTTATATCCGCAGACAGCGTGGATATATCAAAAGGCTGGTTTGCGGGCAGATACGGCAAAGGGGGTGACGACTACTTCAACCTCCCCATGTGCCGGGAGCAGTTCGATATTTTCTATAAAGCGCTGATGTCCGCCGACATAGTCCAACCACACGGCTTTGAGGATGCAAAAGTTTTTGAAAGATGCATGCCTGTTGAAGTTATGGCCGCAAGAGGTATCCAGACATTACTGTTCGGCCCCATGCGCCCGGTGGGGCTGCCAGACCCCGCCACAGGGGAGATACCTTACGCCGTCGTACAGTTAAGGCTTGAGAATAAAGACCGCACAGCGTATAATATAGTTGGGTTTCAGACAAAAATGACTATACCCGCGCAAAAGACTGTATTGCGGCTGATACCGGGGCTTGATAACGCGGAGTTTCTTCGCTACGGCACAATACACCGTAACACATATGTGAACGCCCCGGACTGCCTGAACACCGACCTTTCGCTGAAAGAGGCGCCCGGCGTTTATATGGCGGGGCAGATAACCGGCGTGGAAGGATACCTGGAATCCATGGCATCGGGGATTACCGCGGCCATGCAGGTTGAAGCGGCCTCTAAGGGGCAGCCTGCCGTGGCATTCCACCCGGAAACGGCCTTTGGGGCGCTGCAAAGACATACCCGCGGCGAGTTCGGCGCGGAGTACACTCCCGGAGATTTCCATTTCGGTATGTTGCCGGCCCTGGCGCAAAAGGTGCGTAAAAAAAGTGCCCGCAAGGCGCTGTATAGCGAAAGGGCGCTGGAACATTATAAGCAGGTATAGGATGGATCTCTCCACCGCTGTTGACAATTTTCTGCAATTCCTGACACTGGAGCGCAACGCTTCCGCGCTCACAATAAAGGCCTATTCCGAGGACCTTGCCGAACTGGCGTCATATGTGGAGAACGAGAGGATTACGACAGTCGAAGGCACGGATTATTTTCTGCTGCGGGGTTTTATAGCTCACCTTTACGAGCGCGGGCTGGCTAAAAGCAGTATTGAACGAAAACTCGCCGCCATCCGCTCTTTTTACAACTATCTTTACAAAAAACATGCCGTGGAAGAGAACCCGGCACGCATGCTGAAATTCCCCAAAAAAGAGAAAAGAGTATTGAGCGTCTTCCCC
>JAVBTI010000070.1:0-24360 GCA_031556255.1 Deferribacterales bacterium | reverse complement strand
TGAACGGCAATTCCAGGGATATAAACCCTGAAACGGATGGATTTACACCTTCGCCGCCGTAACGGACGCACCGCCCGGCTTATAATGAACACCATACTTATCCGGCACGGCTATATTCCGGCGATAATCCCGCCGGTACTGAGGCAGGAATATATATCTTTACTCGAAAAAGCCCATATGGACGATAACCCATTTTTGGAATTTATCGCGGAAAGAGTGTATGAATCGGAGAAAGAGATGGGAAGATTGCTGGGATCTAAATCAATGTAAAATTGATGTGTTTAAATATAGTAAATAAATCATAGGGGACTATCTGTGAGTAATCCAAATTCTAAACGTACTGTTGCTTCCGTTTTTGCATACGCATCGCTTTTCATGGGTATTGCCGGTTTTTGTGCCTGGGTAGAAGATTTAAGAATAGTATTTGCCATTCCCGCTATTTTGTTTGCCATCATTGCTTTTATTTTAAAATATAAAGGGAAAATACCGATCATTGGCATTGTTTTGGGTGTTTTGACAATAGGTGTATGGCTTAATTATCAAGATTACAAAACTGATTCTATGAAACAACGTAGTGACCAAAGAATGTCTGAATTTAAGCAGAAGCAAAACGAAATGGGTCTTGAGGCTGCAGAAGATCATTTTTCGGAAGAACGTAATAAAATGCTTTCTGATCCAAATATTCCCGAAAACAAAAAAATAGCGGCGGCTGTGGGCAGATTCTGGGGAATGGAAATGTATTATTATGAAGGATACTACAATATTTGCAAACAATACGGAGTAGACATAACGCCATTATTGAATGAATATTCAAAAATAAATGCAACATTAGCACAAAAAACTATTCAAAAAGCAAAAAGTATTGGTATAACAAAATCGCAATACATAGATATAAATAAAAAAAATAATACGCAGCATATTAACGAAATTGCCAAAGTTGGTTTTGATAGTGAGTTGCATTATGTTTCAGTTGAAGCTGGTACACAAATCACAGGAAAACAATATTGCGAATTAATAGTATGGTGTATACTAGAGGACACAGAATGTGCAGAAAACTATGATTTTTCAATAATCGAGCCATATGTAACCAAAATATTGGAACAGTAGATTAACAACAAACTGGCAAAATGCTTATTGCGATAGTTTTTTAAAAGGTCGTTCCCCCATGTCCATATTTGCCATTATCTGTCCTCTATAATTCAGCATTGACAAGCCTTTTCTGGGGCGCAGAACCCAAATCCTACGTTTCGAATCCACCATCTAAAAAAGGCTGCGGTCTGAGCTGTAAGTTTGTTTATTCGTACCACAAAAAATTTTAAATTTGCTGAATTTGAGAGCTTTTTTGACGCCCCATGCAAATGCGCTTTAGTGTTTTAAAAAAAATGAACTGACGCCGGAATAGAGAGTGTCGGCGCTCATATATCAAAAATATTAAATAAAATGTTTGACCGGGAAGGACGCTTGCGCATTAAGGGAGGTTTTGACAAACGGCTATTGAAAAAGATATTGGATGATGTTAAAGTTTGTCGTTATATTGGGGGGGGTTATGAATATCAGATTGTCTGTAATCTTTATTTCCATCGTTTTTATGATTGCTCTTTCAGGCTGCGCCACTGTTATTAAAGATTTCACCAGCGGTGACGTTTCAATGGAGACTAACAGCGTACTGATTACCGACGACGGTGTCAGGCTGGTGGAACTGGACGGCGAAAAAAGGGTGTCGAGTATGGGCAATCTCATGCAGGAAAGGATGGACGTATTTCCTATACAGCCGGGGCCCCACAGGGTCGGCGTCATTTTTGCCAATTCAAAATTTGACAGCTTCGACACGGCGTATGTAAACGGCAATTTTGAAAAAGGCAAATATTACGCTATAAAAGCTATTTTTGATTATAAAACCCGCATTATTACTTTTGAAATAAACGAGGAAACCGATCCGAAGGTGATTGAGAAAGTAAATAAATTATTGAAGTAATGGCCGGCAATGTTTATCTGGTTCCGGCTTTTGTAAAATTACGAGTTCGTTTTCTTATACATTGTCAGGATGTCTGTAAAGCCCCTTTCAACAGAAACCGAATGCCCAGCCTGTCCATAAAGTCGAGTTTCGCTCGACTTTATGGACAGGCTGAATGTTACTGAATTCAGTAACATTAAAATCGGGGTTAAGTTGATTTAACATATAAATAATGGCAGATACGCACTATTGCCCGCCGGTTATTCCCGGCGGGCGTTATTGGCAGGTTATTCAAATTCCTGCCAGACGAATTTCGGATGCCGGTTGGATGCGTCCGACGTCCAGTCCCACATGGCGGCATCCCACCCCAGCATGCCTGTGAAGAAAGATAGCTCACCCTCAAGCAGATCCTTATCCCCGCCGTCTTTGCCCGAGGTGCCGCTCACGTGGACATAACCGGAGCTGTAATAAAAGATCGTTGTGGAGCCGTAGTTATCAGATAACGCGGCGGCGCCTTTGTCAGCCGCCACCCGCCCCATAAACCCGTCTTTGCCCAGCATGCCCATGTTCATGGCGACGCATTTGCTCACGGAACCCGCGTCTATTTTGCCCACAATCCCCCCCGCGGTGCCCACGGCCACATCGCTACTGTTAACAGCAAGGACTGCGGTTTGAGCATGGCATCTGGAAAGGTTCAGGTTTTGCGCATAGCCAACTATGCCGCCGGCTATGCCCTTCCCGGAGCTGATTAAAGCCACGTCGCTGAAAACATTTGTTATTGTGCCGCTTGTGACGTAGCCCGCTATCCCGCCGGCATAAGAAAGAGCGCCTGCGGCGTTGCCGATTGCGGCGGTCACGCCGAAGGATGTTTCGCTGTGTGAACTTTCAGTTACGGTGCCTGATATCATTTTGCCCACAACTCCGCCGCCTATTGATGTCATGCTTGCATTATCGCTGAGGACTGATACCGACGCGCGGACATCTATTTTACTCAGCGTTCCGCCGTCCATAATGCCCACAGCTCCGCCGCCGGTTGTGTTACTTTTAGAGTCCTGTGCAAAGACACTGCCTTCTATGCACACGTTTGTTGCGCTTCCGCCGGTCATTTTGGCCGCCATAGCGCCACTAACCCTTTCCATAGGTGTGAGCAGCGTTCCATTTAGTGTCCGCAAGTTTGAAAAATTAGAAATGATCACATTTTTTACCGTGGCGCTGTTTGTGAAGCCGAAAAAGCCTGAATATTGGGTATATACAATCAGATTTTCGATTTTATGCAGGTTCCCGTCAAATGTGCCTGTAAACGGGTTTGCCTGGGTACCGATGGGTGTCCAAAGATTGGAATCGCTGCCCTCCGTGTCAATATCGTTCACAAGGCAGTATGAGCCGGACAGGTTATTGGATATATCCTTAAGCTGGGCAAGTGTGCTTATCTCAATCATGCCTTTGCCCGCGCAGGATGTGCCGTCGCCGGCACCGTCGCATATGCCCCCGGCGTCCCCATTGCCCCCGCCGTTACCACCACCGTTGCCGCCGGAGCTGCCTGAACCGCCCCCACCGCCGCACGCGGCGAGAATCGTCATAATCGCTATCAAAGACAATGATGAGAGCACCTTCCTCATATCGTTCCTCCGATGATTATTCAGCACACACTGTATGCTCCTAAATAATATCCATAGATTGCCGCTTTAAAGATGGTGTTTCATAAGCCAGGGAAAACTTACCGTATGACCTGAGTCAATAACAGCCGGAAGCCGTATGAAAATTCCCTTCATGCGTACCGGTGGTCAGGCTCGAACAGTAATAGGTATAATATAGCATAATACATCTTCTTCAGTAAATAAAATATTGCAATCAGGGCCGGATGTGTACATTTTATATTTTATTATTGGAGGCGCTGAAATGAGGAAAAGATATTTAATTCTGAGTTTTTTAAGTGCATTTGCTTTCCTGGTTTCTTTAATGGTGACCGCCAACCCGGCGGAAGCGAAAATGACATCTGATCAGGCAAAAGAAGAACAGGCCTATACAATAGGCGTACAGACGGCCATATGGGGACGTCCTTTTTATGATTATGTATTTACCAACTCTGAGGGCGCCAAAACCGGCGCAGTTTATATCAACTATTTCCGCAAGTTTGACAAGCTGAAAACCGCAGCCGACCGCTACGTGGTAACGCCCAACAATGTTACCATAGACGGATACGGTCTGGGAGATTTAAGCATCGAGCCTTTGGTTATCAGGGTTCCCAAACTTGCGGCTCCGCGCTGGTACACTGTCCAGATTGGCAATATGTATGATGAAGTGGTGTTTAATATTGGCGGGTACAAAGGCGAAGCGCCCGGGCTGTATTTTGTTTCCGGTCCTGATTACAATGGCCCGGTACCTTCGGGCATGACTCAGATTAAAGTAAATACGAATATGGCTATTATCGGTCTTCGTATTGCGGTAAACGGCGACAAGGATTTACCTGCCGCTCTTAAAGAACAACAGGGCTTTCATTTGATGCCGTATTCGGTTTTCCTGAAACAGGGGCTGGATTATGAAATTCCTAAAATGGATACGTCAAAATACATGTTCACCCCGCAGGCCCCGCAAAACCTCCGCTATTTTGAACAGTTAGGTTTCGGCATGAAGTTATATCTTCCCCGCAATGCAGATTATTCCGATCCGTTCGTAATGCTGTCTCACCAGATAGGATTAAGCGCTTCAAACGGTTTTGAGTGGCAGAAACTGGATGAACCCACAAAAAAAGGGCTTGCACGGGCGGCCACAGTGGCGGCGGAATTAATCGACAACGCCAACCTGCATACCGCAACAGTGGTAAACGGATGGCGATACACCATGAGCAATGGCCGGGCCGGATATGACATAACCCTCAGAGCGGCACTGGCTAAAACGGTGCTGGGGGCTAACGTCGCCGAAGAATCTCTTTACCCCAACACGCAGGTTGACACTGAAGGGAAACGACTTAACGGCGCCAACAAATACGTTCTTCATTTCGGCAAAGACCAAATTCCGCCTGTCTCTGTTTTCTGGAATCTGAATATGTTCGGCGACGATATGTTTTTTGTTGAAAATGATTTTAAACGGTATAGCATAGGCAGCACCACTGACGGGCTGAAAACCAATAAAGACGGTTCTATTGACATTTATATTCAGAACGAAAACCCGGGAAAGGATAAGGAATCCAACTGGCTGCCCGCGCCCAAAGGGAATTTCAATCTGACAATGCGCCTGTATGGTGCCGAAACTTCAATATTGGACGGGTCGTACCGGCTGCCGGGAGTGCAAAGAATAAAATAATAAATAGTTAAGCCGGCCCTGACAGCACCGGGGCCTGCCACCGCATTAATACCTGTCATTCAGGTCGCCCCATGTCCATATCCGCCCTTATCCGGCCGATGGAACTCAGGACTGACAGGCATTTTCTGGGTACGGATGCCGAATTCCACCTTCGAACCCCTCCCTCTCAGCAAGAAATCCTCTTGGCTATCAAGAGGATTTTTTTACTTCAAAACATGTAGAGCACATTTAGGGCATTTTAATTTTGAGATGTTGTATAAATATGAATACATTGTGCGGCTCTTTATCCTCGTGCTGGAAACCCGCATTGCTGTACGAGCCTGCGTCTGCGCGGCGCTTCGCAGGGTAACCCTGCTTCGCTCGCTCCGCGGGCGGCGCAAAAGCGCCCTGGAGCATTTCAATGTTGAAATGCTCCAGATACAAAGGGCTAAGTCATAATTGGTGTCTACTTTGTTTAAATGCGTCATATTACGTTCCTGGGCTCAGCAATAATAGACTGCGCGCATTTATCCGGCAAATAAAAATTTCCACTTTACATACCATAAGGTATGGTATATTAATTGTATATGAGTAAACTGTTTATTACATTAGCTTCAATTTTATGGATGTTGCTCGGCATACTGCACACAGTGGCCTATTTGGCGGCGCCTTTGAATGACCCTGTTGTTAATAAGGTGCTGAATGATATGAATGGGGCTGTTATCCATTTTTTCGGCGAGCATACGGTATTGCAGCTTTATAATGGATTTAGTCTGACGATGGGCTTTCTGCTGTTTGTTTACGGCCTGAGTGCCTTTGTGGTGCAAAGACCTGATAAAAGGACGCTGATGGTAAATATACCTGTGTCGTTTGCCGTGCTTGCTCTGACGGAGAGGTACTTTCATATTCTGGCATCGGGTTTCATGCTGGCGGCACTGATCTGTTTTATAATAAGCGCAGGAGCTTTATTACATGAAAAAAATAAACAAGATAAGCTGGTTTAACGAGGGACTGCAGGTCCTGGAAATCTGCGGTCCAGGTAAAATCACCATAGACGGACTTTGCACCAGGCTTGGCGTCACAAAAGGTTCATTTTATCACCATTTTGAAAATATGGAGAGCTACATCGCCGCCCTCATGGAATATTGGCTGGAAACGCACACTCTGAAAATTATTGAACAGTCGGAAGCAGCCGGAGGTACTGCCGATAAACGGAAAGCATTAAACAGAACTGCGGCCGGCCTTTCCTATAAAGCCGAACAGTCAATTCGCGCCTGGGGGTATTTTGACGCCGCTGTACGCCGGGCAGTGGAAAAGAGCGATGAAATCCGGCTTCATTACCTTATCAATCTATACAGGGAAGCCGGGATGAAGGCGGAAAACGCAAAAGACGCCGCCATGCTGGAATATGCCACACTGATAGGCATACAGCAGCTTTTCCCGAATTTGGGTGGTACAGAAATGATCCGGCTGCAACATCGATATTTTATGTCGGAGGGCTGATCGCAGCTATGAATGCATATTTCATCGCAGCAGGCGGTTTTTTATTCGTAGTGACGCTTATACACACAATTTTCGGCAATATTGAATATGCAGCGCTGAACCCGCGTAAACTCGGCATATTTGACAGCAAGCCCTTTCAAAACTGGCTGATGGGGCGCGGATGCTTCCAAATGGTTACGGCGGATCTGCTTCTATCAGGAATTTTTATTTTTTTAACGGGCATAAATGCCATTCCTTACAGCTTTTACCTTATGCTGTTCATGGCACTTCTTTATCTGGGCTATCTTGTTTTCTGGCTTGCTTCGCTTTTTGTGTCAAAGGCGGAAGCGGTCCATTATATCAAGGTGGGGCAATGGAGCCTTTTCCTGGTCGTTTTCATATTAACTGTGTCAGGTATGTTTGAAGCTGTAAAGTAGATTATTCCGCCGTGTCTTTCAGGAAGTAACAAATGAAAATCGCCGCCATATTTGTTCCATATAATACAGACAGATTGCGGACAAATTACTGGAATTCATTATGAATTCCAAAATTGTACCGGGGGGCAGGTTGCCCACTGTACGTGAATTGATGGCGCGCTACGATGCCAGCCGCACAACCATCATGTCCGCCCTGAAGCTGCTGCAGGACGAAGAAATCATTGTTATCCGCCCGCAGTCCGGGTCATATCTTACGGAAAACGGCTGGATGTCCCAGAACAAAAACTACCCCTACTGGGAGTCCTATGTGAAAAAAAGCCGGCATAACCAGACGATCCTGACCGATTATGTCAAAATCAGCTCCGTGCCTGTAATTATCACAGGAATAAAAAGTCCATACGCATGATAAACCTTTTGTTGAGTTTATTGTGGAAAGGGTGTATGAATCGAAAAAAGGGATGGGATACCGCCGGGGATAAACCGATGTTTAATTTAATTGGAGGCAAACGATGAAAAAACTGTTTCTTGTGATATTTCTTTCCGTGGCCTGTTCAGCTTTTGCCCAGGATATTATGAGCGAATTCGAGGCATACAAAAATCAGCAGAACGCAGAATTTAAAAAATTTATCTCAAACGGCAGCTATTATTCGGAACCTGTCGACACAAAACCAATCGACACCTCCACGACATCCGCAACGCCCAAGACTGCCGGCATTCAAAATTATAAAGATTACAAAGCCGCATTCGACAGCTATATTGAAAAAGCGGAAGAGCAGTTTACAATTTTTACCGCCCCCGGGTTCAACCCGCAGCAGTACGCCGCACAGGCGGCGGATCTGGATGAAGGCTCCTTCAACGCCTACTATATCCAGATAATGCAAAAGGACGGCGTATACAGTGTTTCTTACCGGATTACCTACAATGATGACTATAAAGTGCTCAAAGCCTGGAGAGATCCATCGTTTAAATCAAAATTGAGCGACAATGAGAAAATACTTTATAACGAAGCGACAAGCGTTTTATCAAGAATTACAGACAAAAATATGAGCGACTTTAATAAAGTTTTGGCTATTCACGACTACCTGGTGCTGAATGTTACTTACGATAAAAAGGCCGTCAGCAACCCCAAAGCTAACCCCAACTCTTTTAAAGCGTACGGAGCGATGCTTGAAAAGAACGCTGTCTGCGACGGATATACTAAATCAATGAATTTACTCGGAAACATGGCGGAGGTTAAAACCGTCAAAGTTAACGGAACCTCGGGTAAAATACCCCATTCCTGGAACAAAATAGTCATCGGCGGCGACTGGTATAATGTTGATGTTACATTTGACGACCCGTCCAATGTTCCCGCAAATGTAATTTATTACGATTACTTTAACGTCGCCGACAGCCTCCTGCAGGCTGATCACATCTGGATACAAAGCAAATATCCCGCCGCCACAGCTTCAAAGTATAATTATTTCGTATACAACGGTTTGGTGGCAAATAACTACAGTCAGTTTACGGAGCTGGTTAAGGGCAGAGTAAACGCCGGCAAAAATAAATATATCTCAGTGTATCTGACTGATTATAGCGAAGGCGGCTACCCGTTGGATTTTATACGTTCCATGGGGTTGAAGAATCTAAGATACAATGTCCCGGCGGGTAAAAGCGGCGTATTTACATTGATATACGACTGAGGCGGCGGGCTTCAGCTGACTCCGGACCCATTTTCCGCGTTTTTCCAGGGCGGTACCGCTCTGCTGTATTATCTGATTTTTATGTGCGTCAACCCGCCGATCTTAAAACTATCGCCTGACTGTCAGGATAATAACTGTCGAGATGATGCACAGCAACCCCAGCCAGTCCATCCCGGTAAAATGAACGCCCAGAAATATTATTGAAAATAAAGCGGAGTGAAGCGGTTCCGTGCAGGAAAGAATCGTGCCCGCCTGACTGCCTGTGCTTTGAATACCCATCAGATAAAAGTAATACGAAATAAGGCCGCCGAAAAACACCACAAAAGCGATTGATGCGAAAGTGCCGGCATTCCAGACACCCGGAATATTCCAGGGATGTATAAACAGACTGAGCATAACTCCGCCGGCAAACATTCCCCAGCCTATAACCATCATCCCATTCCATTTCCTGACAAGATTGACGGAATACATCACATAAAATGTAAAGGCAAATGCCGAGCCAAGCCCCCAGGCCAATGCGGCCCCGCTTATGGACAGGCTCCCCGGGTTTCCATGGGTTGTGATAAAAAATGTGCCTGCAAGGGCAAGGACTATAGCGGCAACGGTACGAGCGGAAGGCAGCCTGCGCAGCTTTACGGTAATCACCGCGGCGACTATAACAGGGCTGAGATATTGAAGAACAGTGGCAGTGGCTGCGTTGGATTCTTTTATAGCCATAAAATAACTCAGTTGCGCGGCCGCTATCCCGAATATGCTGAACAGCGCGATTCTTCCGGTATCAAACAGCCAGATGGCGAAAATGTTAACAGATCTGAGAGCGGCAAACAGCAGGAGTATAAAACCGGGTATGAGCAGGCGCACGCAAACAAGCCATTCCGGAGTTATAGCCCTGTCACGGAAAAGAAACTGCGCAAAAACGCCGGAAAGCCCCCAGAATAAGGGGGCCAGAAGAACATATACTATTCCCCTGTTTAAGCTGTTCATCGTCAGTTGTATAGCAGAAAGCCAGCAAACAGTAAAGCCCGGTTTATACATAATTTCATATAAAAATAAGAAAATACTTTAACTTTATTATAAAATTCTTATAACACCTCCACCCTTTATATATTTAACTGCCTAATAAATCACAAATACTTTTGCGTATAAATATTAAAATATAAAAAAATAGCATTTAATGTTGCTTTTTTTAAAGCACTATTGTAACTTACGGCATATAAGTTTTTTGGTGAAACAATGTTACAAAATTGTGAATGCATGAAGTGTAATAAATTTGCTTTCCAATACTTTTTCAAATACTGCTGTTATCTGATCAAAAAAACTTCATCCGTTCCATGTACTTATACAAACTTATTTTACTATCGATCACATAATACAAAACGGGAGGGATATGACATGAATGTATTTTACTAGGTAAAATTATTTACGAAAACTGGAGGAAGGCCCGCAATATACCGCTGCATCGCGCCGCACGCTGGCACTGGACATTGAATAGCCCGCCGGATTGCGAAGGCTGTATGTTGTATGTAATGGACATTTGTAAACAGACAGGAGGAATGAAATGTCATTAAAAACAAGCAGAAGAAACTTTTTAAAAGGAGTATGTGCTACCGGGGTTGCCGGAGCTTTGGGCACGTCATTCGGATTGAAACACAAGGATGTATTTGCAGCCACAACGCAGGCGGAGCCGGTAATTAATGAATACAAAGGGCTGTGCCTGATGTGCAAGCACGGCGGATGCAGCAACATCGCCACTGTTGAAGACGGGGTTCTCGTGAGTGTCAGGGGTAACCCGGATGCCGAACGCAACAGAGGCACTCTTTGCGCCAGAGGAAAATCAACCATCATGCACACCTACAATCCATACAGGATTAAAGCCCCTATGAAGCGAACCAACCCCGTGAAAGGGATGGATGTTGACCCCATGTGGGAAGAGATCACCTGGGAGGAGGCAATCAACACCTGCGCCGCCAAGTGGAAAGCGATACGCGATCACGATCCGAGGGAGATGCTGGTCTACATCGGATTTGGAATGTCCGAGTTCACAATGAACGGCCTTATGTCAGAGGCGCGTTTTCCCCGCGCTTTCGGCACGCCGAACGTTACCACCACAAAAGGGCAGTTCTGCGCTATCCACTACGGAGGAAGCGTTATACAGGCAACGAGTATAATGGTCAGCGACAACTCATGGTGTGACTACCATATTGTAATGGGGCGCGGCGCCGGTGTTAACTCCACCTATGCCAACGGCGACGCCCGCGGTATGGTTGCCACCATGAAAGAAAATATGTTCGGCAAACCGATGAAAGTCGTTTCCATCGACCCCGTATGCTCTGTCGAGGCCAGCATGGGCGAATGGATACCTATCAGACCGGGCGCGGACTTCTACTTTCTCATGGGAATGACCTATGAGATGCTGAAAAACGACTGGTATGATAAAGATTTCGTAAGAGACCGCACCAACGGCCCCTACCTCATAATCAAAAACCTTACCGACAGTGATGCGGAGGCAATCATTGCCACTAAAGGACATTCGTTCGGCTCCTATCCTGAGATGGCCGTGGCAGGCGCCAAGGCGAAAAGGGTTAACGGCCATTACCTCCGCGGATCAAACGGCCATACCACCGTCATGGAAGGCAGCGTTCTCAAAGAGTGGGACAAAATTACCAACAACAGCAATGTTAAATTTGAGAGCGGCGAATTCACAATTCCCAAGGGTTCTTCCGTTAAAGTAGATATAGTTGTGGATGGAAACAGAGATACATATGATATCCCCGACAGCGTGCTGCCTATCACGGTAGAACCGTCTTTTGCCAAATTTAAGGCCCACCATACACAGGCTGCGTATTCTCCCGACGTGATGGGGCCGGCATGTGAAGTGCCCCCGGCAGATATAAGAAGGATAGCCGAAGAGTTCACATTTTACGCCCTCAGAAACTCCCCCAATACGTTTAAATACGAATTCACCGACGGCTCGACCTGGGAAACCCTCTGCCGTCCCGCAGTCCTTATTACAAACCGCGGCATATCCAACCATGAAGATGGCACCATTGTGGACAACATCTCCAAGATTATTAACGGGCTGATCGGCAACTTCTATATGCCCGGCGGCCATCAGGGAGTTGCTCTCGGCAGAAAGGGCGGAAGCGGCATAGCTTTTGATCCCAGAGACTGCATTATTAATGCGAGCGGTGAAGCCAGCCGGTACCACAAAGGCCTTGGCCGCTGGCAAATCCCGATAGACATACCTGCTGATGTCAGAACCAGAATGCATGTCGGGGGAACCCAGGGAAGCGCCTACAACCAGCCCGGCTTCATATGGCCGCCCGCCCATATGGATCTGCACGGTGTATTTCCGCACAGACACAGCACAAACACCATCTGCAACCAGGTGCTGGTTGAAGGGCCTCAAAAGTGGGGGTTTGACTACGAGCCGAAAGGGCTTATTGTCGCTGGCGGCAACTCAATCCTTGCGAACGGCTCCGGCGAGATGTGCGTGGAAGCTATAAGAAAGCTGGATTTTGTGGTCAATTTTGCATACCACCACGATGAGATGACGATGATGTCGGATATCCTCATAGCCTCCCCGAGCATGCTTGAGACCGAAGGCTTTCAGGACTATATGGGCACGGAGTGCAGCATGTCCATTAACGAACCGGGCTTTGTGACCAACCAGACAGCCCGGATGTGGCGCAACCCGATCCCGCTTATCTATAATACAAAGGAACCAAACCAGGTAACGTTGGACATAGCCTGGAAAATGGGGATGGGCCCCGCACTCAACGATATGCTGAACGCAGGGTTTTTACGTGCTCCGTCACTACCTCTGTCAAGTAATCCCACATACAAACTGGATATAAATACCCAGTATACATTTAATCAGATATTTGACCGCGCTCTGAAAACCACTCACGGTGAGCAGCACGGGCTTGATTATCTGAAGGAAAACCAGTTCCTGCCGGTTTTTGCCGAGCATAACCCTGCCGCGGATTCCGAAGAGGCGAAATTATATCCCGGATGGCATATGGAAGCCCGAAATATGACAAATCCGCAGGATGTGGCCGCCGCCAAAGGCAAAGACCTCCGTTATCAGATATACGTGCACAGCCAGATGGAATCCGGCGAATATCTGTTTGACTGCGTTTACAAAAATATCACTAACAATCCCGATATGAAGACGCTGACTGCCGGAGACAAACACACCCCTGCCGGCGCCAAAAAGAAGGACTCCTTCGATGATTACATGGGAGTCTCTGAGGAGTATCTGTCGAATTACTTCTCTCCGCTCACACAAAATATCACCGCGCGGACGAAGATATATGTGAACGACCCTGATTACCCACTTGTCGTCATTGCCCACCGCGTACCTCACAGCTTTTTCCGCATCGGCGGGCTGGACTGCAACCCGTGGATTCTCGACTGGAACAACAGATTTAACCCGTACTACAACAGCGTGCTGGTACATCCTGACGCACCCGTGTGGATTGACGGCGTGAAAAAGACGGGGAAAGACCTGAAAGACCTTGTTGATACGGTCATAGTCGAATCCCATTACAAGGAGCCCAAAAAAGACCCTGTTACGGGCGATGATACCGCAGAAGAAATTGATACAATCTACCGTACACAGGGGCGGGTACACGTCACATCAACAATACACCCGGGAGCATGCATTATCCCCGGCGCACTGGGGCGTTACAACAAAACGCTCGGCCTGGCTACCTCGGAGCAGGTCTGCCTCAATAAGCTGCTTAACGGCAAACTGGGGTATATAAGCCCGATTCACGGCGGTATTGAGACATCCTGCCGCGTGAGAGTGTACAAAACGAAATCAGCATAAACAGGAGAAGCATATGAACATATTTGAAAAAGATATAGCTAAGGGTGTGGCTGTTTTTGCGGGAGTGGCGCTCCTCGCCGGATGCAGCAAAAGCGATAAAGATGACGGTGGCGGGTCAGTTCCCCCAAAATGGGCGATGCTGGTCGATCTGAACAAATGCATCGGCTGCGCGGCATGCGTGATGGCATGTAAAATCGAGAACGGCACCCAGCATGGCGTCTACTGGTGCAATCTGCATTATAAAGAGGAAGTGGGCATAAGCGCGTACAGCGATAAAATGCAGATGAGAAGAAAGTTCCGTCCGTATGCCTGCCACCACTGCCGCAATGCCGAATGCATGAAGATATGCCCGACAGGGGCAACACACTATCTGGAAGACGGCACGGTTACCGTGGACATGGATGTATGCATCGGCTGCCATAAATGTGTTGACGCCTGCCCGTACCAGGCGAGGATGTTTAACTATAAAGACCCTCTGAAAAACCCCGCATACAGCATAGTCGAACCGTACAGGAGCGCTGAAGAGATTCTTACGCCGTTCGAAATGAGAAATGCATCCAAACATAAGTTCCATACCGCCGAAAAATGCGTTTTCTGCAAAGACCGCCGGGCGAAAGGGGAACAAACCGCCTGCGTGGAAACATGCCCTACCAGAGCGCGGGTTTTTGGAAGAATAGACGATCCTGAAAGCGATCTGAATAAGGAGATCACACGGCTCGGAGCTGTGCCCGATCTGCCTGACAACGGGATGAATACCGGTCCTTCATACTATATCGCCGGAAAGTTTTAAGAGATCTTCCTCCTCAATCACACAGCGGAAGCCTTCGGGCTTCCGCGTACTTTGCGCGTTCCCGGCCGGACAGACATTTTAGTACACTTGGAGCAATTTAATGAACGAACAAATTGAGAGTTACAACTTTTTTTCATCCCTTTTTTTTAATCTGCCCGATAAGCCTTTTGTTGAAAAAATCCTTGCATATGATTTTAACGCCGAAGCACCGGGAGTAGACCTGATAAAAAGCTATATCAAATCGGCGGAAGGCAGAAATATAGAGGATATCCGTACAGAGATAGCAGTTGACCGTACATACCTTTTGCATGGGCTGACTCCAGATAACGGCCCCAGGCCGCCGTATGAATCGCTTTATGTCGGCGACTCCCAGGAAGTCTCCGTGCTTAGCCTGAACAGATTTTTCAGAAAGCACGGGTTCAAATTGCAGGAGGACGGAGTGGGCCAGCCGCCTGATTATCTGGGCATAGAGCTGGCATTCATGGAACTGTTGATCAAGCAGGGTGACGTGACATTTGAGACCCGGAAAGAGTTTTTTACGCAGCACCTCGGCAAATGGGGGCACCTGTACGCGCGGGAGATGATAAAGTTTGCCAAAACCGACTTTTACCGAGGCATAGGGCATCTCTTAAACAGTTTCCTGGAAGAGGAAGCCTGTGTTTACTCCTGAATAAGTTTACATAAAACTAAAGAAGACCCGGCGCGGCCCCCTGAGGGGCCTGCGCCGGAAATTTGAGGAGGAAGAAGTTTTGCACATTACTCAGACAGGTAAATCCTGTCTTGGTTCAAAAAATTTACCATAAACCCTGCAAGAGGGCCGTAAAACACTTCCGCTTCTTTAAAACCGGCCACCCCCGCGGCAAAATCCGCCGCCCACTTCATAATGTGTCTGTCAAGGAAGCCGGCCTGCAATTCGATATTTTTAGCCGCATATTCCGTGCTTCCTTTTTCCAGCGCCCCGGCAGTGGCTTTGGCCAGGTACGACATAAACATCAGCTCGTGGGATATATGATCCGGCGGTTCATTGGAAGCACCGCTTATATCAAACTTCATATGCTCGTAGATAAAACTCACCTGCCCCGCCTGCTCCTGCATCGTTAGATGCGAAGGCGAAAGGTAGACCGATTCCGAGGTCGCCGCTGAGTCCGTCAGGCAGAAAATCCGCGTATAGGCGCGCAGAGCCTCGTCGTCCAAACGCCTGCGCCCCTCTTCCGTCGCGGCACGCCTTGCCCTGAGAGCCTCTACTATGCTCTCCGCGCCTTCAACATGGGGCAGCACGTCTTCAAGCATTTTAAATATGCTTTCAGACGGCATTTCCATAAAAGCCCGGGACAGGCAGGAGTATATAACCTCCCGCCCTTTGTGCACCCCGGGCAGGTGAAGCTCCCTGACCATCAGTATCTGTCCCAGTTATCAGTTTTACTGTTGGCAACAACAGTCATCTTATACTTTGATTCCCTCCTTTTCACGAACAGGTTTGGCGAGGTGCTGTCAGGAGCGTTGTTGTTTCTGTAAGCGTAGGGGAAATTCTCTTTGTTTATGCGCACGGCATCCATATGTTTACGCTGGAGCTCCCCTACTTCGCCAAACTCAATTGCGCTGACCGGGCAGCCGCTCACACATACGGGCATTTCGCTTTTTTCAAGCAGTTCCCAACAGCCCTTGCACTTCTGCATGGGGTGGGCGGTAATCCAGTCTTTATGCCTGCCAGGCTCCTGCAGGTCGTCCGCGATATGCGGAGCTGCGAAGGGGCAGGCCGTTATGCAGGCCTTCAGGCTCTGGCATTTGGTTCTGTCCACCAGCACCAGGCCGTTGTCGTATTTCTTCACAGCGCCCGCGCCGCAGGCGGTAACACAGGCGGGGCTGTCGCAATGATTGCAGGACATAGCGAAACTGTGAATCACCGGCTCGCCTGAGCCGTCTGTCCTTTTATTGTAGTCCTGCCTGCGCCAGCGCACCGGGCCGGGGTTTACCTGATTATAATCCTTGCATGCCACGGTACACACGTTGCAGCCCAAGCACTTTGTTTCGTCAAAAAAGAATCCGTATTGCATATAAACTCCTCTTAAATATAGAGTGCACATCCCTGTGCACACCGCATCCCTGCGGTGATTGCGCTCCATCCATGGAGCGCTCTCCGCGCCGCCCGTCCATGGGCGGCACCATTCGGCGGGGAGGCCGCCGAGTCAACCGCCCCCCAAAGCCCCCCGAGGCGGGCTTTAAGGATCCGGAGTGCCCTATCTCCTTCTATATATTAACCACTTCAACCTTAACCATGGCAAACTGCGCGGGATTGCCGTGGTCTATCCGGGACGGTGTGGAAGGCATGAGCACGTTGGCGTTGCCGCCCACGTCGATAACGCCGTCTTCGTTTATCGGACCCCTCGGGTCAAACCATGCTCCTTCTTCAAGAACCACGTGTCCCCACATAACTCTGGGGTAGGGTGAAGCGGCGCAGAACACGGTGCCTATCTCGTTGGATACCTTCAAAAGATCCCCCGGTTTAATCCCTTTGGCCGCCATCTCCTCGGGGTTCATCATCAACTCTACATAAGAGGCTCTTTTGGCGTCAATGGGCTTGCCGTCGTCTCCTATCAGCGGGTTGGTGGTGCTTCTGACCTCGCCTCCCGCATTGTAGACATTGGCGTGCGAGCCCGCGTCGTTGCCGGAATATCTGTCGCCGCCCACCACCCTGTTGGTTATCTCCCGGAGGAAAGGGTTGGGCGAGGTGGCGGAGTGCGCGCGGTATTTGGAATGCGGGGTGGTCAGGGCGTACCTGTCTTCAAGGTCCTCAACCTGTGCAAGCCCGTAGCTGTCCCTGAATGCGTCCAGGTGCCCGAAATACATGGCGACCGGCCAGACAAGCTCGTCCCCTTCTCTGTCTTTGCCGGTCTGCCCCCACTTGGAGGAATCCAGCCCGGCGGAGGCGTGAAACCTGCTGTAAAGATTTTTATACCGCCACACCACCGCGCCGGAATACACATGGAACTTGCCGGTCTGGGCGGGGCAGGCTTCGGGGTTCAGGAACCCCATCTCATAGGCGCCCTTGGTGCTGACTTTATTGCCTATTATGGTGTCCTTTCCGCCCCTGTAGCCGTCATTAGTGAGCACGAGCTTTGCTTCCGTCGGGTCGGGCGAGTGGGTCACATCCGTGGTGCCGGGGTGTTCCGGGTCGAAATAGCCAGCAAACTCAGCTATATATTTCTTGCCGGGGGTGGCGTCGCCCAGGAAAGGCTGCGCCCTGTCGCCGTCAAGATATGTGTCGTAAGCCGCACGCTTGCCGCTGGGGGCTTTTTCCGCCGGTGCCATCGTTTTTCTTGAAGGCACGGCCGCGACAAAGGGCCTTTCAATGAACTCTTCCCAGGTTTTCCCCTCAAAAGGGGTGCCTGCCAGTGAGTTTGCAGCAAAGTTCGCCAGCATAACATCCTTGAGTTTGGCAGTGGGTGAGATACCGGTGTAGAATGCGGCAACATCATCGCCTTTGACGGCCCTGAGAAAGCGCGTCCTGATGTCAAACTCCTCAAGCGCTTCGCCGGGAGCTTTGACAGGGTCATCCATATACATGAACTGGCCGAAATCAGCCCTCTTGACGTCGGGTTTTTCCCAGATCGCGGATGCGGGCAGTACATAGTCTGCAAACTGTGCGGACGGTGCCAGAAAGTTGTCGATGGTAACCACGCAGAACGATTCCGCCTCGTCGGCAACGTTTGTTCTCGCCCCCTCGTCATAGCCGTAGGAGGGCAGGCAGGCCAGCATACGGGCATTATCTATGCTGTTCGGGCTTTGGTTCAACACCCCGCCGCTTGAAACGTTGTATAAAAAACGCAGTCCGGCATATACCGGCTTGCCGTTGTTCATCTCGGGCACAAACAGGCCGGTGACCGGGTCTTTTTTAAAGGTTCCGTCGGGGTTTCGCTCCCATTTATACTGCGCTTTTGCTCCGCCGTCGTCGTAATATACCTGATCGTAATTAACGCTGCTGACGCCGTATTTCCACTCAGGAATGTTGGGGTTGTAGCCGTTCTTTTTCAGCTCTTCCCGGAAAGCGTATCTGACGGCGGACTGCCATTGGTTCATCACTATCAGAGGGGCTTTCAGGATATTGGCGCTTATCGTGGGCGAGCTCCAGCTGGCCGGCGAAAACGCCGTGGCAAGGTAAGACTGGCCTTTTATGCCGTATGCAGGCACAGCGTAAGGCATGGAGGCGGTTTTAACCATGGATGGCGTTGCCGTGGCGCCCATACGCCCCCAGTTATTGACAATAATATTGAGCGTTTCCATGGCAAAAAAGGTCACGCAGCCTTCCGCCTGTTTCATTTGGCCGCCGCAGGTTTCATGGTATACCGGGCTGCGTTTCAGCCCTTCCCTGGCAAGTATCCGGGCCAGCTCCCTGATCTTCCCCGCAGGCACGCCGGTCTTTTTGGACGCCCATTCGGCGTTTTTAGGGGTCTTCATTTCACGCTTGTAGAGATATTGCGAGGTGGCGTAAGGCACCTTCAGATCGTCGGTATAGGTGCACGATGAGCCTATTCTGGCGGCGCCAACCGTGGCGTACCTGCTGTCCACATAGTTGGACACTTTCAGCTTTGCGTCGCTTGCGGGAGTATTGGTAAACGCGCCGTAATTCTTGATCTTTATGCTGCCGTTGCCGATAATGTAATCAGCATAAGCTTTGCCGGGCGCCACAGCTTCGATGTATGTATAGTTGACGGAATCCCCCGGATTGGTAAGCTCTATTGCCCTGTTTGTATTATGCACCCAATACTCGGGCGAGGCAAAAAAGCCATGTACAAGGGTATCCAGATGGTTGACATCCAGAAGCGGATCTGACAGCAGATCGCCGTTAGCGTCAAAGGTTTCCTCCAGCATAGTGTGAATCATGCCGAGGATAAGAGCCACATCCGTATACGCCCGCAACTGTACCCATTCGTCTGCCACGATCATACCGGCGTCGTTCAACTCCGGGGCTATATAGAATACTTTGGTGCCGTAATGTGTTTTAGCCTCGTCAAAGGCGTTTCCCCATACATCAGCACTGGCATAGCTTGTGGTCGTCTTGTTTGTACCCCACAGCATCGCATACTTTACCGCTCCGCCGGCGATCTGGTCGCCGTTGGGTCTGTGTATGTATGTCTCGCCGGAATAACCCGTGAAACCCACGCCGGTATACCATACACCTATGTTATGCCCCATATGTGCCGCCTGATGGAACGAATAGTCGTAAGTAACCTCATTGGCGCCGCCTAAAAGCACAGGGAAAGCGGTGTCACCGTAGTTTTCCCCCTGAATGGAGGTGAACAGGCCGCCGCCGCTTACGCGGGACATAAAACAGGTATTGCCGTATTTCCCCGTAATGGCCTTAAAACGCTGTGCAAGCTCTTTTATCGCCTGTTCCCATGTTATGCGCTTGAATCCTGATATATCGCCGCGCTGCTTTGTCTGCTTTAGGGGGTATTTCAGGCGGCCGGGATGGTAGATGCGGCCTTTGTAAGAGCGGCATTTCGTGCAGGGGCGGTACTGGGTGCGGTTGCGCTCAGTTCCGTAAATGGGCGTGCCGTCATATGCCACAGTGCTGTCGTCCTGGAGAATACGCACAAGCCTGCCGTCGCGGGTAATCTGCCCCCGCAGTATGCACTGGCCGCCGCAGTTATGCGGCCCCACCGAATACCGGTACACCGGTTTTTCATTGATGTACGGGTCATCCGACACCAGTTTCTCCGACGCGCCGTCGGCCCGCAGATAGACGGTGTCATCGTCCCCTTTGCCGCAGCCGTATAGCGTTGCAGCCGTGCCAGCGGCCGCCATTCCTTTAACAAATCCTCTTCGTGTTAATTCGTAATTGCTCCCCATTTTCTGTTTCCTCCTTGTTACACGATGTTGCAGCTTAACAGCCGGATAAATGAAAAAGGGTTACAAAAATAGTATTAAAAAAGCAACAATACTGATTTCGTAACAAGGCCCTTTAAAAAAAGGTAACAATTCCCTGTAAGGCTTATTTGACGCAGGATCTGGCTAGCAGGGAAAGTTTTTTTATCCCCTCTTCCAGCCTTTCCTTTTTATATTGGAGAGGACAAACCGGAATTGAATTTTTCGGCGCGAATTCAAAGTAATTGTTATCCAGAAATACGATGCCCTCTGCGTTTTTCACCATCGCCTGCACATCTATGTGCCCGGCGAAATGCAGCCAGTAAAAAAAGCAGGAATTTGCATCCCAGAAAGCAATATCGCCCAAATACTCACCCAGAAGTGCGTTAAACCATATGTGGCGCTCCGACAGCGCCTGTCTGACGAGGGCGGCATGCTTCCTGAATCTTCCGCCGTTCAGCATTTCATAAGCGGCCATCTGGGCAAGATTATTGTGATATTCCATAAAGCCCATGCGGGTGTAGGCCAGCTCATCCATTATGCTTCCCGAAGGGACTATCCATGAAATATCGAAGCTGACAGTCACAGACCTGGGCAGGCAGCCGATGTAGATGACAATATTGTGCCTGTCGATAGCCTTCAGCGGCGGCAAAGGGTTGGGGTGGAACTCTCTGTTTTCATCGATCTCGATGATAGGTATCCGGTTGGCATGGCAGAGGTTGTAGAGATCCCTCCTGCGCTGCATGCTCATGGTCACTCCGCTCGCGCAATGTATCACGGGGGACACGATCAGATACGCCTTCTTCCTCTTTTTTATCCTGGATGCGATGTAATCCAGATCCGGGCCTTCATTGTCCAGCGGCACCGCGACTTTTTCAAC
The DNA here is from genome assembly GCA_031556255.1 of Deferribacterales bacterium. Taxonomy (GTDB): domain Bacteria; phylum Chrysiogenota; class Deferribacteres; order Deferribacterales; family JAISNW01; genus JAIRQX01. The sequence continues at coordinate 3,154 of JAVBTI010000070.1, read as the reverse complement.
TCCCTTCAGGCGGAAAATAACCGACCTGTCCGTAAGTGAAGGTGAAGGCACAAAGCACATGGAATTTTGTGAAAAAAAAGCCGTGGCAACTATAAGCAGCGCCTGATAAATGCCACCGGCGGGGAGGACGTTGTCCGGAGAAGCGTTGATGCCGTGGAACTTGAGGTATTCCGAAACTTCCTGCCTTAAAGGCAGATAGCCGTATGTGCTGTACAGGTTATATTCTCCGTTGCGACCGACCTGCTTTTTCATAGCTGCGGAAATGCTCTCTTTCACTATGTCATACCAGCCGAATTCGGTTGAGAACACCCACCCGGACAGGTTCATGTCAACCTCGTGCCGGGCGAGGACTTTATCCGCGGGGCGCAGAGTAGTTTTTGACGAGATATATTCCGAGATGGCCATCTTATCGCCAGAGTTGCCGCCGGACGGATCCCCCGCGATAAACACCCCCGAACTCGGCCGGATATCCAGAACCCCCCTGTGCTGGAGATTGTCAAGCGCCGTGCCTATTGTACGCGTGCTGGTGCCGAACAGCTCCGCCAGCTCTCTGTATGTCGGCAGCTTATCACCGGGCATCAGATAGTTCCGCCTGATATATTTCAGAATTTCTTCCCGCACGCTCAAGTATTGTTTATTTTTCATGGCATAATATATAAATAGTTTTTAATAGCTCATTTTGTTACCTCGGAAGACGTTTGTCAAGGTAATTATATACAACGAAGGTTAATCACGTGATTGACATGTGGCATGCATAACAGGCCGCGCTTTTTGTACGATTCAGGTATAAAAAGCGAACTTTCGTTCGCATTAAGACCGTACAGGAGTTTCACTTTAACGAAACAGCCTTTTTAATAGTGTCAATGGGATCTTTGGAAAGCAAATGCCCCTCAAAAGCCGGTTGGAATAGAAACGCCGGGGTTAAGGTGAAATCAACAACCAGCGGATTCATCTGTGCCAGTACGCCCCCGTCGGCCGCCCGCAAAAGAGCGGGCTGAAACAATAAAAAAATCAAGCCGCCGGAAACAAATAATCTGTACTATACCGTCGGCGGACAGACAGCGGCAAACCGGCGGGCGCTACTCCCCCCTGTCCCTTTTATTCCGGGGTTTTTCAGGAACATTGGCACGCTTATTTTCCTTTTTATACGTCTTGTTCCTAAGTACTGACTTGTCAGTCTGGGAATGGACTTCCTTCGGCTGTTCGGGTTGTTTTTTCTTTTTGTCTTTGCCAATCATGGTTTACCTCCATGCCGGAATTAATATATTAACAATAATGACTAATCATCAAATTATCAAGTAAGTTAAATAACAACAGGGCAATCCAGGACAGACTCAAGGCACCCACACCCTGTCCATGTAGTTTATGAACTCTCGATTCACGACCCGGTTCCCGCCGGGAGTGGGATAATCGCCCGTAAAATACCAGTCACCGGAGTTGTCGGGGCAGGCGGCGTGCAGCCCATCCACAGTCTGGTAAACCACCTCCAGATTCATATCAGTTCCTTCAGGGATCAGCATGGAGGCTATCTTTCCGGATATTTCACGCTCACTAAATTTTTCATATACTTTTTTCACGACGTTCACGGTTTTTTCCAAGGGTGTGCCGTCCAGCAATTTGCAAAGGGAGTAAATCTCATACAGTATATCCTCCATCCCCCGCTCTTTAAGCAGTTCCACGGCCGCGTTAAAAGCGATAAATTCGTCCATTCTGCGCATATCTATACCATAGCAGTCCGGGTACCTTATCTGAGGCGAGGAGGACACCACCACAATCTTTTTAGGCCCCAGCCGGGAGAGCATTCTCAGGATACTCTGCTTAAGGGTGGTACCGCGGACTATGCTGTCGTCAATTACCACAAGATTATCCTTCCCCGCCGCCAGAGAACCGTAAGTCACATCGTAAACATGGGAGGCGAGATCCTCCCGGCTGGCGCCCTCCGTAATAAAGGTGCGGAGCTTGATATCTTTCAGAATAACCTTTTCCTGCCTGATACGTGTTCCGGGCTTATGAGCCGCGACGTAGCCGCCCACCCCTTCAAGCATCCCCAAAAAAGCCACCTCCGCGGTGTTCGGTATAAATGAAAACACGGTGTTTTCAACGTCACGCTCCACCGCCTCAAGGACCGGACCGGACAGAATATACCCCAGAGCTTTGCGCTCCCTGTAAATATCCCTGTCGCTCCCCCTTGAAAAGTATATACGCTCGAAAGAGCAGGGGGTTATATTCTCTTTGGGCGGATTAACAGGCGAAGTATAGACTATGCTTCCGTTAGTCCCTATGACGGCTTCGCCGGGGAGCAGCTCCCGCACCGCTTCGACGGGGAGGTTGAACACAGTCTGTATCACAGGGCGTTCCGACGCGATCACCATTATTTCGTCGTCATAGTAGTAAAACGCTGTGCGTATCCCCCACGGATCCCGCAGTGCAAAAAGGTCTCCGGTTCCCGTGAGGCCGCATATGACGTATCCTCCGTCCCAAATGGAAGATGCGGCCCGCAAAATAGCCGGTATATCCGTCTCCTCGTTTACCTTCCTGTTGAGCTCCGCCCCGGGCATATCACCGTATTTATCGTATATACGCTGAACCTCTTTATCCAGACGCCGCGCCACCTCTTCAAGCATGATAAATGCGTCCGAGTCCATGGAGGGGCAAAGCCCCGCGCCCAGAAGATTTTCGAATATTTCATCCATATTTGTGAGATTGAAATTTCCGCACAGAAGGAGGCTTCGCTCCCGCCGGTCGCCCCTGTGCAGAAACGGATGGACATATGACAATCCGGATTTTCCAGTCGTGCTGTAGCGCAGGTGCCCAATGTAGCTGCCTCCGGCAAAAGGCCGGTGGCGAAGATCTCCATGGCTACTCTCTTTAAGAGAAGCGTCCACAGAGTCGAACACCTCTTTTATCGCTCCGGAACCGAGCGCACGTCTGCGATCCATATATTTGAGCCCAGGAGGGGTTGTCAGATTCACCGCCGCTATGCCTGCCCCTTCCTGCCCGCGATTGTGCTGCTTTTCCATGAGAAGGTAGAGCTTGTTAAGCCCGTATCGTGCGTCGCCGTATTTTTTTTCATAGTATTCCGGCTCTTTCAAAAGCTTTATTGCGGCCACGCCGCACTCATGTTTCAGTTCTTCCATACATTCACGCCTTCCCG
>JAVBTI010000177.1:0-15623 GCA_031556255.1 Deferribacterales bacterium | reverse complement strand
GTGGCGGCAACGTGCCCCCTTAATAATCCCTTCACTTTTTGAATTAATCTGCTAAGATTATTATATGGGTTTGAAGCTAACTGTTACGCATGTAAAAGCCGATTTCGACGCCATAGCCAGCGCATGGGCGGCATGCAGGCTTCACGGCTGCGATCAGCTTGTGCTTGCAACTGAGCCGGAACCCAACGTCAGCGCTTTTTTCAGGAAAGCCGCCGATACGTACAGCGGCAATCCCGTTGCCGTCATGAAAATCAAATCAAACGACGCTGATACCATAAATGACATAGACCATCTTATCATAACCGACTGCAAGCAGGAAAAGCGTCTCGGCTCCCTTGCCGTTCTTGTGGGACGGGCGAAAGAGATCACGATTTACGATCACCACCCCTCGTACGGCAGGGATATCAAGGCTACTCAGGAATTTGTTGAACAGAAAGGCTCCACCACCACAATACTTGTGAACAGGCTTTTGCGGAGCGGCATGGAGATCAACTCTTTTGACGCAACCCTTTACCTGCTCGCCATTTATGAAGACACGGGGATGCTCACTTTTTCCAGTACCACCGCGGATGATGTGCGTGCCGTGGCGCAGCTTATGGATAGAGGCGGTGATGTTACGATTGTCAATGACTACGTTAAGCGCGAGTTTTCACGGGAACAGGTTTTTATTCTGAACGAACTGCTCATGAACATGAGCACCATCACTGTGGACGGTGTAAATATAACCTATTCATTCGCCTCCATTGATGAATACATAGAAGAGCTGGCCTTCCTGGCGCACAGGATGATGGACATGGAGGCGCTTGAAACCCTTTTCATAATGGTGCGCACCGGACCAAGGATAGTGCTGGTCGGCAGGAGCAAAAACCCGAATGTGGACGCGGGCAAGATTGTTGCGCGTTTTGGCGGCGGGGGCCATCCGTCCGCCGCCTCTGCCAACATCAAGGATATGGAACTTCACGAAGCTGTGGAGATGCTGAAAATCACCCTGCGTGAACATATCAAGCCGGTGCGTTTTGTCCGGGAGATAATGAACTCCCCCGCGAAATATATAGATGTGGGTGCCAACTTCAACGATGCCCTTGAATATACACTTAAGCATAACCTGAACCATATGCCTGTGGCAAAAAACGGTAAGGCTGTGGGTATCCTTTCCCGCAAAGAAATATTACAGGGGATCAAGCACGGCCTCACGAATGAGCCTATTTCCCTTCTGATGCAGGTGGAGATGGAGACTGTCTCCCCCGATACACCGTTCCGCGTGGCGGAAGATATAATGATCAGCTATAATCAGAAGCTGCTTCCCGTTGAAGAGAAAGGGAAGCTTATCGGGGTTGTGACCCGCACCGATCTTTTACGGCTTATGCACGAGGAATCGGCTCGGCGCTCCACATATGAAGAGGGCACGAAAGCCCGCCTGGGACTGTCCCGTACCAGAAGTGTGACGGATATACTGCGGAGCGAGCTGCCCCCGGCGTATTACAATTATCTCAAAGAGATCAGTGTTGTCACGGCGAACGAAGGGATGAGTATATTTCTTGTGGGCGGCTTTGTGCGTGATCTTCTTATGGGGCGGCCGGGGAAAGACATGGATATGGTGGTAGAGGGGGATGCGACAGTCGTGGCCGCTATCTACGCCAAAGAAAAGGGTGCTAAACTGGTTTTGCACGACAAATATAAGACCGCGACGGTCACGATGTTATCCGGCGATAAGATAGATTTCGCCACTGCACGCACGGAGTATTACTGCACACCGGGCGCGGCGCCGTCCGTCGAGAGCAGTTCCCTGCGAAATGACCTCACGAGGCGGGATTTCACGATTAATGCCATGGCGATCCGGATAGACGGCGATAATTTCGGCCAGCTTGTGGATTTTTTCGGCGGCCAGCGGGATATATTGGATAAAAAGATACGTGTTCTGCATTCACTCAGCTTTGTGGATGACCCGACCCGTATTTTCCGCGCTTTGCGCTTTGCCGGGCGGTTCGGATTCACTTTAGGCTCCCATGCGGAAAGGCTGATGAAACATGCGGAATCAGTCGGCCTGATCTCCCGCATCCACGGCGGGAAGTTGTTTATTGAACTTAAATATATACTGATGGAGCCGCACTACATGGCTGTTTTGCAGCTTCTGAAAAAGTATAACCTGCTCGGTTTCATCGCGCCGGCGCTTTCCATCAACGATTCCAGACAAAAGCAGTTTGCGCTGCTGGATGAACTCTGGGGCAGATGCTCGCCCAGGATGGCAAAAAATACCCAGCTCTGGCATGTGCGGTACGTTCTTCTGGTGAACGACTATGTGCCCAAAGATTTTATAGGCGTACTGGAGAAGCTCCATACGGAGAATACGGTCGCCAAAAAGATCATGAATATATACAACCTGTCGCGTTTTGCAGCGAAAAAGCTGAAATCGATGAAAAATCCGAAACCGTCACAGATATATGAGCTGCTGAAAAAGCTTAACGACGAAGAACTTTTGATGCTTGGCGTCCACTTGGGTGAAAAAAGGGTGGATGTACTGATAAAATATATTGAGGAATACGGAAACACCCGCACCATGCTGAATGGGAACGACCTGGAAAATATGGGAATACCCCCTTCCGAAGAAATGGGAACAATACTGAAAGAGCTTTTGTATGCTAAAATAGACGGCATCGTGGTCACCCGCGGGCAAGAGGAGGAGTATGTCAAAAACAGATTCGAAGCAGGTAAAAAAAACGCAGACGGCGGACAACAGGATAACCAGGAAATTTAGCGTTCCGGAATCCAGCATCACCGCTATATTCGGAGAGCAAGACAAGCACATCCGGCTGATTACCACGGGACTTAACACCCAGGCGGCTTATGTGGGCGGCGAGTTGACGGTTTCCGGCGCCGGGGATGATGTTCATAACACGATGGATATTCTGCATTACCTGCTTGAACTGTCACACGAGCGCCCCATTTCCTCCGACGATGTCCAGACCGCGCTGCGCATGGCCCAGAGCGGCGAAGCGTCAAGTATCAAAGAGATGTCCAAAGAGCGCATCAAAGTCGCCGGCGGGATCAAATATGTATCCCCTAAATCCCGCACCCAGAAAGCCTATCTGAATGCCATAAAAGACAGCGACATGGTTTTCGCCTACGGCCCGGCGGGCACCGGGAAAACCTTCCTCGCGGTGGCCATGGCGGTGCACTACTATCTGGAAAAGAAGGTTCAGCGCATCATCCTGACAAGGCCCGCCGTGGAAGCGGGGGAAAAGCTGGGCTTCCTGCCCGGCGACCTGGCGGACAAGATCAATCCCTACCTGCGCCCCCTGCACGACGCCCTCCACGCGATGCTGGACAGTGAGCTTATTATGAAGCTCATGGAGCGTGGAGTTATTGAGGTGGCGCCGCTGGCGTTTATGCGCGGCCGCACTCTTTCCGGCGCGTTCATAATACTGGATGAGGCGCAGAACACTACCACAGCGCAGATGAAGATGTTTCTAACCCGCCTTGGGTTCGGCTCCAAAGCCGTGATAACGGGCGACACTACCCAGGTGGATCTGCCCAGGGAGCAGGATTCGGGGCTGACCAACGCGATCCGCACCCTGCGTGGCGTGAAAGAGATCGGTTTTGTGGAACTTTCTGAGAAAGACGTTGTGCGTCATCCCCTTGTAACGAAAATTATAGGCGCGTACGAGGCTTCGGGGGCCGATAAACAATGAAACTTTATTTTGATGCCACCGTGGAAACGCAGTTCGGCGAAAGTTTTTTCCTGTCGATCACAGATCAGATCGCGGAATTTGTGGAATTCGAGCCGGACGCGGAGTTATCGGTGGTTTTGACAGACGATGAAACGATCAGCGGCATCAACTTTCAGTATCGCGGAAAAGACAGTCCCACGGATGTGCTGTCCTTTCCGATGAACGAAAAACTTATGCTGGGCGACATCGTTATATCCGTTGAAACTGCGAAAAAGCAGGCTGATGAAGCCGGGATTACGCTGTACAGAGAGGCGGCCTTCCTTTTTATACACGGCTTTCTGCATCTTTTGGGGTTCGATCATGAGAAAAGCCTGGAAGATGAGCGTGAAATGTACGATTTGCAGGAGGAGATTTTACAGGCCTGGGAGAGTAACCGCTAATGGAGAACGCCGTCAGTATGTTCTGCCACTATCTTGCCTTTGAGCAGGGGCTGGCGGAAAACAGCGTGGCCGCGTACCGGCAGGACGCGGAGGAGTGGGCTGAGTTTCTTGGTGAAAAAAAACTGACGGAAGGCAATGCGGAAGACATCATACGTTACATGGGCGAGATGCGTAAGCGCGGACTTTCTGTCGAGACAACTCTCCGCCGTCTGGCGGGGTTGGGCCAGCTTTACGATTATTTCATAAAAGAACGGCTGATTACGCAAAACCCTGTGGCCTTTATAACTAAACCTCAGAAATGGGATAAACTGCCTTCTTTTCTGAATTACGACGAAGTAGATGAACTGCTTGCCGCGCCGGACACGGCCACCGCGTCCGGCTACCGGGACAGTCTTATGCTGGAGACGCTTTATGCTTCAGGCATGAGGGTGAGCGAGCTTCTGGGTGTGAGGGTCGTGGACGTCGATTTTAAACGCGGGCTTGTACTGGTGCACGGAAAGGGTTCAAAAGAGCGTTATGTGCCGATATACGGGTCGCTTGCGGAGAAGATTGACAGATGGCTCCTGGATAGACAGAATGGCTTCGTTAAGCAGTCGGATCCGGGCTGGCTTTACCTTAACAGGCGGGGTGGGCAGCTTACAAGGCAGTATATTTGGACAATGATAAAAGGGTACTGTGAGAAAGCGGGAATAAAAAAAGAGGTATCGCCGCACACGCTGAGGCATTCATTTGCCACGCACCTTTTGAGCGGCGGCGCAGATCTGCGTACCATCCAGATATTTCTGGGGCACGAGAGCATCGGCACCACGGAGATATATACGCATGTGACGGATGATAACAAGAGGGAGACCTTGGCGCGTTTCCACCCGAGGCTGAATAAGTAAGGGGTATTATGAAGCAAGATTCACTTGTCGGTCGGTTCTGGACGAAAAAAGATGGCAGAAATTACCTTGGAGAGGGAAGAATCCGCCTTTTGCGCAATATAATGGATACCGGCAGTATATCCAAAGCGGCTAAAATGATGGGGATGAGCTACAAAGCGGCCTGGGATGATATTGACGCCATGAATAAGCTTGCTGATGCCCCACTTGTAGTGAGGGTTGCGGGCGGCAAAGAGGGTGGCGGGACAAAGCTCACCGAGGCGGGGGTTAATACTCTTCGTTACTTTGACAGCCTTCAGCTTGTGCTTGAGCAGTTTATGTGGGCATCGCATTTTATGATGGACGGCGGTCTTTCTGTAGACGGAATGAAAAACTGCTTCAGGGGAAAGATAGAGTCTGCAGCCAAAAAAGACGGTTATATAGAGGTTATTACCTCCGGGGCGGGCGGTATGAAGTTAGTCAGTTTTTTGCCGGAGGATGCTATGCCCGATGTCGAGAATATGAAGGACGGCCTGCTGATCCGAATATTGCCTAAACGTTTATTTCTGATTTCTCCGGAACACGTTAAAGGAGTGGGCATGCGTAATATCTTTGCCGGTGAAATCAACAGTATCAGGAAACGGCAGGGTTATGTTGAAGTGGTTTTGGATATGGGCGCTGCCGGTGAAATCACGGCCGACGTATCTTCTGAAATCTTTCCCGGCTTAAATGCCAGTATCGGGGCACAGTTTTGCGCCGCATGTCAAGAATTTGACGTATTGTTATTATTTTGTCACTCAGATGTTTGATATTTTTTTCACATTTAACAAAATATTATACCAATAAGTATAAACAACAATCATCAAAGCATTGTATTCTATATGTTTATTTTTTATATGTTGACATATTTTAGCTAATGGATTATCCTTTCGTAATTTTGCGATCGTATATCGTTTATATGTTTCGCGTAAAGGAGGAAGAAATGGCTAAAAGTATGACTTTTACAGAAAGCCTGAAAGACAGGCTTGGTCTTTCACGCAGGCAATTTGTGAAAGGGATGGCTGCGTCATGCGCTGCCGCGGCTGCCGTGGGGTGCTCCGGCAGTGACGACGAAACCCTTGTCTATGCTCCGGCGGCTGCCGAGCCGGATGTCAACCCGCCTTCGATCCCGGAAGAAGTGTATGAAGGTGCTTCTCCGCATAACTGCGGCGGCGGCTGTCTGCTGAAAGCGTATGTGGCAAACGGCGTTATCAAGCGCTTTACCACAGATGAACGCCCTGAAAAAAGCTACGTGGACACGATCCCCGGTGACAACCCCCAGGAGCGTGTATGTCCGCGCTGCCGCGGGCAGAAAGGCTGGATTTATAATTCCAACAGAGTTACATATCCGTTGATTCAAACTAAAGAGCGCGGCGATCTCACAGGGTTCAAGCGTGTATCATGGGCCGAGGCGGGTGCGTATTTCAAGGCTAAACTTGAAAAAGTACGTAATACATATGGCCCGGCGGCCTTCCACGCCATGTACGCCTCCGGTATAGGCGGCGGCTACGATCCTTCAGGCGTGCTGTGGAGGTTTGTAGGCGCCGGTACTGATACAGGTTCCTATGCAAGGCTTACCTACCGCGATGACTACAGCTTCCCCGAGTGGGAGCACACCCACCGCATGATGCACGACGAGGTGAGTCAGCCGAAATCCAACGACCAGGAAGACGCGCTAAACTCAGAAAACCTTGTAATCTGGTGTTACAACCTGGCAGAAATGTTCAACCAGCAACAGATCACCTGGATGGCGAAGCAGATAAAAGAAAAGGGTGTTAAAATCACCGTTATAGACCAGCACCATTCCAGAACGGCGCTTTACGCAGACGATTTCGTAGCTCCCGTTCATGCGACCGACTCCGCCATGATGCTTGCCATGGTCTACCTCGCACTGACCAAGTATCGCACCGAGCTGAAGGCGCTGTATTCCAGGCATTCCGCTTACGGCACCGTCACAACGGACGACGATCTGAGAAAGGCTGTGGGCCGGTATATTTACGGCTTCTTTGACAGCAATACCGCTGATGGCCCGTCTGTAAACAACTCCTACACTCTTGCACCCGTGGGCACTGTGGACTTGACCGCCGAACCCGCTTCCAAAGTGGGGCCGGGTGCGTCCTTCTCCGCTTATGTTCTGGGCGGCGCCGATCAGGATCCGTGCAACCAGGGGAAATCGATATATCCCGATAAGATCGGCTACAACGCCCGTTCTTATCAGGTGGACGGCCAGGCCGACCCGCTGCAGGGTAAATTTACCAACGCTTACGGCCAGGTTGCCAAGACTCCGGAGTGGGCGTCCAAGATTTGCGGCGTTTCCCCCGAAAAGATCGACGAACTCACCAAAATGTTCCTCACCACCGATGTGACATGCTGGACGATGGGCGGTCAGCAGCGCAACTCCGAGGGCGAGCAGGTCTGCTGGATGTACACCGTCCTTATGCACTTCTTCCTCTGCTTCGGCAAAAAGGGACGTACCTTCGGCCGCCCTTACGGCAAAGGAAATAACAGTAAGAAGGAAAGCCCGAGCCTCACGTGGTCGTCCAGTATTTCCCAGGCGGATTACACCCAGTTTATACCGGATGCGCTTGCCGCGGGCGGCACGGGTATCACAGATCCGGTGGTGGGCACCATCCCTCCGTATCTGGATTCGACTAAGATCAAATGGTCATATGTTCTGGGCGACACCTCGAAAGTCACATATCCGGCGAACAGCAACTCTGTTGCCTCCACTACCAACATCCCCGTCTTCCTCTGGCTGGATGCCGTGGAAGCCACCAACTCGCCGAAAGTTGCGGATGCCGATGGCACCATGGTATGGCCTTCCCGCTGGAATGACGGCCAGGTGAAGCGACTGCCGGTGCCTGTGAAGTTTCTCTGGCATGTGGCCGGGAACATCACCATCAACCAGAACGGCGACACCAACCTTGCCACAAGCATCCTGACCAAAACAGCGGCCTCGCTTGTGGATAACGCGGACGTTCCGGGAGTTTCCGGCGTCAAGATGAACCCGAAAGGCTACAAGCTTGAGTTTATAGGCATGTGCGACCCCGTTATGACTCCGTCCACCCGCTACGCGGATCTTATCATCCCCGGCACGATGGGTTTTGAAAGGTATCAGGGCGGCACCAGCGTTCGTTCTCCAATGACATATGTGACCAAGAAAGTTACCGCGCCCCAGGGCGACGCCATGTGCGAAATGGAGATGGGCGCCGAGATCGCCGCGGCCTTCGGCAAGCGTGACGCATACTATAACGGTTATAATAAAAATAACGGCCTCACATTTGAAGAGAATGTGTGGAGGGAGTCGCTCAACTCCTCAAGCAACACCGGCAAATTCAACGGCAGGAACTTCGACGGCTGGGTGAAAGACGGTATGTTCAAGTATTATGATGATCTTACCAAGCTGGAAAACTATATCTGTTACGCGGGGTATCTGGCCAACCCCGGTACCAGCGCGCTTGCGTCTACCATTTCGGCAGAAGGTGATGAAACCGCCGCTATGACCAGAAACAGAAAAAAAACGGCGTTCGGGACCCTTTCCGGCCGCGTGGAGGCGTTCTGCCTGCCTATGATGGAAAACTACGAGATGAGATATTACAACAATATCGACTCCAGCGCCGATGCGGCCCTTAAAAACGGCGGCGCGCTGTACACCAAATCAACTGCCGCCGGTGACGTTACGAAAGGGCGCTACGTCTATCCGATCCCGATGTATATCCCGATTGTGGAAGGGCGCCACCATGACGACGCGGCCGCTCCGCATCCGGATCCGCTTGGTCTGAAGACAGACTATCCGTGCTCTTTCCACACATGGCATATAATCTACCGTTCGCACTCCACTTTCAACTCCAGCCCGTACACCAACGAGGTGAGGTACCACAAGCGTGACGCCAACGGCAACCCCGCCCACCTGAAACGCAGCGTGACAAACGTAAACGCCAACGCCGACGCAAACGGCAACAGCGGTACCGTTGCCCCGCAGGTTTGGATGGACGGCGTGTACGAAACCGTATGGCTGAACCACGAAACCGCGGCAGCTTACGGAGGAATCAAAGAGGGTGACGTTATCATATGTGAAAGCCCGCGCGGCAAGATCAAAGTATCCGCCCACCTGTCCCAGCGCATACGCCCGGGAGTGATTATGATCGGCCAGGGAAGCTGGTATAACCCCGAGAACGGCGGTGCCGGCGGCGCTGTCGACAAAGGGACCGTGGATAACGGCGGCTGCGCCAACACGCTTTTCAGCCTGCGTCCGTCGCGTATAGGCCAGGGAATGACTCTTGCCAGCGACTGCCGTATTAAGATTTACAAGGCGTAAGGGGAGGATGGATAATGGCTACAGTAAAAAAACAATATGCATTTTATTTTGATCAGACCCGTTGCACCGGCTGCCAGACATGCCTGATAGCATGCAAGGACTGGAACGGGGTTAAACCGGGGCAGGCAAGGTGGCGCGATCTGTATGATACGGAGCAGGGCACTTTTCCGGGTGTCAAAGCTTTTATGACCGTATATGCATGCAACCACTGTGCAAACCCTGCATGTGCGACCGCCTGCCCGTACAGCGCGATATACAAGCGCTCGGAAGACGGTATTGTTATAATCGACCGTGATAAATGCCAAGGCGCGGCTTCATGTAAAAGCGCCTGCCCGTACAGCGCTCCGCAGTTTGCAGACGATGATCAGGAGACACCCACGCTGTCCACCGGGACAGCTACCAAAGGACATACAGCACAGAAATGCACCATGTGCTGGGACAGGGTGGCCGAGGGGATGAAACCCGCCTGCATAGGCTCATGCCTGGCAAGAGCCTTGGATTTCGGCACCATTGACGAACTGATGACAAAATATCCGGATGCTCAGACGCTGAAAAGCGGCGGCACTCTGGCAGGCTTCCCGGCGGATAACGTGAGCAGCAGCGGTTATACGCTGGCTACTCCGACCAATCCGTCGTTCCTGTTCAAGTCCAAATCGTAATTATTGATAGTTTATTGATTCGCCCCCTGCCTTAACGGCAGGGGGTTTTCACAGAGGTTTTAATGAATCATATAGAGCATATAAAAACGTTGGCGGACAGCGCAAAGGGGCGCAGCGCGTTTTATGAGTACTTTTCTACAGTGTTCCTGCGTCCCCCGGGCGAAGGTTTTATCGGCGCCGGTGCGAAGGTCAGAGATTATTTCGTTGAATACGGCCATGAAACCGGAAATAATCTGATACTGGACGGCGTAAAGGAGCTGAATGAGTATATTCGTGTGGAGGCGGAGTCTGACCGCTCTTTGATTCTCGACATGCTCAATGTTCAGTATACAAGCATGTTTTTGTTGGGAATGAACAGTATACCCACATCCGAGTCAGCGGCTCTGTCTCCGGGGCACCTGATTAAGCAGGAGCAATGGGAAGCAGTGATGGCCTTTTACCATATCCGTAAATTTAAACGCCCTGAAGAATTCAGGGAACCGGACGACCATGTCTCCATGGAACTTGCTTTTATGCGGCAGATGTGCCTTTTGATCGCGAGGCTGCTGGAAGAGGGGAAAGAAGACAAGATTGAAGCGGTTTACAGGGAGCAACGTACCTTTCTGGAAGAGCACATGCTGAAGTGGATACCAGCTTTCTGCAGGGAGGTGGCCGCGCGCGGCCCGGCGGACTCGCTTACTCTTTATAAGGGTGTGGCACTCATACTTGAAGGGTTTTTGAATGAAGAAAAGGCGATGCTGGATCTGTTTTTGAACGACTAGAGCATATCAACATTGAAATGCTCTAAGGCGCTTTTGCGCAGCCCGCGGAGCAAGCTAAGCAGGGTTACCCTGCGAAGCGCCGCGCAGACGCAGGCTCGTACCGCAGTGCGGGTTTCCCGCGCGAGGATAAAGAGCCGCACATAGTGTATTCATATTTACATAACATCTCGAAATTAAAATGCCCTAGTTATTACTTCCCAGTATTTCTTGAAGAACGCTTCCGGCCGCATGGGGCTTGCCAAACTGTTTGGCGTTGCGCGCCATGCGTTCCAGTTTTTTATCATTCCGCATAAGTTCGTCCACGCATTTTTTGAGGGAGCCTAAATCATACGCACGCACTGCCGCACCTTTCCCGCATATAATATCGGCATTGCTCTCCTCCTGCCCGGGGATCGGCGAAATCACCACCCTCGGTTTTCCCATGGCCATGCATTCGGATGTGGTCAGCCCGCCGGGTTTTGAAATAATAAGATCGCTTGCGTTCAGCAGGTGATATACCTCATTCGTAAAAGACTGGGGGTAAAGTTTTCCTGGGTTTGCTTCCGCGATTTTCAACAGATCGGAATAAAGTTTTCTGTTTCGACCGGCCAACACAATGGTCTGAAAATCGCCCTCCATTGCCAGCAGTTCTTTTACGATGCCGTCCATTCCGCCGATCCCCTCTGCGCCGCCCATGACTAGAATTGTTTTTTTTCCGGCCGGTATGCCGAATTTATCCGCCGACTCATTTCGGGCATACTCTTCACTGAACGCGGGCATTACCGGTATGCCGGTGACCCGGATGAGATCGGTGTTAATACCGCGCTCACCCATGTTTTGTTTTTCTTCATCACATGCGGTAAAATAGCCTGCCAACCCTTTTACCAGCCAGTATTGGTGCGCCATGAAATCTGTTATTGTCATCCAGACGGGAGTTTTTCGATGGATTTTGTCGCTCCGCCCTGAAATTATATATGCGGGAAGAAAATGGGTACAGATGATGTGGTCCGGTTTGATCTTATTTATGATGTCGAACAGTTTTTCCGAAAATTTCCCTTCCAGATATTTGCGTGTTTTTGCAATAATTCCCTCCGCTCTGTCGTGGTTGGTGCGTTTGTACATATACCCCCAGAATTCCGGGCATTTATCTACTACGAAATTATAGCCGTCTTTATATGCCAGTCTGATTGGGAATGATGCGACGGAGATGAGATCGATATGGCTGATGTCGACACTTTCGGCGAAATATTTATGTGCGGAGGCGAGCAGAGCTTCTGCCGCCACAATATGCCCATATCCCGCTGAAACGCTTACCACCAGTACCTTAGTTTTCGGCATATCTTATCCTTTGGAAAAACCGATTATAGTATAACTTATTTTTTGTGCGTTTGGCTACATCTGATTGACGGGCTATTTGACGCAAGTATTTTTGTTTGCGAAACATATAACGAAAGGCTGACGTTCATATGTTCCTGTTTACGGAACTACGTTCGCATTTATAGTGCTTAATGTTTTGAACATTGCAAAAATAAATATTGAAATAAACCGTACTATACATTGACATTTTGCCTTAAAGGTATTACAACCTGTTAAGTAATTAAGTGTTTTATTAACAAGGGGTAGTGCATGAACACTTTTCCAAATGCAAAAAACGCTGATAAATTTTACAATCTGTGTGGCGGCCTTAATGATCCTGAGCTGGCATTTATGCATCTGAATTTTGTCCTGTTGCTGCAAAAACTCAATACGCAGCTGGACAGCTATTTCAATAAATTCGGTCTGACTGTCAGCCAGGTTATGATTCTTATAATTGTTTTCACCAGAGAATATGAAACGCCGTCATCCGTTGCCGCCAAACTTGGCGTGACCAAAGCCAATATCAACGGGGTTATCAAGACAATGGTCAAAAAGGGGCATATCCGCCGAATCCCCAACCTGTCGGATAAGCGCAGCTACTATGTGCGCCTGACAAAGCAGGGCAGGAACCTGTTGACCTCCCTTGTGGATGAACGTTACAAACTGCTGGAGAGCCATTTTGGAAAAAACTGCGAGAAACATGCTGAAAAGCTGGGGCAGTCCATAGAGCTCCTCGGCATAATGTCTGAGCATTACGTTTAGCAATTCCGGCTTTTTGTAACAATTTCATTATCTGCGGGTTAAGTTACCATAAGTGTATACATTTTTGTCTCTGATACACATTTTGAGACAAAATGAGACATGCTTAAAATTCATTTTGTTGATTTTTTTCTTTAGTATTATACACTTAAATACTTTTTTCAAAATGGCATTTATCTTGCAGTATATCTGACAGGTATTGAGCGCACCTGAAAAAATTTCACGGATTAAAACCTGAAGCTCTTCTTATAAAGAGTTAATTTGTGAAATCGTGTGTTCGCAGCCTAATTTTACTGAGGGAGAAAAGGTTATTATTGGGTTGGCAACCCTGTGAAGACTTGGATCGCAGTGAGGGGAAGGGGAGGCCCGGCGGATTTATAGGATCACCGCCGGGCTTTTTTATTGCCCGATGCGGCAGACTGCAAAAAATATAAAAACAGAATGATTTTCCTTCGTAATAATTTCTTAACATCTTTGCCATATAAGGCAGCTACCAAATATAAGGAGGCTTTTTTATGAAAAAGTTCTTAGTTGTAGTAATGAGTGTAGTATTTGCCGCAGGTCTCGCTTTCGCAGCCGACCAGGCAGCCACCGGTTCCGATATGGTGAAGAAAGACAACGCAACCATGACAGATAATGTAACCGGCAGCACAACCATCCCGGCCCCTGCCGTATCAGCTAAATAGCACTGACAAAGGGCACGCCGTTCCACAAGCCCCCGGGGCGGCGGCGCCCCTTGTAACAAATTCAGGATAGTGTAAATTATATTTAGATATGTACAACATCCTGATTGTAGAAGATGAAATAAAAATCGCGGAGACTGTAGCGGAATATCTCAAGCGTGAGGGATATTCGGTTCGCCACGCGGCCACCGTCGCGGACGCCGACGAGATGGTAAACGCCGGCACTGATCTTATAATCCTCGACCTTATGTTGCCGGACGGCGACGGCGAGGATTTCTGTGAATTTGTAACCGCCAACTTTAACACCCCCGTTATAATGCTCACTTCAAAAAAATCAGAAGAATCAAGGATAAACGGCTTCTCCTGCGGTGCGGACGATTATCTGACAAAACCGTTCAGCCCCCGTGAACTTGTGGCGCGGGTGAAAGCGGTGATGAAGCGGGCCAAGCCGTCTGAAAATATTATCCGCCTCGAAAAAGGCATAACCATTGACTGCGACAGGCGGGCCGTGACGAAAAACGGCGAGGAAATAAAGATCACACCTAACGAATATACTATACTGCTCTGCCTTGCGAATAATCCGCACACGGTTATCAGCCGGGACAGGCTGATTGAGAATATTAAATCCATCGATTCCATGGACAGAACCATAGATGTGCATATACGCCATTTAAGGCAGAAGATCGATTCGCCGGGGGAGCCATCGGTGATTAAAACCGCCCACGGCAGCGGGTATATCCTCGGTCTGGCGAAAATAAATGGCTAAAAACAAGCCTTTCATCCATTTATTTCTTTTTTATTTTACTGCTGTGACCCTTTTTACGGTGATTGTTTTCATACTGGCCGGTTTAAAGATCATGGACAGATCGTTTCTGCGCTATTCCGACATGATTCACGCGGAAACGCAGCAGGTACTTCTGGCAAAGGTCAGTATGTATTACATGATGAATAACACCTGGGAAGGTTTTGGTGGCAAAGAGCTGGGCGAAGCGGCAGCGAAAGGCGGCGATTATTTTACGGTAAAAGATGTGTACGGCAGCGTTGTTTATTCATCCGAAGAGCTTGCCGACAGGGAAATGATTGAAAGCAGACACGCCTACACGCAAACGGAAATGCCTGTCCGGGTGGACGGCACATTGGTGGGCACTTTTACTGGCGGATACTTTGCCAACTTTGCCACCTCCTCCGAAGAGGAGGCTTTCAGGAAGGGCAGCATCTTTCTTGTAATCCTGTCTGTTTTTGCCATAAGCTTTATCGGTGCGACTGTTTCCGTACTTTTTTTTTACCGCCTTTCCAAACCGGTCGATTCCATAGCCAAGACTGCGGAAGATATGTCCAAAGGCGACCTGGAAAGCCGCATTGTCATAAAAAGCAACGTGAAGGAGATGAATCAGATTGCCGGCTCCATAAATTATCTGGGTGAGTCGCTCCTTAATCAGGAAAAGTACCGACGGGAGCTCACCAGGGAGCTTTCCCACGAACTGCGCACCCCTCTGCAGATCCTTTTAAACCAGACCGAAGCCATACTGGACGGCATATACCCGGCCGACGAAGAGCGCATGGAGGCTATGCACACCGAGGTGACGCGCCTCACACACCTTATTGGCGAGCTGGAGGATCGGCTCATGTATGACAGCGACACTTTCGATATAGTTATCGCCCCCGTTGACCTGTCGATGATAACGAAAAAACTTTGCGTGGGATACCAGGGGAGCGCCGCCAAGAAGGGGCTGATCTTCAATTGCGACATAGAGCCGGGGATCACGCACAGGGTTGACAAGGCAAGGTATGCCCAGGCGGTTGTTAATATCCTCTCCAATGCTATGAAATATACCGACAGCGGCTCCGTGAGCCTTTCTCTGAAAAGGGCGGACGGTGATATACGCCTCTCTGTGACCGACACGGGGGAAGGCGTGGAAGAGCGTGATATGGATAAGATATTCGAGCGGTTTTACCACTCCGACTCCCCCAAGGCCGGGCGCGGCGTGGGTCTGTACCTTGTGAAACAGATCGCCGACAGGCACGGCTGGGTCGTGCGCGTGGAAAGCAAACGCGGCGCGGGCACCGAGGTGGAGATAATGATTTAGCATTGACATTCCCC
>JAVBTI010000083.1:0-16358 GCA_031556255.1 Deferribacterales bacterium | reverse complement strand
GACGACTCCGGAACACCTGTTTCTCACAAATAAAACTGCGCTTTTATCCTGAACGGGTTTTAAAAAACACCATGCTAAATAAAGAAAAAACCGCGACATACCTGGGGGGCGCGGGGGATCCGGCGCCCGCCGCTTTTTCCTGTCATTCCTGCCCTGAGCCGGAATGGCAGAACAAACAATGGTGCATTTATGTTCAACAGACCGGCTGTTTTTATTATAACCTTATTTTTTATGTTCGGCACGGCGGCCTTCGGGGAAATTGATCCGCCCCTGCTGAAGAAAGCAGAGGCGGGGGACGCAGAGGCCCTGATTGAAACCGGGGTGGCATGTTTCAACAACGGCGATTACCCGTGTGCGGCTAAATGGTTCGAAAAAGGCGCTAAAAACGGTAACGTCACGGCGCAGTATAACCTGGCCACAATGTATGTCACCGGCCACGAAGGATTCCCCAAAGATTATCAAAAGGCGCTGGACGGTTTTACCGCCGCCGCAATGAAAAGTCACCGGGCCGCGCAGTATAATCTTGGATTAATGTACCTTTTCGGATATGCCACGGGCAAAGCGGAACCGGTAGCCGGCTGTGCGTGGGTATACCTTTCAGGGAGCGTTTATACCAGCGGGGAATGCTCGCAGAACACCACAATGGACCAGAAAAAAAAGATACTGGACTTTATAATTGAGCGGGTGGTGATTGACGGCGTTAACGGCGGTGCTCCAGCGCTGAACGAGGCGCTGAACTTCGCCACGCAGAGCATGACGGAAAGCTGACCCCGGACTCCAGCCGCCGCCCTCAGTACTGTGGCCACGGCGGAGGGGAGGAGCAGGCGGGTATTTACATACCCGTTTCTGTAAAACCTGAGTGCGGCAACGATTACGCCGGGAAGTGTGCTCAGCTTGTCTGTTCCCAGAGCGAAATGAATTGGAGCGCCCGCGAAAAGATAGGCGGGGATTGCTGTCAAGCTCCCCCCGCCGGCTATGGCGCCGATCATCCCCGCGATAAATATCATGGGGCAGACAATAAAAAAGGCGGACAGATCAAGGTTCATATATATGCGTCCGGTTTTTTATCAATTAAAGACCAAGTGTCGGCTTATTGCAATATATTTTCCTTAGCTTTTTTATTCTCATTGCTTTTGTCCCGGGGATCATAACCTTATCTATCTCAAATACGGAAACCTGTACTGGTCAGCCGCAGCAGGCATTTGCCATACATTTGTAAAATCCCACCCCGGCAGATTGGCCGTGTAAAATGCCTGGCTCTGGAATGATTCAGTAGTTTCGCTTTTACCCATTTCGCCGTCAATTTCGTTGAAACCCGGAAAGTCCGTATAGTTGTGTGTGAGAAAGGCCTGATAGCGGTTTGCCGCCACCGGTGCCGAATACTTGCTCCCGGTGATATTGGAGTTCAGCGCTGCCGAATATTTAAGAGCGGCGTTGTTCTCCACCGCCCCGGCAAGACCACCTGAGAATGCGTCGGCACCGATTGCCCCTGTAGCATCCACCGCCCCGGTGGCGTAGCAATTATTCGCCTGGGCGCTGTTGCCCAGATAACCTGCTATTCCCCCGGCCAGAAAGCCGCTGCTGACATCCCCGTTGGTGTAGCTGTCAGATATCACCGCATCATCTTCGGCGCCCCCCACCAGCCCGCCTGCGAAGTAAGTGGCCGATACTCCGGCATTGGTATGGCTTTTAAGTATCCGGGCAAGGTTTATTATATACCCCGCCACACCCCCGGCGTAACAGTTCCCGGTGGCGCAGTTCACCGTAACCGAGGTCACAACTATCTTCTCCATGTCGGAGCCGTCCGCATAACCCACCAGTCCTCCGGCGAAGCCGTTGTTCCCCGTCGATGTGACGGTGCCGCCTGTTACGGTCAGGTTTTTCACCGCTGCGTTTTTAATATAGCCGAACAATCCCGCATACCTGCCGGCTGTGTTTACCGACAAGGCGCCTATTGTTTTATCCCGGCCGTCAAAGGTACCCATGTATGGTGTGACATCGTTGCCTACCGGTGTCCATTGCCCGGTGAGGCTTATGTTTTGAGTCAGGTAGAAGCTGGAACTGAGATTATATCGCACAAGTTCCAGATCCGCCTGGGTGGCCAGGGGGTATGGGCTTGCCGGGGTGCCGTCCAGAACGGTAACGTTCAGGGTGACAGTTTTTGGCGTATAGCCCAGCGCCCGGAAGGTCAGCGTGACGTTTTCCGGCACCCCCGTGTCCCCTGCGGTTATTTTCAGCGCTGTTCCGTTGAGTGTATATATAAGCTTCGCATTTGCCGGGGTTTCGAGACGCACAGGCACCACAGGCGAGACATTGAGGCTGACTGTTGTGTCATTGTGCAGTTTTATGCCGGCGCCGTCCACAAAGTCAAGGTAGAGGGTGATATCCGTGCTATCCGCTGTTACATTGAGCGGCTGCAGTGTGCCTGCAAACGCGTCCACCTTGAAAGCCGCAGTCACGGCCCCGCCGGTCAGGGTAACGGAGAGTTCCGCATCATATGTGCCGTCCGCGGTGTAGATGTGTGTGGGGTTTCGCTCGGTGCTGGTGGCTCCGTCGCCGAAATCCCAGAAATACGACAATGGAATACCCCCTGTAACCGTGGGGGTGAAAGTGATCGACCTGCCGTTTGTTGTATATGAGATGTGCGCTGCCGCTGCATCATTGACCCACTGGAGAGCCGGGTATCCATTGCCTCCCATTTCCCATATGGTGCTGAAATTCCAGGTGGGCAGGTTTTGTGTATAGAAATCCTGGTTTGTATAGGTGGAAATGTCGTTTCCCTTGCCGTCCCTGCCGTTCAGCAGATTGTCAGTGGTGTTGGCGGAATAATTGTTACTCAGGGTGGTGTCAACACCGTTTGCCAGCACGCTGTATCTCGGCCCCAGCAGACTGCTGAGAGAGGTGTACAAGGTGACATTGTTCTTTATGACCGCGTCATTGGCGCTTTTCCCCACTATGCCGGAAGAATAGTATGAATAGACGGTGTTTCTGCCGAAATAGCTGTTTTCCAGGACGGAGTTCATGTTGAGGTATCCCACGAGGCCCCCCGCGCCGGAAGCGTCGGCCGTGCTTGCCGTTCCGCTCACATTGCCGGCGGCGTAGCTGTCGCGTATATCAGCCTGCTCCGCATAGCCCGCGATGCCGCCTGTGTTCCTGCCGCCGGAAACGTTCCCTGAGACATAGCATTCGCTGATTTTGGACAAATTGCTGTTGTCTTTTCCGATTATCCTGCCGGCCACGCCCCCGGCGTCACTGCTGGACCAGGTGGCGGTGACAGTACCTTTTACGGAGCATTTGCTTATAGAGGCCGCGGCTGCCCAGCCCAGTTCCCCGGCTATGCCGCCGGCGTATTTTTCGGAAGTGACGCTGCCTGTTGAGGTCACCCGGGTGGCTGTGCCGCCATGCATCTGGCCGGCTATCCCCCCGGCTATCATTGCGTTAATGCTTGAGCCGGTGAATGTCGCGGTGACGCTGGCGGAAGAGTATATGTCCGACATTACCGTGCCGGAAGTCCTGGCCGCCAGGCCCCCGGCAATGCAATTGGAGCCTGTGCACTTCACGGAGCCGCCCATAATTATCACATTTTCAAGGGTGCCGCCGTTTATATACTGGGACAGCATCCCGGCGCTTTCGTAAGTGTTGATCAAACCGCCGCTGACTATGAGATTTTTTATTTTAGCCCCGGTCATGCTGGCAAAAAGGCCGGCTGGATTGCCGTTGGAAATGGAGACCACGGACAGGCCGTTTATTGAGTGGCCGTCGCCGTCCAGCCCGCCGGTGAACGGCGAAATGCCGCTGCCTATCGGCGTCCAGTTACCGGAGAGGTCAACATCTTCGGTCAGAATGAAGTGTGCGTACAGGTTATGCCGGATAGCGCTGAACTCCGCCGCAGTACTTATCGGATACGGCGAATCCGCCTCTCCCGCAGTGGGGGTTATGCTGATTGTGGCCGTGGCGTCGGCGTAGCCGCTCTTTTTGAGGGTCACGGTGACATTGTTTTCAGCCACGCTGTTAGGTTTTGTGCTTATGAAAAGGGTATTTCCCTGAGCGGTGCCGCTGAATGTGGACGAGGCGGGAAGCGTTATGCTGTCCGCCGTAATGGCCGGGGTGGTGGTGAAAGTAACCACCGTAGAGCTCTTTGTGCCAGCGGAATCCATGATCATGGATGAAACTTTCACACTGGTTTTATCCGGTGTCGCGGTGAAAGTGCTCCCCTGCTGCCCGCTCTGCACCGTTACTTGTTTGGTTATGCTGGCGGATGTACCGGCGGAGTCCGTCACTGTGAGTTTTACGGAGTACGTGCCCGCCGCCGTGTATGTGTGGCTGGTGCTTGCGCCCGTGCCGCTCTGCCCGTCGCCGAAAGTCCAGGCACGGGAAGCGACAGGGCTGGTTCCCGCCGTGGAAGTATCTGTAAAATTCGCCGTCAGCCCGCTCGCAGAGAAGTTAAAGTTGGCCGTGGGCGGGACGGCAATGGTGTTTACGGTGACGCTTTTTGTTTTGGTGGCTGTGTCCCCGCCGGAGGTCACGGTGACCTTGACGGTGTAAGTGCCGGCGGCGGCGTATGTGTGACTGGGGCTGGCCTGGATACTGCCGGTCTGCCCGTCGCCGAAATTCCATACGAAGGAGGGGTTGCTGCCGTCGGTTACGGTGGTGTTGAACTGCACTGTTTTTGTGGCGTCGTCTACTGTGAAGGTGAAATCCACCGACAGCGCGGTGTTCGCGGATATTGTAATCTGTTTGGTTTTAGTGACGGTTCCGCCAGAGCCGGTGGCTGTCAGTGTCACGGTGTAAGTGCCGGTGGCGGCGTATGTGTGACTGGGGCTGGCCTGGGTACTGCCGGTCTGCCCGTCGCCGAAATCCCAGGACCACGAAGTGGGACTGCCGCTGATCGTCTGGGCGGTAAAAGCCACTGATTTTGTGCTGTTGTTGACGCTTGCGTTGAAATCAACAGATATGGGGGGCGGGCTTATGGTGACGCTTTTGGTTTTGGTGCCCGTGGCGCTGTTCGCGCCGCTGACTATGAGGGTGACGTTATACTGGCCGGTGGCGGCGTATGTGTGGCTGGGGCTGGCCTGGGTACTGCCGCTGCCGTCGCCGAAATCCCACAGATACGATGTTGCCGCGCCGCCGGTGACCGACGGAGTGAAGGTGGCGGTTCTTGTTGTGTCATCAACATTTGCGGTAAAATCCACGGACAGGGAACTGCCGGGAGGGTTGCCTCCGCCCCCACCACCCCCGCCGCCTCCGCCGCAGGCCGTGAAAAGTAAAATAGAAGCCAATGTGATGATGCCAATAAGTGAATTACGCATATCCAACCCTCCGTCAGATTATTGTAAAAAAGCCTATAGCATATACTTTACAGAGGAAAAAAGTGGGTGTCAATCGAATGCGTAGAAAGACAGGGGGGCATGGGTAACAGGAGGGGCTGTTCTGAAAAACGCAGTCACCCCGGTATTGAGTAGGGGTGACTGAATGTTTTTTGTTTTATATACATTATGTGGGTGTCATGTTGTCAGTATGCGGAGGCGCCTGCATTAGGCGTCGAGCTGGTCCTGCCTTTTATCCTACGATTCTACGTATTTATCGATGGCTGCGCGGATTCTCTGCACCACATCCATAAATTTTTTCTCGTTCTTCTCCAGCAGTGTCATGCGAAATCCGTTGATGGGAGCGAAAAAGGAGGTCAGCGGGACCACGCATATCCCGGTGGAGGCGAGCAGATAGTAGGTGAACCGTTTGTCCAGTTCGGACTTATCCGAGAGCATACTTTCCACATACTCTTTCATAGCGGGCTCTTTAACAGGCAGTGTCTGGGTATGGTTCAACACCCCGTCTTTGAAGGCTACGGTCATGTAGAACGCGCCGTCAGTGCGGTTTACATAAAGGTATGGCGACTTCACAAGTTCATCCGCTGCGATGCGGGAGAGTTTCTCATAATGGCGCACCCGTTCTTCAAGGTAGCTGGGGAATTCCGGGTGTTCGAGGAGCAGTGGCAGAGCGGCCTGAGGAAATGTCGCGGAACAGACCTCCGCCATTTTCTGTTGGTATATGGCGGTTATGAATCGGTCGAAAGCGGCGTCTTTCCCGGCGTTGTAGATCTCCATCCAGCCACAGCGGCCGCCCGGCCAGGGGATCTCTTTCGAGAGCGATTTCATGCTGATCCCCGGCACATCGCCGATGATATCGGCCAGAAGGGGGGTGGATTTGCCGTTGTATATAATGTTGTGGTAGATTTCGTCGAACATTAGGAAGAGGTCATTTTCCTTTGCAATTCGTACTATTTCACGCAGCGTGTGGTCGGGGTAGACATAGCCGGTGGGGTTGTCCGGATTGACAAGCATGATGCCCACGATGCTGTTGGCATGGCGCACTTTGCGTTCCAGCTCGGCCAGGTCGGGCTCCCATCCATTCGCCGGATCGAGGCGGAAAGTGTTGGGAGGAAAGGACGCATGCAATACTTCGGCCATGAAGTGTGTGGAATAAGTGGGCTCAGGCAGGATGACCCGGCCGTCCACCTGCATGGAAGCATATGTGCGTGCCACGGCATCGCCCAGACCGTTGAAAAAGATGATATCTTCCCTGGATATCTGCGCTCCGCCCCGGGCGTTGTTTTGCGCGGCAATATAGTCGCGGGTGGCGTCCACTCCCTTGGTAGGGGAGTAGGCGTAGCTCATATCGTCGTCCAGCACTTTTTTCAGGGTTTCCTTCATCCAGAGGGGGATCTTTTCCCCTTTGGCGACGGGGTCGCCGATGTTCTCCCAACTGATCTCAACACCGTAGCTCTGAAGGCGGAGCCCTATCTGCACGATGTTGCGGATCTCATATGTAAGCCCGCTGCCGGCTTTGGCAAAGTCAAATCGCATTTACGTGTACTCCTTTTACTATTCTATTTTTCCGTCATTCCGGGTGTAGAAATACGGAGAGTACCGCAGATACAGTCCGTTTCATCCTGGATTCCGGCTTAAGAGCGGAATGACGAAGGTTTTTTCGTTTTCTTGTCTTTCGCCGCGACTTCCGCTTCGTCCTTGTTCTTTCGCCGCCTGATGAAAAGCTTTACCGGTACTCCGTCAAACCCGAAACTCTCCCTTATAATATTCACAATGAATCGCTGGTACGAGAAGTGTACCGCCTCCGGGTAATTCACGAAGGTTACAAACTGTGGCGGCATTATTCCCACCTGGGTCATATAATAAAATTTCAGCCTTCTGTTATGTACCGCAGGGGGCTGGTGGCGCTCCAGCGCGATTTCCAGCACTTCATTCACCTTAGCCGTCGGTATGCGCTTCCTGTATTCCGCCATCAGCGCCTTTGTCGCGTCGAATATCTTGAACACGTTCTTTCCCGTGGCGGCGGATATGAATATCAGCGGCGGGTTGCTCAGGAACTGGAGTTTTTCCTCCACCTGCCTTTTGTAAAGTTTGGCTGTGCCCGCGTCTTTCTCCACCAGGTCCCATTTATTCAGGGCAAGAATGACGGGTTTGCCCGCCTCCCATGCGTCTGCAATCACCTTTATATCACGTTCGTTGAACCCGTCTGGGCCATCAATCACGGCCACGGCTACATGGCATCGCTCTATGGCGTCCATGCTGCGGTAATAGCCTATTTTCTCCACCGGGTCTTTGAACATCACTGATTTTTTGCGTATTCCCGCCGTGTCGATAAGTAGGTACTTTTCTCCGTCCAGTTCAAAACGCGTGTCGATGCTGTCCCGCGTGGTTCCCGCGATAGGGGTCACGATGACCCGTTCCTCCCCGAGCCAGGCGTTGATGAGGCTCGATTTGCCCACGTTCGGGCGACCGATTACGGCTATACGCGTTTCGTTCTCATGCTCTGTTTCCGGCTCGTCAAGCGCATTTTCGGTTACGAGGTCGAGGAGGTCGTCCACGCCCCGCCCGTGGGTCGCGCTGACCGGCATCACGTGCTCCGCGCCTATGGAGTGGAATTCGTGCACAAGCAGCTCCCGGTGCTCGGTGTCGATCTTATTTACAGCGACCACGAACGGCTTGCCACGTTCGAAAAGCATTTTTGCAACGATCTGGTCAAGAGGATGCACGCCTTCCGTGCCGTCAGTCATCAGTATGAAGAAGTCGGCGAGGTCGAGTAGTTTATAGACCTGCTGCTGCATCTCTTTCTTGATGATTTCTTCTTTGAGGTCGAAGCCGGCGGTATCCACAATGCGGAAATGCTTGCCCGCCCAGTTTGCGTCGATCTCTATTCTGTCTCTTGTAACCCCCGGCCTGTCGTCGGTGATGGCTACGCGTTTCCCCGCGATGCGGTTGAAAAGTGTCGATTTGCCGACGTTCGGACGGCCGATTATGCCTACTGTAAACATTAAATTCTGCTTAAAACCTCTTGTATCCGTTCTTTCAATATAGCGGCGTCCATCAGGGGGATGAACTGGTCCAGCTCCGGTCCTTTCGTGCGGCCTGTTACTCCCGCGCGTACGCCCATGAAGAGCGGTTTGCCCTTCACGCCCGTCTCCTTCTGCACCTCTTTTATCCGTTCTTTGTACTCTTCGGCGGTGAGGTATTCCTTACCGTCCAGCTGTTTCAAAAAGGATTCCAGCACAGGCCTTGTGGTAGGCAGTGCCAGAATTTCCTGAGTTTCTTCATCAAACTCCGGCAGCGGACTGAAATAGACGGCGGTGTATCTGGGCGCGTCGCCCACTACTTCGAAGTTATCCCGCACGGAGGCGATTATTTTAGACAGGTGTGTCTTATGATCCTTGACAAATATGGGGTCTACCTGCCCGGCCGCGAT
This sequence comes from Deferribacterales bacterium, assembly GCA_031556255.1. Lineage (GTDB taxonomy): Bacteria > Chrysiogenota > Deferribacteres > Deferribacterales > JAISNW01 > JAIRQX01. Next base: position 7,598 of record JAVBTI010000083.1, on the reverse strand, counting down.
AAGGTGCGGCACGGCGAGGGCGGTAATCTCGTTAATATCGGCGGCACGTATATAGAGACCGTTCATCCATTTCAGCTTGTCGAAATCGAACACCGCTGCGCTTGATGAGACGCGGTCGAGGGAGAACTTTTCGATCAGTTCGTGCATGCTGAAAATTTCCTGTTCACTGCTGTCCGACCAGGACAGGAGTGCCATGAAGTTTATCATGGCCTCTGGTAAATAGCCTTGTGTGCGGAACTGTTCTATACTGGTGTTTCCGTGGCGTTTCGACAGCTTGGAGCGATCCGGGCCCAGTATCATCGGTATATGTGCAAAGAGAGGCGGCTCATAACCCAGCGCTTCGAAGAGGAGTACGTGTTTTGGCGTGTTCGGCAAATGATCGTCGCCCCGGATGACGTGGGAGATCTTCATCAGCGCGTCATCCACAACCACGGCGTAGTTGTAGACCGGCACCCCGTCCGGGCGAACGATGATAAAATCACCGAACGCGTTGGTGGGGAAGGTTACATCGCCGTGAACGAGGTCACGCACCAGTGCGGTGGGTTTATCCGCACGGAACCGCACGGCGGCCTTTTCACCTGCGTCCACCCGTTTTTTGGCCTCTTCAGGAGAAATGCAGCGGCATTTGCCGTTATAGAGAGGCGGACGGCTTTCCTGTTGCGCTTTTTCGCGTTCCGCATCAAGCTCTTCTTTGGAGCAGAAGCAGTAATAGGCTTTATTTTCCCTCAAAAGTTTGTCGGTAGCCTCGTTATAAAGATGGAACCGCTTGGTTTGCAGGTAAGGGCCGTATTCGCCGCCGATGCCGTCACCTTCGTCCCAGTTGAGTCCGAGCCATTTGAGGTCTTCGTAGATGAGCTGTTCGCTGGCGGCGGTGGAGCGTTCCAGGTCGGTGTCCTCCACGCGCAGGACGAAGGTGCCTCCTTTGCTGCGGGCAAAAAGATAATTAAACAGGGCTGTGCGGGCGTTGCCCACATGTATGTGCCCTGTGGGGCTTGGCGCGAAGCGGACGCGTACTGACATTTTTTCAGTCTCCTAAAGTTTTATAAGGTGCCGGCGCGTGCGCGTCAGATCGGATGCACGGGCACCGGCGTTGAAATCTGCGGTCACGGTACTTCTCCGTCATTGTGGGCCTGGAGACGCAATCCAAGCTAAAATCAATAAGGAAACTCCCTATTAAATAATCCTGGATTCCGGGGCAAACCCGGAATGGCCGGAAAGAAAGCCCGGGTTCACGCCTGCGCGGGAATGACGGAAAAGAAAGGTTTTTTACCCTATCAGTATCTCCATAATCTCGCGATACCTGTCCGACGCCTTTCTGATAATATGTACCGGCAAATTCGGCGCGGGTGGTGTTTTTACCCACTTAATCTCTTCCAGATAGTTACGGATAACCTGTTTATCCATGCTGTCCTGGGTCTCGCCGGGCTTGTATGAGGCGGCGCGCCAGAATCGGCTGGAATCCGGCGTAAGTGCTTCGTCAATCAGTATGATTTTGCCGTTATATTTGCCGAACTCAAATTTTGTGTCGGCAATGATAATGCCTTTCTTCGCGGCAAGGTCTGAGGCGGTTATATAGAGTTTCAGCGTCAGTGCCTTCAGCATGGCGGCGTCTTCTTTGCCGATGATCTCCCCCATCCGCTCGTAGGATATATTTTCGTCGTGTATCCCAATCTCTTCTTTTGTGGCGGGAGTGAAGATAGGGGTGTCAAGCCGCTGTGATTCCACAAGTCCGGCGGGGAGTTTTATGCCGCAGATCGCGCCGGTGGCTTTATAGTCTTTCCAGCCGGAGCCTGTTATATAGCCCCTCGCCACGCACTCCACGGGGAAGGGTTCTGCCTTTTTCACCAGCATGGAGCGCCCTTCCAGTGTTTTTTTATGTGGCTTGCACTCAGCCGGCATCTTGTCCACATCGGTGGTGATAAGATGGTTGCCCACTATATATCCGGTCTGCCGGAACCAGAACTCTGAAAGCTTTGTCAGTACATGGCCTTTAAACGGTATGCCGTCCGGGAGGATGACGTCGAACGCCGACACGCGGTCGGTGGTGACGATGAGGAGGTTCTCCCCCAGGTCGTATATATCGCGGACTTTTCCGCGCCCGAGCAGTTTCAGGCCGTTTAATTCAGTTTTTGTAACAACATCCATATGAGGCACTCCTTGTAGATCTTAATATATTATCTGAAATAAAGGCGGTTTGCAATAGGGGGTGGAAAAAAACCACGGTAATCGCCTGAGGCGTTCTGAGCTTTCGCGTGTGTGAAGGTCTGCTCCTGCGTTAATCATTTGTTCCGCTATTGACTGCGCCAAAGGTCCATGCTGATATGCTTTCAATCTCCCATACGCCTCGAAGACCAGGAAGAATCCCGAACTGTAGCCTTCCTCCGGTACTTTTGTGAAACGCCAGAAGTGCAGGATATTTAGCGCACAAATAACTTTTTATCAGGCCTCATCAATAACAACACGGCCTTGCGGTCGCTTTTAAATTCAGAATCCATACCATGGCTTCATTTTCTCATAGCTTCCCGGCGCATATTTTCCGGCATTTTTTCCAGCGCATACCGGTATGCCGTTCTCGGCATTATATCTCTCTTTGACACAATGTAATTGTAGACCTCCTGCTGGCGGGCTTCGCTTGCGGCCTTCAGCATCCAGCCGTAGCCTTTCTGCACCAGATCGTCTTTATCCGACAGCAGAATGCCGGCAATTTCAAATATATCGCTCAAAAACAGCCCCTTCCTCGCGGGGAGGATGAGCGTCACCGCCGCGCCGCGCCGCATCCATCTGTTGTCAGCCACCGCCCATATTTTAAGAGTGTCCACCAGTTCCGGATACTTCTCCACAAGCATGGCCACGCTGTGATTGCATAGTGTGTCGCATGAGGCCCAGTTGCTGACATATGAACCCAGCCACCTTTCAAACACATCCATGTCGTTCTTCTCATATCTGTCGGCAAGCTGTTCCGTCCACAGGCACGCGACGATGCTTTCTTCAAACTTGCCTGATTTCCATAGGGTTTCGCACTGCTCAAATATTTTTTGCTTCGGTTCATCTTCAATCTTTTTGAACAAACGTTTCCCAAGTTCACCCACCTGAGTCATCTTCACTCCGTAGGTATCCACCGGTTCTTTGAAATAATGCCGTGAACCGTCTTTTATTTTTTTATCGCTCAGTTTTTCAAGCTCAGCGCGGACCTCTTCTGTTATACCCATAACATCTCCCCTGTACTTTTGTACGGCTCTGAGCGCCGCCCCGACAACAAATTTTATATTACCACCAACAGAACCGGTTGTCTCCTGCAATTGACATTGATATGTCATAACGGCAGTCTAAAATACATTGAAATTTTTAATAAGGTGTTAAGGAATAATTGGCAAATAATTTTTTCTATTTATCCTATAAATATTAGTTAAATAAGAAAATAATGAATTTTTTCATTATTTTATTCAATCGCCACTTCAAAAAAATACTTTACTTTTTGTCACACTCCGTATAGCATTATAATTAAGTTATAAAAATATGCAGAGTTTGTTTACGCCATGGAGGTAATCAACATGAAAAAGTATCTAATTTTAGCTATTAGTACAGCATTTCTTGCATTTGGAACAATGTTTGCGCACGCGGATGAGCTTGTGCTTTCCATCCCCCTGCCCCTAACGGGAACACAGGCTACCTTCGGAGAGATCCAGAAAAGATCGTACGACATTGCCAAAGATGAAATCAACGCTGCGGGCGGAATCAAGGGCCAGAAACTTGTAATCAGGTATGAAGATTCCGGCGCCAAGCCCGATGTTTCCAGAAGCATTGTGGAAAAGCTGATTGACGTACAGAAGCAGCCGCTCATTATCGGCGAATACACTTCGTCATCGGCAAAGGCGGTCGCGGCGGTAAGCGAGGAGAGGAAAACCCCTTACCTCGTCGTTGTTTCAGGGGCGGATGACATCACGCAGAACAATTACAAATATGTTTTCCGGCTGAATCCCCCGAACTCCCTGTACGGCAGCGGCCTTATTGCCTTTATGCAGGAGGTGGTCAAGCCTAAGACAATCGCCATCCTCCATGAAAGCTCGGATTTCGGCACATCCGGCGCCGACGAGATGGCGGTGCATGCCCAAAAAATAGATATGAAAGTCGTTCTTAAAGAAAAATATGAAAAAGGCGCGGTGGACTTCAAACCGATCCTCACAAAAATAAAGTCCCTCAGACCCGACGTCATTTACATGGTTTCGTATGTTATGGACGCCTCCCTGCTCATGAGGCAGATCAAGGAACTGCGGCTTGACGCGAAGCTTTACGCGGGCGGGGCGGCGGGCTTTGCAATTCCCGAGTTTATTGTAAACGCCAAAGATGCCTCCGAATATGTCGTGACCTCCACTTTATGGAGCCCTCAGGTTAAATACAAAGGCTCTCAGGAATACGCTGAAAAATACAGAAAACTATACGGCGACTATCCGTCATACCACGGCGCGGCGGCATACTCCGCCCTATATGTGGCAAAAGACGCTCTGGAGCGGGCAAAAGAATGGAAACCGGAAGATATACGAAACGCCCTCAAGGAAACAAACATGGAGACGGCATTCGGCCCGGTAAAATTCGTTGACAAAGACGGTTTCCAGAACCAGAACTTCGTAGAAACCCTTGTTTTACAAGTTATTAAAGGGAAGCTCGAGACAATATGGCCGAAAAGCACGGCAAGCGCCCCCTACGTTTACCCCATCCCCGCATGGAGGGAAAGGAAATAAAGGAATTTACTCATTTTTATCCCGGATCCCGGGGCAAGTCAGGGATGACGTGTATTTTGTGCGTCATTGCGGCCTGAGCCGCAATCCGGAATAAAGCAATAAGGAGCCCGCAATGGTTCAACTGGAAATTTTGTTTCAAACCGTATTGTCAGGCCTGCTGCTGGGGGGGCTGTATGCTCTCATCGGCCTGGGTATGACGCTGATTATGGGGGTTATGAAGATCATAAACCTTGCCCACGGCGAACTTATGATGGTGGCCATGTATATTGCGTACTGGATGTTTACGCTCTTCGGCATAGATCCATATATTTCCATTTTTATCGCAGGCCCCGCCCTTTTCGGCCTGGGTATTTTCATTCAGAAATTTCTTATCGCCCCGGTTATCAGAGTTGATTCAATACTCCCGGAAAACCAGGTCATCCTCACCGTGGGGATAGGGATGGTTCTTGCGAGCCTGGCAACAGTGTTTTTCACATCGGACTACCGTTCAACGCCTGTTGAGTATGCATCCGCCGCCTTTTACCTCAGCGATCTGTGGCGTAATTCGCCCATCGAGCTTTCGCTTTCACTGCCCTGGGCAGTCTCTTTTCTGTGCGCGATCCTGATTACCCTTGCATTGTGGGCCTTTTTCAGCAAGACTGATATCGGCAAATCGATCCGGGCAACCTCGCAGGACAGCGACGCCGCTATATTGATGGGAATAAATGTTAAAAGGATGCGCGCCTTCAGCTTCGGTCTGGGCGCCGCAATCGTTGCGGCCGCCGGCTGTCTTTTTATTCCGCTTTATTATCTGTTCCCCGCCATAGGCGGTCAGTTCACGCTTATAGCCTTTGTCATCACGATTATAGGTGGACTGGGGTCATATATAGGCGCAATCATAGGCGGTATCGTTCTGGGGATCTTCGAGTCGCTCACCTCTACATATATCGGCATGGGGTGGGCTCCGGTGGGCAGGTTTGCGATTTTTATAGCGGTGCTTGTGTTTATTCCGGGCGGCATCGCTTCAATACTAAGGCGCCGGAGGTTTGGGAAATGAAAAAATACGTACCTTTCGCCGTCCTTCTTTTCTTTCTTGTATTCCCCCTCTTTGGAGCAAGCACCTATGTGATGCACATAGTTATCCTGTTGCTGATGTGGTCGACGATAGGCATGTCGTGGAACCTTCTCAGCGGGTACTGCGGGCAGGTGTCTTTCGGGCACGCGGCCTTCTTCGGGATCGGCGCCTACACCGCGGGTATTCTTTACACCAAACTGAGCCTTACCCCCTGGCTGGGTCTGCCGCTGAGCGTGTTTACCGTGAGTGTTTTTGCTTTTTTACTCGGGTTTATTGTCCTGCGCCTCCGGGGGCCTTTCTTTGGGCTCGCCACTCTTGCCTCCGGCGAGATCTGCAGGGTCACCGCGGAAAATCTCTCAGGGCTAACCAATGGGACACTGGGTATTATGCTCCAGCAGAGGACATGGATCTCAAAAGAACCTTACTACTATATAATTCTTGCGGTGGCGGTGGCAACATTCCTGCTTGTCAGATACCTTCTCAGCACCAGGCTGGGTTATTACTTCGTCGCCATCAGGGAAGACCAGGACGCGGCTGACTCGCTGGGTATCAATCCCACATTTTATAAAACGGTCGCTCTTGTGGTGAGCGGCGCGATCACCGGCGTGGCGGGCGCCTTCTACATGAACTACATGGGTTATATCGACCCGCACGTTGTATTCGCCCTGCACGATGTATCCATCATCACGATCATGATCGTCATGATTGGCGGCGTAGCCACGCAGTGGGGGCCGTTTATCGGAGCCATTATTATGGTGCTGCTGCAGGAAATCGTGCGGTCGATCCCCGGTCTGGGGGCGATGCACCAGGCTATTTTCGGCCTGCTCCTGATATTTATCATAATCTTCCTGCCCAACGGGATTGTCGGTGATTTCGGAAAAATCAGGAAGTTCTTCGGCTTAAGGAGGGCACAGGCATGAATCTGCTGGATGTTAAAAACGTTTCCAAATATTTCGGCGGGCTTGCGGCCGTGTCAGACGTAAGCTTCAAGGTAAACAAAAATGAAATCCTCGCCATCATCGGGCCCAACGGAGCGGGGAAAACCACTCTTTTTAACGTTATCAACGGCTTTTACAAACCTTCGAAAGGGGAGGTATTATTTAGTGGGGCGTCCATAGGCGGCAAAAAACCCCACCAGATCTGTCACGCCGGCATGGCGAGGACCTTCCAGATAGTCAAACCCCTCAGGCGCCTCAGTGTGCTGGACAACGTCATCGCCTCCGCCTTCCTCCGCTCAAAATCGAAGGCGGAAGCGCGGGCGGCAGCGGAAGAGATACTCAAATTCACCGACCTGTATGACGACAGGGATGTTATATCCAAAGGACTCCCTCTGGGGAAAAGAAAAAGACTTGAGATAGCAAGGGCGCTTGCCACCCGCCCAAGCCTGCTGCTGCTTGACGAATCGTTCGCGGGGCTCAACTCAGCGGAGCTCGACAAGTCCATCGAAATAATCAGGAAGATCAAGGCAACAGGGGTCACCATTGTTATCATCGAACACCACATGAAGGTCATCATGTCGATATCCGACAGGATTGTCGTCCTCACATACGGCCAGAAGATCGCCGAGGGGACGCCGGAGGAGATCCGGAACAATCCGCAGGTTGTCGAAGCGTACCTGGGGGAGTGACATATGCTGCAAATCAGAAATATCGATGTATTTTACGGCGACCTCCAAGTCATATGGGACATCTCCTTTGAAGTGAAACAGGGGGAGATAGTCGCTCTGGTGGGCGCAAACGGGGCAGGGAAATCAACCACGCTCAAGGCGGTTTCCGGGCTTGTTCCCATTACCCGGGGTGAAATTT
>JAVBTI010000080.1:0-3752 GCA_031556255.1 Deferribacterales bacterium | reverse complement strand
GGCCCCATCGTTACCTTAACCGTATCCGCAAGCCTGTCCACGCCGCGCAGTATAAGCTGACGGGCGTCTTCGCTGAATGTAATATTCTTAGCCATTATAATCCTCCTTATTACTTCTTGATGATGCCCAGTATATCGTCTTCGCGCATGATGATATACTCTTTGCCGTCGACTTTAACTTCCGTGCCGGCATACTTGCTGAACAGGATTTTGTCGCCCGCCTTAACCGCGGGGGTGATTTTGGTGCCACTGTCCAGCACCTTGCCCGCACCCACGGCTATAACTTCGCCCTCCTGGGGCTTTTCTTTCGCTGTGTCCGGGATAATGATGCCGGATGCGGTTTTTTCTTCGCTTTCAAAGCGGCGAACCAGTACGCGATCTTGTAACGGCTGAATATTTGCCATCTGTTCCTCCATTTCTTTTATTATTCTTTTTGAGTGTGATTAGCACTCTCATCTCTCGAGTGCTAATAATACATCAGGTGAAAAAAAAATCAAGCAAAAAGTTTAATGTTAAACGAATTTTATATTTTGTTTTTTTCTTGGCGGGATGCGCTTTACACCGCGCAGGAGTGGCTTCCCCATCAACAAGGCGCCGTTTATGTATAATCCGTCGTCTATTCCGGCCAGTCGGCGCAACTCTGCGTTATGTCTGGCAAATTGTATGAAATACCCCGCCCAGCACGCCCCCAGTCCGTTCGCATGGGCGGCCAGTTCCAGATAGGTCATGGTTATCACGCCGTCCTCCGGCCATTCATAGTTTTTCTGAGTGAGAGCCACAACCATGCACGGCGCACCACGCAAAAAAACATCGTTGCCCTTGCCATACGCATTTGCCATTGCCGCCTGCATAAGCCTGCGGTGCCTGTCTCCGCCGAGGGCGGCGTTTTTGGCGAGCTCGGCGCATTTATCACCTATGGCTTTCATCTTTTCCGCGCCGCTTACTATTACCCAGCTCACCGGCTGCGCGTTTTCCGCCGTGGGGGCGGCACCTGCCGCGGTAATTACAAGCTTTTCCAGAAACGTATTGTCCGGCGCTTCTTTACGATAGAGGCGTACGCTCCTGCGGGTGCGCATAAACTGCTCCGCCTGTGCAGCGGTTATATTCAGCGCGGGATCGACCGCAGAAACCTCATCATAGGGCACCGTTTCCACGGAGCATGCCGAATGCGGACAGTAGGCCACGCAGTGCCCGCAGGCGATGCATCTGCCGCTGCGTTTCGCATCCACGGCCGGGTAGCCGCTTTCTTCATCCGTGCGGATAATACCCGCCACACAAACCTTTATACATATATTGTCTTTGTTGCATTTATCCCTGTCCACTTCAAAAAAAGACATCTCCAACCCCGCTTAATAGTAAAAACAGTATTAATATAACACCTTTTCTAATAACGCAACAGGTATTAACCGTGAAAAACGGCAGGAGGGCGGAAAATTCACCAGCCGTTCATTTTTTTGCATATCGAGCGCTTCCATTTGCTTGCAGTGTCCGCATTGTACCCGTCTTTGCATTCTCCGTGAAGTAATTACGGGACGCTTCACGACTAAATGCAGGTCATTTTATGAATTGACGTGAAAGCATGCCGCAGATTATAGTTATTTATATGTGCAACTATCCCATAATATTTCTTAATACTACCAGTTATCAGTGCATGCTCATTCCTGCCGGGGCGACTCTTGCGATTGCCACGCTTCGTTATTGGCTGTCGAAAGACGGTATCCGTGACACAGCCGTCTTTCCAGAAAGTCCGGATGTTGATATGAGAGACATACGTGAGCGGTTCGGCAAATTTATCGCGGAGAACAATGCCCCTGTATACGCGATATCCTGTTGGAGCAGCAGTTATACCACCGCGCTTATGTATACGGAAATAATAAAGGAAAAAAAGCCGGATGCTGTTATAATAGGCGGGGGCGTACATTTCCACAGCCCTGAGAACATTGCCCGGGCCCTTAATTACGGAGGGTTTGACATTGTATTTCAGGGGGGCGCGGAGCCTTTTTTTGAATTCTGCAGAAATTTATTTATAGACAATACGCTGGCTGTGTCTAAAAGGCCCGCGTTAACTCTGAAAGGGAAGGTGCCGGCGGACGGGCTTTTCTATATCGACAACGGCGAATTAAAAACTGGCCGCCGCGGAAAGCTTGAAAGAGCCGTGGTGCCTGTGGCGCAGGTTCGCGACAGATATGCGGAGATAACGGCGCTTTTCAGCGACAGGTGCGGCAATAACTGTGATTACTGCTCTGTTTTTAAAAATAATCCCGGCGGAAATGTAAGGGCGGAAACGGAAGAACTGCTCACGGATATGTATCACCAGCTTAACGGTGTATGGAAAGGGCCGGTTTTGGTCTCTATGATGGATTCAAACCCTTTTTTTGCTCAAAACCGCCGGGCAACTTTTGAAAGCATAAGGCGTCTCGCGGCTCTTGACAGCCGTATATGCTTTTCCGTTCTGGTTGACCCGGTGGATCTGGACGGTGAGTTTATCACTTTTGCCAAAGAACACAGGATCCAGATGTTTTTTGTGGGACGCGACAGAATTACTGAAGATGATTTTACCGGCCGCCGGCTCAAAGGACGTCTGAGGACACAAGGGCAGCTTGATAAAGAACGCAATATACTGACGGATTTTATACGTGCCATGAACGGTACCTATTGCGATATTTTTATCGGCTATATCGCCTCCCCTTTCGATACGGCGCAAAACGCCGCCATGCTTGCGGAAGAGATCAAAGCCTATGTTGATGCGGCGCAAACGGTTAATGTGGTGCCCGACATATATGTTTTAAACCCATACGGCGGCACAGCGGTTTATAAAAAAGCCGGTAAAAACGCGTGGGATATATCGGAATTTAGCTACCCGTATCCGAATGCATGGAACATAAAAGATACCGAAATGGTCTGGCTTGAACTTCTGCGTTTAACGGTTGCTCCCGCGTTTTCAGCAGGGGGGCTTCAAATGGGGCTGTTTCTTTTGGAGTTTGCCGCCCATTGTGCCTTTAATAATCCACTTCCGTCTTCCGCAGGCCTCAATAACGAGCTGAGGATCATAGCTGATAGTTTTACTGAAAATGTTGCCCGTATGCATTTAGGAGATGAAATGTCTCTGGGCGAATGGCAAAAACATATTAAAGAACTCTACCTGTGGGGTCTTATGATGGGGATGGCGGTACAGAATCCTGATATGGTTTCAGGGTACGGCATAGAGGGGCTTGCATCGTATATCGGAAATAACGACACTCTCGCGGAGTTTTTTGACAGAGACCTCAAACTTATTGCATCAAAAGAGTTTAAAGGAACCTGGTACGAACGCTTTTCTTACAATTGATCCCCGCTCCCGGGGAGGATCCGGGAGCGGGCTTTTAGCTTAGATACATCCTGCCTCAGAAATCAAACGTCACAGGGACTGTAAAATCCCTTTTGTCAGCAGCGCCACTCCTTTGAAGAAATCGGTTTTGGCGTACAGAGCCACCTGGTCGCACCATTGCGGAACCCAGTTCAGTAACTGTTCTGAGCAGAAATCTTCAAGATCTTTCAATACTTCCGCATCGCCGCTTTCTTCAGCTTTCTCCGCCAGAAAACCGGCGAAAATCAGCATCTGACCGACATGATCGTCCGGCTCTTTATACTGGCGCACCGACATCAACTCGTATTTCTTGTACCACGCGCGGACTTTCAGTATGGACGGATGGAACAGAATCCGTTCCGGGTCTATAAACGCCGACTTCCACGGCGAGGTTTCGGCTTTGCCCA
>JAVBTI010000046.1:0-2899 GCA_031556255.1 Deferribacterales bacterium | reverse complement strand
CCCACGTAAAGCATGATATGCCCGGGAAGTTGTAGCACCGTTGCGCCCGGGACCCCGAAGAAAGTGATTATCTGTCGGGTGGAAAGTGCGTTAGTCATCCTGCGGGAATATATTATATCGCCCGAGTCTCCCTGTTGGCTTGAGTTTCGCGGCAACACAAGTCCCATCGCGCCAAATACGCGCAGCATAAAGCCGGAGCAATCCTGCTCGCCGTACATCCCCCCCCAGCCGTAGGGTGCGTGGAGCATTTCGAAGGCCAGATTCAGAGCGTTCCTGGAAGTATAGGGGAGGTACCCTTCATAAACAAATGTGTTATCAACGTATCCGGTGGTTACTTTCAGCCAACCGTACTTGTCCCGGCAGGGCCACAGAACCGCTGTGCGGTTATCCGCTTTTGCCGCGGTTTTGTCGACTGGAAGCCTGCTTCCAAGCGCCAGCCATGATATGTAGCCACGAAGCGCCGGGTCGCTCTGCACGGACGTCCGATAGCGCGTAGTTACCACAAAATCGGCGGGGTTTTCCCACTCTTCTATCTCGTGGAGAGAGCAATACGCCACGTATTCAGACTTTACCCAGCCCACAGTCAGCGCGGAACGCACGTAAAGCCACTTCTCATCCGCCGTACGCCAAAGCACAGCCACAGGCATGCCCGCGTCCAGCGAGTTCATCTGAAGACGGTCGAAATAGCCCGGATCTCCCGTGCGCATGAGTTTTTCATCAGTAGGCAGCACACGGTGCGGTATATTCCGAGTAATGATGCCGTACGACACCGGTTTAAGCGGGTCGCCGTTTAGTTTTTCCAGTTGGAACTGCGTATAGATAGCCGAAAGGCTTTTTTTATTGGCGTAGGTGCCGTTTTCGAAGTAGAGCCCCTGATCCGCTACTGCGTTATACAGTGTAGTTATGGATGTAAGTATTTCCGCGCCCGATTTGTATTCTCCGTATTCCGAAACTTTGATTATGAGGTGGTCGGTGGCGGTGAGGTTGTTAAAAATCTTTATTTCATCCGGGGACATGATAATCTCGTCGGGCAGATCGGCCCTGTCTATCCAGTATCCCGCCGTTTGCATCTCCGGGGTTATATCCGGCATGGCCTGCACCGCGGGGTTGGCCGCCAGCGGGGGTATATTACTGACAGTGGCGGGCGCTCCGCAGCCGGCAAGCAGTATAAGCGCAACTGCCGTTAAAACAGCCGCCGGTTTCATATGCTTAATGTATATCGCCGGAGCAGTAATGCTCTTCTATGGATTTCCTTACATCGGCCTCGGGCTGCATGCCGAGCGCAATCATCATTGCTCCCTGGTAAATAGCCGTCATATCCGCGCCCACAGCGTCCTGCATGCTTCTAATTTTGACGGCGTCACCCTTAAAAAGATCACCTATAAAATTATACACTTCTCTTTGCCACAGGTCGATTTCTTTCTGGGCGGGGGAGGGGTTGGTTTGCATCTCCTGCTGCATGGCGAAAAGGGCTTCTTCAGTGATCTGGGTGTTATTGTCTATGAATGGTTTTTCATATTTATCCATCTGTACTTGCTTTTCTGATATGAATTTGCCGAACACATCCGTGAGCCACATTGCGTCCTGGCAAGCAATCCCCGTGTGCCCGGCCTTGATAAAGCGTGCCGTGGCATTGTGCGCAGATACTTCTTTATTCTGTGTTTTCACTGCGATAGATCCCACCAGAGCCACCACAACTATGATAAATACTGCAACTATAGCTTTTTTTGGCATAAAAAACCTCTTCAATTAGGCCAAGTGATGCGGCCGCCGTTAAAACCTATTATAACCAACGGTATACAGTTCATAAACAGCATAATATTATACATACCGCCGCTTCCCAATGCTATTTCAATCAGCAGCATCAACGCAAGAACGGCCGTGAAGATGAACTTCAGCCGGAAATGTATGTTCATCCCCCGGTTGTAGTTGATCCACCAACTGAATATCCCCGCGCCCGCGGCGAAAAAAATCGACAGAAAGGCGCAAACCACTGCGTAGTATCCGGCATAATAGAAGTGGCCGACAAGGTGCCCACCCAGAGTGCCGCCGAACCCGAGGAGTTGCAGAATATTCATCAGCAGGGCAAAGGGCACAAGAGCCATCGGAAAATGCACCATCATCGGGTGTGGATGTGTTATGGCGTAAAAATCCTGAAGTTTTTTCAGCCTGGCTTCCTGCGGAGTCGGTGCGGTTTTGGCGGATTCCACCAGCTGGCCGACCGCTGGGAACTTTTCCAGGACGGAAACGCCGTGCGGAGCAGCGGAAATAAATGAACTGAGGTCGCTCCCGGCCTCATGGCGCTTCATATGCATCCCTTCCTTCCACATTTTACTGCCGGTGACGTCGTAAACTTTTCCGTGGTAAGCTATATAGGCCGGTCGACCCTCTTTTCCATCGTACTTTTTAAGTTCTTCTGCCGTGAAATTTTGCATTTGTAATCCTTAAAACTGTTATTTTATCAGGCAAAGCCCAAGTCGGATAAGAGATTATCGTAGTTTTTCTTTTCTTCGCCGGCTTCCAGAGGCGGTTTCATAAATCCCACCATAGCTCCCAGCCTGGCGCCGATCTCTTCTACGGAACGGATGACTTTGTTGAGCTTTTGCTGTGTTATATCCTGAAACTCAAGCGCTTCGAGGATATGCAGGCCCAGGTCGCCCGCTTCCTCAATTCTGGCGGCGGTTGTGTTTTTATGATTTTCGAAAGCGGTATTATCTTTCGTGGCAACGGCTTTCTGCATGTTATCCACGCCGTTTTGAAGTGACTTGTAAAATTCAGCCATTGCCCTGGCGTTTTCAAGAAGGTTGAAAGCAGCCTTTTCAGTTGCCTGGTTAACATCAGTCAGGGATGAGGCTACACGAGGACGTTCCTGTTGCGAGGTGAGTACTGCAGGCGATAT
>JAVBTI010000004.1:0-13570 GCA_031556255.1 Deferribacterales bacterium | reverse complement strand
GACGCCGCGCTGGTGGCGAGTATTGTACACTACGGCGATTACACCATACCGCAGTTGAAAGAGTATCTGAAGAAACAGAATATACCCGTGAGGGAATACACCGGCCGGAAGTGATAACAGCGGCCGTTACGGCGTTTTCCCCACAACCACTCCGTTATGGCCGTCCACCTTCACTTTGTAAAGCGTTCCGCCGGAAACTATATTGACATAATAATAAAAAGTGCCGGTTTCTTTATCCAGCCTGGTGTAAAGAATTGTGCCGCTGATTTTGGCCAGGGCGGCTTTTTCCGCCGCATCCTTTGTTACATCGGGGTACGAAAGGAACCTGTCATCTTTTTCCATGGATATAAGCGTGCCGGTCATGGCATCAATAGCCGCTTCATACACATATCCCTTGTCATCCACAAGTTTCAGCTCAAAAATGGATTTCCCTTTTTTCGCGTGCAGCCCGGAATCATACACGATGCTGCCGGGTACTGTGGCCTCGGCACCCGCAGCGACCTGTTTATGGGTTATATTTACCAGCTTGAGCAGGTTATAGCTGCCTTTGCTTTGATTTTTGATTGTATGCCGGACTATGGCGCCGTCCGTCCCGGAAACAGCTATTGTGTGAAAAACCCCCGATGAGTCGAGTATCTTCACATCGTACACAAACCTGCCTTTATAGTTATCCGTGCCGATCTCAGTAACGATACCGTCCGCCTGCGCCCGTGCAGCTTTTACAGCGGCATCCCCGCCAATAACCTGCGTCCCGGCGGGAAAAGCCGCCGACACAAACACGGCCAGAAACAGCACAGCCAACACCCTCTTCATAATTGCCTCCGTGTGTATATAATATTACACAAAATAAATTAATTCAAACGCTAAATCACACTTTCGGCGGGTTAAGGGGGATAAAAACCTCAATAGTTCTTGATATGTCCGTATTCCGGGCTTATATATGATATGCGGAATACAAAAGGGGGCGACAGGCCATGACATCACAAAAAGCCCACGCTGTAACGGGCGCTTTCGGTTTTTCAGGAAAATATATCGCGCGCAGGCTGCTGGACAGCGGATACAGAGTAGTCACGCTTACCAACTCACCGGATCGTCCTAATTCTTTCGGGGGCAAAGTCGAAGCACGCCCGTTCAATTTTGACGACCCCGCCCGCATGGCGGAATCGTTGAAAGACGTGGAAGTGCTGTATAACACATACTGGGTCAGGTTCAACCACAGCTTTTTCAACCATTCGGACGCGGTTAAAAACACACTGGCGCTATTTGAGGCGGCCCGGCTGGCCGGGGTATCAAGGATAGTCCACGTCAGCATAGCAAACCCGGATGAAAGCAGCCCACTGGAGTACTACAGCGGCAAAGGCACCCTTGAAAAGACTCTTGTAAATTCCGGCATCCCCCACTCCATCGTCCGGCCCGCTGTACTGTTCGGCAAAGAGGATATCCTGATAAATAATATAGCCTGGACTTTGCGGAAATTTCCGGTTTTCGGCATATTCGGTGACGGTCAGTACCATATCTGCCCGATATATGTTGACGATCTCGCCGCTATTATGGTGCGGGAAGGCGGACAGAGCGGAAACAACATTGTGGAAGCACTGGGGCCGGAGGATTTCACCTATCGGAAACTGGTGTAAACGTTGGGTAATATAATAGGTAAAAAACGGATGATTATAAACATCCCGCCCTGGCTGGGTTACATAGTATCCAGAGCGGTGGGGATCTTCACTGGAGACGTGTTTGTAAGCCGGGAAGAGATAAAAGGGCTGATGTCCGATCTCCTGCATGTGCCTGGGGCCGTGCCCACGGGAACCACAAGGCTGACCGAATGGGCGAAAAAAAATGCCGATACACTGGGTATCCACTACGCCAGCGAGCTTGCCCGCAGAAAAAACAGGAAATTAAGCTATTAATAAATACGACCGCCACATATTGTAAATAGCAACCCCCGTTATTATATTAATACCAGCGGGAGGTTGTTATGCCCTATCGTATAATTTTATTCGGTTTGCTTGCGGTTACCCTGACTCTGTCTGTCACAGCCTGCGACTGGTGGGATGATGACGACGATTACTGCTTCAAGTTCCCCACAGGCCAATATGAACTCACGCAATGGGAGTTTTATGACGACGCGGGATTTCCGCACAACGTGATGAGCGAGTGCGACTACGTCGAAGCACAGGTCGCGTTCGATAATGAAAACAACACAAGCTCCGGCAGGTTCGAAATGATCTGCTCCAACAACGGCGTATACACATATGATTATGCGGCCGTAAACTCGGTGGATAATTACGACAGTTGCTACCTGCTTGATAACGGAGACGTCCAGTGCGAAGACGGCGTGTGGCTGGACGACTGGTGGTACTGGGACTGGGGCTGGTATTGGGACTGGGGCGTGTACGTAACCACCAAGGTGGTATATTTCCGCCTTATTAACCCGGTATACACACCGGTGGCCGATGTGCCGCAGGGCACGCAGATTGACATAGTGCCCGCGCTGGCTTCCACATATGCGGGAGTTTATATGCTGACCGGGGTTTACGCGGTATCCGGTTCCGAAAACCGCCTGGATAATTGCAGCACGGGTTATGGTAACTATGCCGTAGACTCTTCTGCGCAGTTGTACACATACTCCGTGGAAGTGGCAGGCTGCGGCGGCGGGGTCACGGACAGCACCGCCCGCGGCGAAGACTCGTGGATTGCGACCCTCACCCCGGCATCAGGCAATACCATCACATGGCAGTCCGGTCAGAACAAATATGAGTTCCGCAAAATTTACGACACATATTACGACGTAAGCTCCGCGCTGTTCCCTGAATAGAAACCATCTACCTTATGTGAAAATCAACCCCCTGCGGAAACAGGGGGTTTCATTTTTTTGTATTTGCCGCCGGCGCTGCGTCACGGTGTCAGCATAAATCCCGCGCTATCCATGGCGTTCCTGTCCGCGGTGGTCACTGTAAAAGAAACTGTGCAGGCGGTATCACCACCGGCCTCCGCTGCCGCTGTAAAAACCGGCGAACGTACCGAGTCTGAGCTCAGTGTGCCGCAGCCGGACGACACCATCCAACTGTAGCGCGGTGTATCAGTCCCGGTATAGGTCACCGACGCGTCGAACACCGCCGTCTCTCCCGCCGCCACAGACGCCGGGATATCCATCACAGCGGACAGCATCGCGTCATAACCGGGTGCCGTGACGGTCATGCTGCCGGAAGCCTGCGTGCTTTCAGCGCCCGCGGTAATTGTCAGGGTAACAGGACACTCTTTATTTACTGACGCATTCGCCGCCGTGAAGACCGGGGACTGCGCCATATTGTCATTCAGCGAACCACAGTTCATGGGAACCGACCACATATAGGACTCCAAAGCCAGCCCCTCGTAGGTGACATCCGCCGCAAGGGTTGCCATGGTGCCGGAGGCGACTGCGGCGGGCGGCATTATCGAAACCGCGATATCCCCGGACAGCACCCCTCCCCCTCCTATTATAGTGCCGGCGCTTGCCGAACGGGTGAGGCTTCCGGCAGCAACCGTAAGCGAGATTATGCATGGGCCCGTCCAGGCCGAGTCCGCTGTGAATACCGGCTGCTGGGCAGAGGTGTTGTCAAAGGCGCCGCAGCCGGCCGGAACACTCCACGCATAACTAATACTGTCAGGGCCGGTATAGGTCACACTCGGCCTCAGCGTAGTCCTGCTGCCGGGGGTAAGCGCGCCGGGCACGGTCAGCGACACGGAGAATACCGGCGCGCTGTCCGTTCCTGTCACTATAATATTAACGCTGTGCGACGCCGTCCCGGCGCCTGATATAGACAGAGATACCGCGCAGTATATGTCATCCGCAGTATTCGAAGCGGTAAAAACAGGCGAAGCGGCATATGTGTCATCAAAAGATCCGCACGAAGCCGCTGCCGACCACAGATAATCTATATCCTCTTCACCGCTCTGGGCAATATTGGCGTTAAAAACTGCGGATTCGCCGGATTTCACAGAACTAGGCACATCAAGCGATAAGGTAATAAGTTCCCCATCCCCGTCGCATGAAGAGGAACCGCCGGTGTCACAGGCCACCAACACCACCGTAATAAATAATATCAGGCATAATTTGATCAACTTATTCATAATGGCACTCCCTCTTATTTAAGATAAACTGTTTTGCAACGGGAGCAACCTTCACATCCGCATACCACACTGGAACATCATACCAAACATAAGCCTGCTCAGGAAGTATCCGGGGTAAGAACCCGAAAGGAAGGGTAGCTCAGATACAAAAGTTCTTTGAAAAATTCGGGGAAAGAATGGCGCGCCCGGGAGGAGTCGAACCCCCAACCTACTGATCCGTAGTCAGTCACTCTATCCATTTGAGCTACGGGCGCTATTTTGAATCCGGCCGGTGACCGGTCGGAGAAAGAGTATATACTACATGATATTTATTTTTGCAAGTCATTTTACAAAAAAATTTACCGCTTGAACTTGCATAAATTAATAAACAACGGTGCTTCACCCGTATCCTAGGCAAAGAACATCGTTCCGACAAATAAATAGTAACAGGTTAATCTAATCGTCCGCTCAACAAGAGCACCCATATTATCTGCGTGCTCTGCTTACAACAAAAGCGTCTTTTAACATATCACGAGCAGCAACAGTATTCCAAATTTTATAGACTCCGTTTTTTTCTTGTAACTTCACCGGTTATTGTTTAAGCTCTTTACGTGGAAGTTTCTCCGCATAATGGAGCTATTTATGAAACAAATAGTTAAATATATTTTATTTTCCGCCATTGCGCTAGCCATGGTCGCCTGCGGAAGCAGCAGCAAGAATGAAGACAAAGGCACGCCCCAATATACGGTAACTGTAGACTACAACGACGGTTCCCCGGTTCAGAGTTATGTGGTTACGGAAGGGGATAACTTTACGCTGCCGGCGGGAGAGCCTGTACGCAGCGGCTATTATTTTCTGGGCTGGTCCGACGGTGACGGCATCTATGATCCGGGCGAACAATATGAAGTATGGGGGAATACCGCATTCGTTGCACAATGGTATGGGCTTTCTGAATTTACTGTAACCCTTGAATACGACAACGGAGAGCCGCGGCAACGATACGCGGTGCAGGAAGACACCGAAATCACACTCCCCGATGCGCCGGAGAAGGAACATTATTATTTCATGTGGTGGTCGGACGGAACCGATACTTTTAATCCCGGCGAACAGTATATGGTGCAGGATAACGTCACATTCACCGCCATATGGGAACCGGTTCCGCTCTATAACATAACAATAAAATACGACGACGGCATCACGCCGGATAACATTACCCAGGCATACGAATATGATGAGATAATTCTTCCGCCTGAACCTTCGAAGCCCGGATACTACTTTATGTGGTGGTCGGACGGCACCAACGGTTATGTTGAAAACGAGGAATATATGGTGGAAGACAATGTCACATTCACCGCTATATGGAGCACCATACCTGTATTCACTGTAACCATCGTATATGACAACGGCATACCGGACAACATTACACGAGTAAGCGAATATGAAGAGATAACGCTCCCGCCTGAACCTTCGAAGCCCGGCTACTACTTCATGTGGTGGTCGGACGGCGCCAACGATTATGTTGAAAACGAAGTATATATGGTGGAGGATAACGTCACTATCACCGCCATATGGAGCACCATACCGGTATTCGCCGTAACCATAGTATACGATAACGGCACGCCGAACCGCCAACTCAACGTGCAGGAATATGATGAGATAACCCTTCCTCCCGAACCTGTGAAACCCGGGTACTATTTTATGTGGTGGTCGGACGGGACTGATACTTTTGATCCCGGTGAGCTCTATATGATCGAAGATAACACCACTTTCACCGCCATATGGGAGCCTGTTCCGCTTTACACCGTCACGATAAAGTACGATAACGGCACGCCGGATACGATTACCCAGGCATATGAATACGAAGAGATAACGCTCCCGCCTGAGCCGCATAAAGACGGCTACTACTTCATGTGGTGGTCGGATGGCGCCAACGATTATGTTGAAAACGAAGTATATATGGTGGAGGATAACGTCACCATCACCGCTATATGGGAGATAGAGACCTTCACCGTCACCTTTGACGCTGACGGCGGCGTTCTCAACGGTGCGAACAGCTATACCTATCATTACGGAGAACGGCTGGATAACCAAACGATGCCCACCGCGGTCAAAAACGGTGTAACAAATGTCGGCTGGATGGAAGGTGACGGAAATATCCACAGCAACTCGTCCTTGGTAACTTATGATATGGATCTTTATGCAAAATATCTTGCCGGTTCCGGCACCGACGATGACCCTTATGTGGTTTCCAACGATGCCGCTCTGGCGATGCTGAGTGAGGACAGCGAAGCTTCCTATATTCTGACCGGGGATATTACACTCACCGGCACATGGGTTCCGTTCTATTTCGCCGGCAAACTCGATGGGGACAACCATAAAATAGACGGCCTTGAAATACCCGTCGCCGCAGGCGCGGACGATGCGGGACTCTTTGATTTCACAGAAAATGCCGTGATCAGCAACCTTATTGTCATTACATCCGCCGCCGGGATAAACGGCTCCGGAAGCACCGGTATAATAGCCGGATACTCCGATAATACAGCGTTTATTAATGTGACTACATCCGGTGTCGTCAACGGCGACTCCGCCGGAGGGATAGCCGGGTTTATGGATAATGCATCCCACATTGATAATTCATCTTCTTCCGCCACAGTAAACGGAAGTAACGCAGGCGGGCTGGCCGGGCATCTGTATGACCGTTCCCGCATAATACGCTCATCCTCTTCTTCAGTGGTTACCGGGGACAATGCCGGGGGGCTGGCCGGTTATATTGACGAGGATTCATATATAGCCGTATCCTTATCTTCGGCAGCCGTATCCGGGCGGATAGCAGGAGGCTTGGCCGGGTTTGTTTATAAAGGTGTAATCTCTGACAGTTATGCCACAGGCAACGTTTCCGGCACCGACCCTGACGAAAACATACTGGGCGGCATCGCCGGCAGCCTGGAAGAAGGCGATATAAGAAACTGCTATGCCACAGGCGACGTAATCGACAATCCCGCAGTAACCGGGGAATCTGAACTGGGTGGCATCGCAGGGAACCTCTATGTCGAGACGTTCGTGGCATCAATGTTTAAAGGGAATGTCGCAATAAATACCAATATAACAACACGTGACGACGCTGACGGCGGCGGCACGGTAGGGCGTGTAATAGGATACAACGACACCGGCCTGCCGATTGCCGATACCTACGCATGGGAAGGCATAACCGTGACAGGCCATACCGACGACATAGGGATCAACGGTGCGTCCGTGCAGATAGGCACACTGACCACTCAAGGTTTCTATACAGGAATACAGTGGCAGTTCGGCGACAGCGATGCCGGCCCGTGGAAATGGGACGCCGCGATAAACGGAGGCCTCCCATACTTATACTGGGAGTAGTCCACTTAAGCCGAACATCTGCTAAATCAAATCACTGGGGCAGGCGAAATAGCCTGCCCCCACTCTGCAGAAAATAAGGTAAGATTTAAATAAAAAAAGAGCGTCCGGTCCTTAGACAGACGCTCTATTCAATTGAGCTCGGGCACGAATGTCAAACAATGAGTCGAACGAATCTACGCGCGTTTAACCTTACCGGTTTTCAGGCATTTGGCGCACACTTTTTTCCGCGAAACCGTACCGTCGGCATTTACCACACGGAGCTGGTGAAGGTTAGGCAGAAACACGCGCTTGGAAACATTATGCGCATGGCTTATTTTATTGCCCGATACCGGGCCTTTACCGCATATTTCACAACGTCTGGACATATCTTAATCACCCCTCCTTGATTTAGGGAGATGAACAATAACATAATGAACGGCAACTGACAAGTGTTTTTTTCTCCTGTGATAATTTTTCCAAATACATTACACCTAAATAAAAGGCTTTACAGTAGTGCCTGATCCGGGTTATTTATGTTAGATTGTGATTAATGTGAGCATAGCTTTGGGGGTTACAGTATGGATTATCAACGTTTTCTTGAGTTGGCCGCGCGTTTTTTTGAAAGGGCGGGCACGGTGCTCCACAGGAAATCCGAACATTATTCAGGTGCGGAAGGCAGCCCGGCCTGTATCTTGATCGATGAAACCAGGAGTACTTATTACCTCACGGAAATAGGCCTGCCGCCGGATATACCGGCACACGATTCCTTCCTGCAAAAGGCGGTCAATGAATACGCAACGAAGCACGGCGCGGATCTTTATACTGTCAGTCTTCTGGCGGCGCTGGGGGAAAGCCTGAATACAAGCAAATTCCGCCCGGTAGACGACCCTGCTGTAGATCTGACGCGCCTTCAGCAAAAAGGCGCCCTTATTGTCGCGGAAAACGCGGCGGCTAAACTTACGGATTATCTACAAAAAACCGGCATAGAATTTCAGGCGGTTCCTTTGAAAGGGGTATTTACCATATACTTTTTCAATAAGCCTGCATGTGAGGCAATTGATCGCCTTTTTGATGAGATAAGCGGCGCGGAAAAGTCTCAGGAACCGGAAGAAGAGGAGGCCGCTATGCCTCCGTTAATGCCGGAAATACTTACGGAAGAGCCCGCGCCTGTGCAAATGGCGGAGGAAGTGATCGCCGAAACACAGGAAATCGCGCCCCCCGGGGAAGAACTGGACTCACTATTATCCAAACCATATGCAGGTTTCAGCCGCAAAGAAAATGAGGAGCTTGTGGGCAGCACACTCACGGAGGAAGTGGATTATCCGCCCTTCCACGGCGATGAATCGGAGGAAGAGTTTTCCGCTGGTGCCGAAGCTGCGGACGCCGTCATAAAGAACACCGCCGAACCTGAAACTGCCGCCCCTGCCGGAAAAGAACACCTCAAAAGCGCTATGGAATCCGTCTACGCTCCCGCGGCAAAGTTATCCAGACAGTCTTACGGTGAGCCGGAAGACCTCGCAGAAAACACAGAATCATTCTTTTACAATGTGTTGAAACATATATGGTCGTTTATTATTTACATTCCGGCATATATTTTGCTTAAAGCAACTAGAGGAAAGGTGCCTCAGTCTATTATTTACTGGATAAGCAGTATTTGCGCGCTTTTCGGGGCATATTACTTTCCGTTTGCAAAAGGGCTTGCTCCCATCACCGGAGCGGCAAAAAGTGCCGCATCGGGAAATTTAAACGCCGTGTCATCCATGCTTGGCAGCCTGAACCCTGCGGCTGTTTTTGATGGGCTCACGGTGCCGGAAAACCTGGCCGGTTTTGTGCAAAGCGTTGCTAACGGCGCAATTACACTGACGGCGTTTGACATATCGCTGCTTTCATTCGTGAACAGCGTATATTTCCTGCAATACGCCATAGCATTCGGCCTGCTGCTGGCAGTATTTCCTGTGTGCAGAAAATTCGGCAAACGGATGGTTTGCTTTTTAGTGACGGCCTATTTCTTTTACACCCCGCTTCTTATTGTGGGAACGGAAGGAATAAAGCTGCTTGTTCTGTCCTGCGCGGGCAGTTTAATGGGGGCGGCGGGCAGTTCGGCAGTCGCGGCAATCTGTTCGGCGGCAGCCGGAAGCTTGGCGCTGGCGTTTTTGATACCTGCCGCGGCCTGTTTCCTCGCCGCAAAGGTGTGTAAAAAAGATATTGACGTATTATAGGTGTGTATCAGGCTGATTAACTAGGGGACTATATTGCGCTTATGACTTTTCAACTGATGGATTTGCAGCGGTGCACTGTTTCGGGGCACGCTGAGTTGGACGCACAGCAGAAAGAGTTTGTCGAAAAAGGCAATCACTATCTGCGTGCATACAACGCCAACCATCATTCTTCCCAGGTGGAACCAACCATAATATTCCTGAGCGATTACACCAAAAAACACTTCGTCACCCAGGAAGCTTTTATGGAACTCCACAGCTACCCCGGAATTGAAAAGCATATAGCCCATCACGCTGAGTATGTGCGGGAAGTGGCCAAAGCGTTCAAGACCCTTCTTCAATATAAATCCACAAACGATCCGGCGGTTTTCGACACTTTAAGCATGAATGTGTGCATGCTTATCAGCGACTGGTTCGAGTTCCACATACTGGCGGCGGATAAGCGTCTGAATGAGTTCATCCACTACGAAGTAAACGCACGGAAATAATTATTGTTGCCTTCCCCGGCCGGATACTTTAAGATTAATCTAACAACCAACGCAGGAGGGCGCCGTATGGAAATCACAAAAGACACATTGATAGCCGACATAGTCCGCGAAAACCCCAAAACACTTGATGTATTTGAAAAATATAACATGGGATGTACAAGCTGCATGGGGCTCCAGAGTGAATCGCTCGAAAAAGGCTGCCTGATGCACGGCTTGAAAGTCGATGATATTATTAAAGAGCTGAAAAAGCTGACCAAATAGTAATGCTAACCCCTTTAAACGGAAACATTTCCGCTATCGACCTCGGCGCGACATTTGTGGCCGCGATCAGGCATGCGGGCGGATATGCCTTAATCGACAGCGGGCTCGATTCGAGGCACTCCAAAAAAATTGCAGGTGCTTTGGACGGCCCGGTCACCGCGGTTTATCATACCCACACCCACGCAGATCATATCGGCGGTTCCGTCTGGTTTGCCGGACAGCACAAAAGTGAAATCTACGCCCCGGCAGGAGAACTTTCGTTCATACACATGCCGGAGCTGGAAGGAGCGTTGCTGCACGGCGGATTATCACCGAACGCAGCCCGGAAACCCTTTCTAATGGCGCCTGCTATGGCGGCAAAGCCGTTACCTGAACACACCTTTGCCATAGACGATGCGTCGGTCTCTGTAATACCCACCCCCGGCCATTCTCCGACACACACTGCTTTCATGATCGGAGACACAGCCTTTTTGGGCGATTCACTTTTTTCGCCTGAGGTTGTATCCAAGCATGGTATTTTATACCTGTACGATGCCGGAAAGGCGTACGAAACCCTGAGCATGCTTGGCGGGCTGGAGTTTTCAAGGGCGGTCGTCTGCCACAAAGGCGTGCTGGATAAGGAAGAGTGCGCACGTTATATCACGGCGCAGCAGAATCATATAGAAAATACTGAACATCTTATTCACGAACATGCCGACGGCAAAAGCGCGGAGGATATCACCCGGCTTCTTATGGAAAAGCTGGAAATAAAGATGACCCCGGAGCTGTGGCTTCTTGCGCTTTCCACCATAAAAGGTTATTTGTCGTCCATGGAGCGGAAAAAGCTGTTACAGACGGTATTTGAAAAGGAGATACGTTGGAAGAGGATGTGATTTACCGCTCCTGCCGTCAGGGAGGAGTAAGATACGCGGATGCGATATCGCCGGACGGCGAACCGTTTGTTTTGGATTTTCAGGAGGGCTTTTATATGCCGGCCGCACCAATATGGGAGCAGCTAACGCCAGGGACAAAGTTTGCGCCTGCCGGTGCGGATCTTATATTCGGGGACGGAAACGGCCCGCTGTATGTGGAGATAGGGATCGGCAACGGCGAGTTCACCGCACACCATGCAAAACTTGCGCCGGAAAGCCGGTGGCTGGGATTTGAAGTATTCCACAAAGTCTTTTACAAGGCCGTGTCAAGGGTAAAACGGGCGGGGCTGAAAAATGTGCGCCTTTTGCAGTTCGACGGGGAGTTTTTTGTGCGCATGCTCCCGGAGTGCTCAGTGGCGGGATTTTATGTAAATTTCCCCGATCCGTGGCCCAAGTCGAGACACAAGAAACGCCGCCTCCTCAAGCCGTGGTTCATAGATCTGATGCGCGAACGCCTTGTGCCCGGCGGTACTATAACCGTCGCCACCGACCATGACGACTACGCAGCGGAAATTCTGGAAAACTTCGCGCAGGTGGATGGCCTTGAAAGCATACTGAGAGCGCCTTGCGTAAACGACCTCGGGGATTATTATAAAACTAAGTATTTCCGCAAGTTCGCCGCAAACGCACGGGTATATTTTTTCAGTATGAAAAAGCTATGAGGTGTGACGATGAAACGAATAATATTCTTTATCAGCCTTGCCGCGTCGCTTCTGTTTTCCGTCGCCGCAAACGCCGCCACAGTATATTTTCTGGAAGTCAAAGGGGTGATAATCGACCACACCTATAAATATATCAAAAAAGCAATTGATAAAACGCTGGCGGAAGACGGCGCAGCGCTGGTGATAAAGCTGGACACACCAGGAGGAATACTCGATTCCACACGGAATATAGTGCAGGAAATATTTGAATCACCTGTCCCCGTCGTGGTTTACGTCTCCCCGCAGGGGGCGCATGCCGGTTCCGCAGGCACTTTTATAACACTGGCGGGTGATTACGCCTACATGGCCGAGGGCACTAATATCGGCGCGGCACACCCCGTGGATGCCTCCGGCGGCGATATTGAAGGGGATATGCGCGACAAGGCTATGAACGATACCGTTAGTTTCATACGTTCAATAGCTGAGAAACGCGGCAGGAACACGGATGAAGCGGAACTTACCGTCACAGAATCCAAAAGTTTCACCGCTTCCGAAGCCTTTAAAGCCGGGCTGATCAATGGGGTGGTAAACAACGACAGTGTCCTCCTCCTGACCCTTGAAACTGAGCTAAAGCTGGATGGGTTACCCACACGGGTCAATATAGAACCCACTTTGACGGAGCGCGCGGCCTTCATACTTTCCGATCCGAACATACTGTTGCTGCTTTTCTTCGTCGGAGTGTTCATGATCTTCCTGGAAGTCAAGATACCCGGCACCTTCGTATTTGCCGGCACAGGGATAGTCGCCCTGGTGCTCTTTATGATAGGAATAAATATAATTCCCATTAATTTACTGGGACTTTTGCTTATAATAGCCGCTGTAGCCCTTTTAATAGCGGAATTCTTCGTGACCAGCTTCGGCCTGCTCACGGTGGCGGGGATCGCCGCGTTCATAGGCGGCGTCCGCCTGCTGTTCGACACGGCGGGCACACAGGGGGTTCATGTGTCAATAGGCTTGATAGTCGTCCTGGTGGCCATATTGCTTTTCTTTGCGCTGTTTGTGGGGCGGCTGATAGTCAAAGATCACCGCAGGAAGCCCGCGGTAGGCTTGACAAGCATCGTTGGCGAGACGGGCACCGTAATGCGGTGGCAGGACGGAAAAGGGAAGGTATATCTGCACGGCGAAATATGGAACGCCAGGTCGGACGCCCCTCTCAAAAAAGATGATGAAATTGTGGCCACAGCTGTGGACGGAATGCTCCTAACAGTCGCGCCGCGTGAGGATAAATCTGTCTGACGTAATTTTCCTTTACGAACCGCTGAACAAGCATTCCGTCAGGGCGCTTGCCGCGGCTTTTGAGAAACATTTCCCCGGGCGCGCATACTCTGTGCGCCCTCTGGTTGATCCGGCCCTGAAAGAGCCTTTGACAGCGGCCTCTTCACTGCTCCTGTTATCTTTCGCAACAGGGCGCGCTCCGGCACACTACAGGCTCGCTGATAAACTGCGCCAACTTAATCCGTCCGCCGTCCTTGTCTGCGGCGGACCCCATCCGTCGGCGCTCCCCGCCGAAGCGCTGAACTACTTCGACACCGTTTGCG
>JAVBTI010000157.1:0-21846 GCA_031556255.1 Deferribacterales bacterium | reverse complement strand
GGATTCAGGGATTTCCGCGCGAATAAGCGCATTCGAGCCGGCGGCATTTATGTGAACGCCTGACTTAAGCGGCCAGGACCTGTCAATGACGGGCTTTACGGACCAGGTCACGGTGGTTATGATATCCGCGAGCGCCACGGCCTCTTTCGGTTCCCTTGTGTGCACGACCTCAATGTTCAGCTTTTTTGACATTTCTTCCGCGAAAAGCCTGCCTTTTTCGGAGGTCAGGTTCACAACATCCGCGCGGGACAAAGGGCGCACGGCACAGATTGCCTCAAGCTGGGCGCCGGCCTGAAAGCCCGCGCCGAAAATCACGCATCTGCCCGCGTCCTGCCGGGCCAGATATTTTGTGGCAACACCGCTGGCGGCACCGGTACGCAGGCGGCTGATCTCACCTGCGTCGATAACGGCCAGCAGTTCGCCGTTATCAGTGCTGTAAAGGTAAAATTTGAACAGCACTCCGTCTTTGAACGACGTATACGCCTTATACCCCATAACATTCTTCGTCGGAAGCGCCGCAGGCAGCATATGCAGAGCGCCTTTGCGGATGCGGACGCGGGTGCGCACGGTGTTGAACGCCCTTCCCTGTGCGAACAGCCTGAAAGCCTCTTCCGTCAGCTCAATGGCTTTTAGCATGTCCAGTATCTTCGCAGCCGCATCCTCGGAGATATAGACGGCGCACATATTACATTAACCCTTTCAGCGTGGTTTGTTTAAGCTGCGCGGCAAGAGAATCCTGTATCGTATGCCATGTCCGGTGCAGGTTGCAGCCGGTGGTCTGTTTGCAAAAATCGGTATTGGAGAGGCAGTCGGTGATCTGAAGATCCCCTTCCACTGCCGTAATCACGTCGTACATGGAGATCTCTTCCGGTTTTTTCTCCAGGCGGAAGCCGCCTTTCTTACCCCTTTCTGAAACCAGGATATTGGCCTTGACAAGCCCCTGCATGATCTTCCCCAGAAAGCTGTCCGGCACATCGCTGAGCCGCGACAGATCCGAACGCATAAAAACCGTGCCCGCAGGTTTGCCCGCCATATAGATAAGCGCCCTCATGGCGTAATCACAAGCTCTTGTAATCTTCATTTGAATTCCTTCCTCTTCTCATAACTATATAACAACCGATATCTTAATCAAGACTTTTTTTGTCATAATAAGAGGGATAAAATAACAAAATCAAAAACTCGCCCGGGCAGCCATGTAATGCAACACAAAAAAGTCTGACCATTACTTGCTGTCAGACTTTTTTGTGTTTATTTACCCTGCTGAAAAGTGTGCTGTAAAATTATTGTTTTCTCCAAACTGCAAATAAAGTCACTGTTTTTTCCACTATGTAAGTATCTGTATATAAAACAGGGGAATTCAGGTCGTCAACCCAACCTGATAAAATATATCCCGTATTTGTATAATCATTATTACCCGGCAGATTTATTACTGATCCCTTTGACAAGTTTTTTAATATTATTAAATCACCGGGAATCATAGCTTCAAAGACAAGATTGAAATCTCTATCCAATGGAGTCCACTGGGCATACATCATCACGTCTTCCGAACCTTCCACAGAAGCATATCTTGGGGAATTGATAAAAGTCATGCTTTCGCCGCTCCCGTCTTTTTCAGAGTTCCAGTGGGAAAACATAAAACCTTTATTTACCGCCGCTTCCTGTCTGCTGCCAAGCATCACCAATTGACCCGGTTTAGTTATCTCCCCATCCTCAAATTGACCGCCATTTGCATGAAATACAATAATAGGCATGTCAAGATGAATGTTCTCTGTAACTTTATTGTCGTAGTTTTCGGAAGAAGAATTGCATCCGAATATGAATAGAAGTGCAAACATTAGGCCGAGGGTTTTCATAAAATAGCCTCCTGATGAATAATAAAGCTCCGGCCGTAGTGTAGCCGGTGCTTCTTGGTATGTCTAAAAAACTGTTACATAATCTGAGTACGTTATATAGTTGTTAAGATGCGCATTACTTTGCTTAATTGTCATCAACAAAACATATCATTTATTAGTATTGGTTGCAATGATTTGTCCGCTTGCGCCCAATTATTTTTTCTTGGCATTGCGCAGGTTTTTGATATTTACCCTGAAGTCGTAAATCCCATTTCCAAATTGTAAATTTATGTGATAGTGTATTCATTATGTCTACGATCTCCGCCAAACGCATCTCACAGTGGTTCGTGTTTATAGGCTTTCTGCTGCTGATACTCGCCGGCGGCGCGGTGCTTTCCCTTGATCTTACGCACAAAACGCCGGTCAGCTTTATCGACGCCCTTTTCACCTCCACATCCGCGGTATGCGTAACCGGACTGCTTACCGTTCCCACCTCTTCATACAGCATTTTCGGGCACGTAACGTTGCTCATTCTGATTCAGCTCGGCGGGCTGGGGATCATGAGCTTTACATCCGGCGTAGTCCTCCTTTTAAGAGGTGAGCTTAATCTGAAAGAGCGGATGATCACGGCGGGCGCCACCGACACACTGTCGCTGCGGGATCTGGAAGGGCTGCTCGTGCTAATCGTCAAATATACGCTGGTTGTGGAGGCGATAGGCGCAATTCTGCTCTTCCCGGGCTTTTTATCCACGGGCAAACCCGTCGGCCTGAGCGCGTATCTGGCTGTGTTTCATGCTGTTTCAGCCTTCTGCAACGCCGGCTTTTCGCCCTTTGACAGCAGTTTGATCGGGCTGCCCGCTTACATAAAAATAGTAATCGCCTTCCTGGTAATGCTCGGCGGCATCGGGTTTTATGTGGTGTATAACCTGAACGAGGTGCGCCGGGGCGTCAAAAGGATAAGCCTGCACTCCAGACTGGTACTGTACTTCACCGTGGCGCTCGTCCTGGGGGGCGCGGCGCTGATCTTCCTGTTTGAAAAAGGGAGCGTCAGCCCTGTGGACGCATTTTTCCAGGCCGTCACATGCCGCTCGGCCGGTTTCGTCACCACGGATATAATGAAACTGCACAACAGCACGCTCCTGCTGATGATCCTGCTGATGCTTGTGGGCGCGGCGCCCGGCTCCACCGGCGGAGGGATCAAGACAAACGTGGTGATGGTTATTATCCTTTCTGTAAAATCTTTCCTGACGGGGCACCGGGACTGCGTGGCCTTCGGCAGAAGAATATCCGCGGAAAGCATACGGCAGTGCTACGCGTTTATGACCATCTACCTGGCCGCCTTTGTGTGCATAGCCCTGTGCCTGATGGTTTTAAATCCGCTGACGCTGCAGCAGGCGCTGTTCGAATCCGCCTCGGGGCTGGGCACCACCGGCATTTCGCTGAAGGTGACCCCGAACCTGACAATGGCATCAAAGTTCCTGATGATGGCGGTGATGTTCATCGGCAGACTGGGCCCGGCATTTTGTGTGCTGATGTTCGTGATGAAGGAAAAGCAGTCCAAGGTAAGCTATGTGGACGAAAAGGTTATATTGGGGTAATTTACAAAAACTGAATGCCTTAGAGGGCGCCCATAGGGCGAACGAACCAATTAATCCTGGATTGCGGGTCAAGCCCGCAATGACGAAAAAGAGCACTTTATCGACGGCCTGAATTATACTTTATAAATATATTTTATAAGTATATTTTCATATAAATTAATTACGTGCGCGGCAGCGCACCTTACTCCCATCCGGGGAGGTGCTTTAGCACTTTTTGCCGGGAATTTGTAACCCCAATGCGCTCCCGTTGATCGCTTCATAAGCGAAACATAAAGTTTAATGAATTGGTCGGAGGGGGTAAGGCACACGGTGTCGCCCGCGGAGCGATACGGAGCAGAACCACGTTTCTGCGCAGTGAAGCGTAGCGCAGGCGCATACCGCAGGCCGGATTTACTCCGGCTGAGGATAAAGCGCCGCAAATAGTATACTCATACAAATTCGGCATATCAAGGAGTACAATTTCATGGACGTTGCAATATTAGGCCTGGGGTTGTTCGGAAAGGAACTTGCGCTGGAGCTGTCGGAACAGGGCGCCGACGTCCTGGCGGTGGATATTGACCGCAAAAAGCTTGAGGAGATCAAAGAGAAAGTCACCGGCGTGGCCGTGGCGGATGTGACCGACCGGGACGCGCTCTCTGAGCTGGAGATTCAGAAATTCCCCATAGTAGTGGTATGCCTGGGAGGCCACTTTGAGGCATCCATACTCGCAGTCACGGCTTTGAAAAAGGCAGACATAAAACGCATTATCGTCAGGGTCAGCACCGAAGTGCAGGCGGAAGTCATGGTAACGCTGGGGGCCGATGACGTCGTGCTACCGGAAAAAAGCACCGCCCACCGCATTGTACACACAATCATATCGCCAAATTTGAAAGAAACGGCGGTGTTAAGCGACGGGCTGGCGCTTTCCGAAATAAAAGTTCCGAAAACAATGGTGGGTAAAAGTCTTGCGGAACTGGACCTGCGTAAAAAGCACGGAATCACCTTCGCAGCACAGAAAGCGGCCGGCAAGGTAAACCCCTATATAGATGCCGGCAAACCACTGGAAGAAGATGAGATATACCTTGTGGTCGGTAGTAACGAGGCTCTTTCTAAACTGTTCGGGCAATAAAAAACATTTTTCACTGGAAACCTGCCCTTTGATATGCCATAATAATTTAAGTTGGAGGGCGTTACGATGGCAAGTTTCACAGTCGCGGTCATAGATTTGGGTAGTAACTCCTTTCGCATGCAGGTCTCCGAGGTAATCGAAGGCGCATACAAAGTGGTGGAAGAGTATAAGGAAGTCGTACGCATAGGCGATATAGTCTACGGCACGGGCGGCTTCACCCGCGAGGCCGTTCAGATCATACTGAGCACGCTCAGACGCATGCGTATAATCATGGAGAATATGAGAGTAACCCGGGTGCGGGCCGTGGGCACCGCGCCTTTCCGCGACGCGTCCAACACGGAGGAAGTCCTGGAAACCATCAAAAATGAAACCGGTATCGAGATAGAGGTGATCACCGGCGACGAAGAAGCGCGACTGATATACCTCGCCGCCACAGGGTATTTCGACCTGTCCGACCTGGAAGCGCTGTTTGTAGACGTGGGGGGAGGCAGCACCGAGTTTTCGTTCGTGGAGAACGGTGAGCTGGCCTCGTCCACAAGCACTCCGCTGGGCTGTTCCAGGCTCACGCAGACGTTCATCCATAAACAAAAAGCCAAACCGGACGAGATAAAAAAACTGAAAAAAGAGATAGAAAAAACACTGAAACATGCCGGATTACCGAAGGACCTTGACAAGTTGGTTTTCACCGGCGGCACGGTAAACGCGCTGGCGCAGATATATGTACGCCGCAGCGCCCTTTCAGATTCCAGCGTGAAGTTTGTGGACACAACCTTCCTCAACCACCTTGTCAATGAGCTTGCCGGCAAAAACTATGAAGCCAGAGGTAAAATTTCCGGGCTGGAACCGGAACGCGCGGATATATCCCTTGCCGCGGCATTAATCGTGCAAAGTCTGCTGCAAAAATATGATCTGAACGGTTTTTTCGCATTCTCCGGCGGTCTGAGGAACGGATTGACTATAGATCTGCTGAACCGCATGGGGATGACCCTGCTATTTCAGGATAAAGACGACATACGATATTCCAGGCTCATCGAGACGGGCAGAAAATATAACTTCGAAGAGGAGCATGCGCTGCATGTGACAAAACTCTGCCATAAGCTGTTTTTGGGAGTTTTCAGGCAAATGAAGCTGAACGAGTCGGACTGGCAGCTTCTGGAGGCGGCCTCCATACTGCACGATATCGGGCAGCACATCGCATACTCCGAGCACCACAAGCACTCTTACTACCTTATCAAAAACACCGAACTGGTAGGCTATACCGACAGCGAAAAGGATATAATAGCCAACATTGCCAAGTATCACAGGCGCAGCACACCAAAAAACGACCACGCATCCTATCACAAACTACCAGGCGATGACAGGGAGCGTGTATATAAGCTGGCCGCCGTATTAAGAATCGCTGACGGGCTTGACCGGTCGCACGTTTCGGCGGTGGAAGATTTCAGCGTGAAAATAACCGATAAACAGGTTATACTGGCCCTCACCGCCGGCCGAGATATCAGCATGGAGATCGAAGGGGTGGGCAAAAAAAAGGACATGTTCGAGAAAGTTACAGGGAAAGAACTGACAGTGATTTGATAATGCCGACTCCCCGCCGGGAGTCGGCAACCTGTTGCCGGTGGGGGGAAGGAGCAAAGCGACGCCCGCGCGACGACACGGAGCAAGACCACGCTCTTGCGCAGTGAGGAGCGGCGAAGCAAGCGGAATTAAGGGCGATTCACTCGCCCGCAATGGAGCGAAGCGCTCACGCCGCCCGTCTTTCGGGCTTGGCGTGAGGAAAATAGATAGGAAAAGAACTGACAGTAATCTAATGTATGAAACATGAAATAATAGGTATTATAAACGTCGGGGCGAGCGCGTTCCGCATGTATATCGGGGAATATGACGGGGATGAATCCAGAACACTGGATTTTCTCATAAAACCGTTGCGCCTCGGTACGGATACATTCACCCAGGGCTACATAAGCCTCGATAACGTCAAAAAAGCCACTGAAATACTCAAAATGTTCCGCCTAAAGCTGGAAGAATACGGAATAACCAACTACAAAGCCATGTGCACCAGCGGTGTGCGGGAAGCCACCAATAAAGACTTTTTTCTCGACTACACCCTCCTCCATTCCGGAATAAAACTGGAAGTGCTCGACCCGTCAGAAGAGATATACATCAAATATGTCGGTGCCCGGAACAGCGTTAGTAATTTTCAGGAGCTGGAGCAGGGAGGGCTGGTATTTGCAAACGTCGCCAGCGGCAACGTCACACTGAATATAACACTGAAAAACGTCCTTATTTACGCGGGAACCCTTCCCTACGGCAGCCTGCGCCTGCGCCAGATGTTCCGTTCCATCTCCCATCTGAAGCGCCATCGCGCCATTGAAGAACACGTCAGAACAATGATATCCTCAGTCGCCGCCACTATCGACCCGTCCGTAAAATTGAACCATCTTCTCGGCTCCGGAAGTTCTATCAATCTGATGCTGCGGCTTTTCCACCCGGACGGGGATCTGATAACTCTGGAACAGCTGGAAACAGCTTACGAGCGGGTGCGTACACTCTCCTTAAGCGAAATTACCGAGGAGATCGGCCTCCGCAGCGACGAAGGTTCCGTGCTTGTGCCCACACTCATAACATATATAGAACTTCTGGGGCTTGTCGGGGCGAAAGCATTTTCGTTCAGCCGCATGCCCTTCCCGGAACTCATGTCACATTACTATACCGGGCGTGTCAAAGATACGCACATCAATGCGCGCATCAAAAACACGCTCCTTTCCATTGCGGAAAAATACCGTGCCGATACACGGCATGCCAAATGGGTGAACTATTTCGCTAAAAAGCTCTTTGACGAGCTTAAAGATCTGCACTCCCTCGGCAGAAATTTCCGCACAGTGCTCGAAGCGGCCGTGATTCTAAACGACGTCGGCAGATACGTGGCTGATGACAACATCGCCGGGAACTCCTTTTACATCATAAAATCCCTCACCATGCCGGGGATGGACAGCCGTATGCTGTTAATGGCGGCCTGCATAGTTTATGAGGCCAACCGCACTGCTCATAACAAAGAACCTCAGGAGTATATAAACCTCACTTCCGCCGAATACCTCACCATACGCAAGCTGGCGGGGATACTGCGGGTGGCGAAAGCCCTGGATGCCGGACGTAACAGACATATAACAGACATCGATATAGTGCTCTCAGACATGATCATGATCAACGCCAGCACAGTGCTTGAGCCATACCTTGAAATGTACGCCTTTGATAACCAGAAACAGCTTTTCATCGAAACTTTCGGCGTCTCCATCGAGCTGAGAGCGAGGATTAAATATGAATAATCGTATAATAAACCGCGAACTCAGCTGGCTCAGCTTTAACGAACGGGTGCTCATGGAGGCGCTCGATATGAGCAACCCGCTCCTGGAGCGGCTGAAATTTGTTGCAATCTTCTCGTCCAATCTGGATGAGTTTTTCATGGTACGGGTATCGGGCCTGCACGAGCAGATCAGCGCCGGGTATGACAAGCCGGACTTCTCCGGCCTGACGCCAGCGCAGCAGCTGCATGAGATATCCACCCGCACAAGAAGACTGAACGATCTGCAACAGAAGATATTCACCCAACTCAAGGCGGAGTTGGAAAAAGAGCATATATTCTTCCCCGAACCGTCTGCAAAAGAGTTCCGGGATATCCTGGAGTCTATATTCCTCGACGAAATAATGCCGGTGATATCGCCGGTCACTATAGACCTGTCACATCCTTTCCCCTTCATATATTCACGGCGGATGTGCATGGTTGTTGAGCTCACCCGCAAAAAGAAAAACTATACCTCCCTCATAATGATACCTGAGACGCTCCGGCGGGTTTATAGGGTGCGCAAAGGTCGCGGGATATACGTTTTCATGGTGGAAGATATCATCAGCCAGCACCTGTCCATACTTTTGAAAGGGTACGATGTCAAAAACGTCAGCTTTTTCAGAGTCACACGGGACGCCGATCTGGACGTGACAGCGGAGGAATCCGCCGACCTCCTCCGTTCCATAGAACATTCGCTCTCGGAACGGAAAAAAGGCGATGTAAACCGCGTGGAAGTCAGTACGGAAATGCCGCCTGAGTCGCTCTCGTTTCTGGAACGTATGGTGGGTTTCACAACTGACGAGGTGGATTTTGTAAAAGGTACCATCGACCTGACCTTCCTGTTCAGTATGTGCGATATGAAAGAATCACTGATGTTTCCGCCGCTGAAACAGCGCCCCCTGCCAAGGCTTGCAAGTAAAAAAGATATTTTCGATCTGATAAAAGAGAAACCGGTATATTTTTTCCGCCCGTACAACTCATTCTCAATAGTATCCGATCTTATCGCCACTGCGGCAAAAGATCCGGACGTCCTGGCCATAAAAATGACCCTCTATCGTACCAATAAAAACTCCCAGATCATAGCGTCCCTTCTGGAGGCGGCACGGCAGGGGAAACAGGTCAGCGTGGTGGTGGAACTGAAAGCACGCTTTGACGAGGAACGTAATATCGAATGGGCAAAAAATCTTGAAGAGGCGGGCTGTATCGTAACCTATGGCATAGTGGGGCTGAAAATACATGCCAAATGCATGCTTATCGTCCGCCGTGAGGGGGAGCGCATCGTACGCTACACTCATATTGCCACCGGGAACTACAATGAAAACACGGCAAATATATACACTGATATCGATCTGATCACCGCAGGCGACGGCATGGGCAGGGACGCTACCCAGCTTTTCAACTACCTCATGGGCTTTACTGAGGAGGAAAACTGGGTGCGGATGCGTGTCGCGCCGTTCATGCTCAGATCGACCGTAATTGAAATGATCAACAAAGAGATAGAATTCGCAAAGTCCGGTGAGCAGGCTAAAATAATAATTAAAGTCAACTCCCTGATAGACGAAGAGGTCATAGAAAAGCTTTATGAGGCGTCCGGCGCCGGAGTTCAGATAAATCTGATAGTCCGGGGAATATGCGGCCTGAAACCGGGCATTAAAGGACTGAGCGAAAATATCAAAGTTATAAGCATCGTCGGCAGATTTCTGGAGCACGCGCGGGTGCTGTATTTCCGACACAGCGGGCTGAACAGATATTTTATAACCTCGGCGGACATGATGCCCCGCAACCTGAACGGGCGCGTGGAACTCATGGCCGAGATCTACGATATTGATTTCAAACGTTCACTGGAGCATTTTCTCTCCGTTTCGCTGATGGATAACTGCAAAGCCTGGGAACTGCACGATGACAAATACACCAAACTCCTGCCGCTTATGAACCAGAAAGGGATTAATTCGCAGGAGTATTTTTTAAATAACGAAATTTAAAGAGAGCGGCATGTTAAAAGTTTTTGGGAACCGTTTTTATTTCGCACGCCACGGGGAAACCGACAACAATGCACTTGGCCTGGTCACAGGGACCAAAGACGTGCCTCTGAATGATGCCGGCAGAAAACAGGCATCCGCCGCGGCCGTGTACATGCCCGCACTCGGGATCACTTCATGCATATGCAGTCCCCTCATACGCGCCGTGGACACCGCAATCCTCATGCTGCAAAACACCGGCGTAGTTCCCGTATCCGTGGACGGGCTGGAGGAAAGGCACTGGGGAAAGCTGGAGTGCACCGACAAAAGTCAACTTGACAAGTATATATTTTCTGAGATGAACGTGGAGCCGTGGGATGAGTTTATCCGGCGCAACGTGGAGGCGATACGGCCGCTGAACATGGACACGCCTCTTTTCATAGTGGCCCATTCAGGGACATACCGGGCATTTTGCGACTATCTGCATATCAAGATTGAGAAAAAGCCTGTACTAAACGCTTGGCCTTACTGCTTTTTCAAGACCGGCGGCCGCTGGCATGTGGAAGAGGCGGGCCATATTTCTGATCGTACCCTGTAATTTTTCGTCTCATGGAAGACCATCTTCAACCGACTCAATGATGAATCCGGCCCTGCGCTTGATTTCAAGGTAGATCTTGCCCATATATTCACCGGCCATCGATTTCCAAGGCCTTTTTACGTAATATTTGCTGTTATAGCTTGACATTGCTATATTTTCGGTCAATATATATAAAATTTGTTTATAAACATGATCCGGCTATGGCTTTATTGCGGGAGAACTGCTCTTAACAAGAGGAAGCATGAGAAGTGCCCTTACTCCAACCCTGATTTTTTTATATTTCCATTTGGCAGCTATCCTTCCGAATCTTTTTATATATTCCAAAATACATACGGGAAATTATTTGGACGCCGTATATAACACTTATCCGGTCGCAGCGTTCATGCTGGCGGTATTCCTGCTTGCAGGGAGGGGCAGAAAGCTTATATTTATCCTGTTTTCTCTGATCAGCTTTATAGCCTGCGCTATTGAGATGGGACACATACTGCTGTACGGAGCTAAAATTACACGGAACACCTATTTTTCCATCCTGGCAACCAACCCTGACGAAGCACGGGAATTCGCCACGGAGGCATTCTTCAGCGGCGCGCCTGTTGTCACCGCCATCACTGCCGTTAGATATTTGGCCGGTTTTATTTTTCTCTATAAAAAACTCACGGATTACAGGCCGGGGTTCAAAAATGCCTGTGCCGCAGCTTGCGTTATTTTACTGATCATCACAGGCGGAGCCGTCTATAAAACCTACGCCGGACAAAGCAGCATCAGGCAGTGGTCCGGAAACGCCGCCGGAAATGCGGCGACCAGCTATTATCTCTACCGGACGGAAATAGCCCGACTGAAAAATTATGACCGGTTGAAAAACAAAAAACTGGATGCCGTATCACTTACAGGCGAGAAACAGACTTATGTTTTAGTAATCGGTGAGTCCGCCAGCAGGGTGCACATGGGTGTTTACGGTTATAAAAGAGACACCACCCCCTATTTCTCAAAGCTCAACGAAGCCGGTGAGCTTTATGTGTTTAAGGATGTCATCTCCCGGTATTCTCTGACCTACCAATCACTTAAAGCCATGTTTTCACTGGAGGATATCGAAAGCGGGCTAACCCTGTATGACGGCTCTCTTATAGAACTGATGAAACAGGCGGGGTTCAAAACTTACTGGATAAGCACACAGGTCCTTTTTGAGGCAAACAACCTTGATATACCTGGTATTTTTGTGAACGAGGCTGATGTCGCACATATGCTCACCAAGGACGGCAGCGGTTTCATGCAGAAGAATGCCAGCTACTACGACGGAAAAATCCTGCCGTATCTGGAGAAGGCACTGGATGACAAAGCAGAGAAAAAGTTTATTGTCATCCACCTCATGGGCAGCCATTTTATTTATAAATACCGTTATCCGCCGGAATTCGGAATTTTTGACGGGCAGTCCAGCGGCGAGCTTCAGGAGGACCGGCAGAATACCATTAATAACTACGATAACTCCATACGTTACACGGATTATATTTTAGAAACCATTATCAAAATGCTGAAAGCTCAGAACGGCCTGAGCTATATGCTCTATCTGTCAGACCACGGAGAAACGGTGTACGACACCGGAGATACATCAGGACATCTGGATACAACCAACTTTGAACCGGATCTGATCACCATCCCCTTCACGCTCTGGATCAGCAGAGATTACCGGAATGCCTTCCCGGCCGAAACAAACCGGTGGACGGCATACCTGTGCCGATCCTATCAGAGCGACAAACTGATCTATTCCCTTGCAACACTTTCCCATGTGAATTTCAAAAGCAATCTTCCCGAAAAAAGCATTTTTTCAGAACAATACCAACAGTTTGCAAGGCATTACGGCAATTTTGACTATGACAAACATCTGCAAGATTGGTATAATGAAGACCCGGAACGGCGAACACCATTTCTGCCGGGTAGCTGCGGTGACTAAAATGAAGAATGGAACATGCGAATATTAAAAAGCA
Source organism: Deferribacterales bacterium (assembly GCA_031556255.1). Lineage (GTDB taxonomy): Bacteria > Chrysiogenota > Deferribacteres > Deferribacterales > JAISNW01 > JAIRQX01. Next base: position 9,427 of record JAVBTI010000157.1, on the reverse strand, counting down.
AATATCTTTATGCCGTGCTGGCCGCTGCGGTTATTGCCGCCGTGCTCTGCGTAAGCTATCAGTGGGCTCAGCAAAACAAACCCTTTGTCAAATCAGTCTTTTACTGCGGGGATGAGGAACTGAACCAAAACCTGCTCATCGCACATGCCGGTGGCCCCACCCCGGAAGGAATACGCGGTACAAATTCCAAAGAAGCCATTGAAAATTCCATAAAAAGAGGCTTTAAATTTATTGAGATCGACCTGCTTATCTCCACTGACGGCCATATTGTGGCCGCCCACGACTGGGAGAGCTTCCATCAAATGACCGGCTATCCTGAGCAGACCGGCCCTATCAGCCGCGAGGAATTTCTGCGGCGCTCCATACAGGGGAAGTACACACCAGTGGACGGACGCTATATTGACCGTATCATGCGGGATAACACCGGCCTGATACTTGTAACCGACAAAATCAAAGAGTACAGACTTCTGCTGAAAGAGCTAAACTACCCGGATCGCATGATTGTGGAAGTTTTCAGTATGGACGCCTATTTCAGGGCGCTCCGGGCGGGTATAAAATATCCCGCTCTTGAAACCTCCTATAATGGTGAACGTATCCCAAACGTCTATAAATACAAGATTCCATTGGTGACCGCAAAGCTGGGCCATATAACGGATGCGCATTACGATCTGTATAAAAACGGGGTGACAGTGCTCATGCATCCGCTTAATGACGTGGGGATGATGTATGAGTACTTTAAACTGCCCGCCTGTATGTATTATACGAACCTTCTGGAGGAATTTCCCCCAGCAGAAAAGTAATCCGGCCCCCGGTGTCCGTTTTTTAGAGAAGCCGCTTTAATAAACTACATAAAATAATAGGTTGACAGCATAAGGAAAGATTGTTATAAGCACATCTCAGGGTTTGACCCTGATAATCGGGGCATGGCGCAGCTTGGTAGCGTACACCCTTGGGGTGGGTGGGGTCGCTGGTTCAAATCCAGTTGCCCCGATAAAGTTTATTCGGGCTAAAATAACTGTCCGGATCCGGGAGCTATATGCTCCCCTTTTTTATTGCACAGACACGGCTCAAAGCAGCTTTTTACGCTCCTCCCCTTTCCATATCAGGCGGATAGCCCTGTACGTAATATAAACTACCAAACCCAAAAGAACGGCGACAACCACCGCCGCGAGCACTTTGTCCCTCGTATCCATTGGAAGCAGAAAGTAACTGTGCAGTTCATTCAAAAGATCCGCCGCACTGTAATCTCCCACAGGAGCTTTTTTCAATTCTGCGTAAAAATCCATAATAAACCTATAAAAAAATAAAAAGAAGGCCTGTAAGCCGGATTCTGTACCCGCCGGAGCGGGCGGCAGCCATTTCTCTTTGCAGCACACCCGCGGCCATTATGACGAACGACATTCGGCCGCATATTTGCCTTGCACCGGATGGGGTTTACCGTGCCGCCCACGTCACCGTGGGCGCGGTGAGCTCTTACCCCGCCGTTTCACCCTTACCCGCGCACTGCGGGCGGTATGTTGTCTGTGGCACGTTCCCTGCCTCGCGACAGGTCGGCGTTACCGACCATCCTGTCCGTAGGTGTCCGGACTTTCCTCTGCGGAATATCCGAAGATATCCGCAGCGACTGCCCGGCCTTCTCTCACCACTAATCTAATGATTACTTTACGAAAAAGCAAATGGAATTATGGAGATAAAAATAATTGGGGAAATATTGCTGAGTTAATCGGGCCAGGCATAATTAAAATTTGAACTCCATTGATATGCCGTACTTCATAGCGGGCGGCAGTCTGCGGGAGGGCGCGGTGTGGTAATACTTGCCGTTAAAATAGTAGCCGTCGGTCATCATGGCGTACATCACGGAAACGCCCAGATCATTGTTAAACATATGTTTGTAGTCAAATTTAAGCCATTCGGTTTTATATATCAGGCGGGAGTCCTTGTCACCGCTTTTCACCACGACGTCACTCAGACGGTAGGCGTCCTCTTCCCCTATATAGCTGAGCGTAAACTCATCCGCGGGTGTCGGCCTGAACACATACTTGAACTCACCGTTTCCCTGGAAGCCTACCACATAGGTAAACCTGTGCTTTTTGCCGGGGATGAAGGTTATGGCGGTAATGGGCAGCCCCAGGCTGAAATACAGGTGCTCCCCCTGGTACATATAGGAAATAACCGGCAGGAAATAGCCACCGTAAACAATAGGTTCGTTGGCGATACCCACTCCCACATAAAAAGATGTTTTTCGCTCGTATTCAAAAGTTTCACCGTTCGGAAGCGGTATGGACTCTTTTCCCAGAACCCTGGAATATATGCTGTAGCCGTAAAAGCCTATCATACTGGTAGTTTCGATGGTATTGAACGGCTTGTCGCTCGCGGACATGACCACCGCGCCGAATAAATGCTTGTCACCCAGATACGAGTAGATAAGCCCCACCCTCTGGAGCGGATCATACTCGTCATTGCGGCCGTCAAAACGGTCGTAGCCTATGAAAACGTTATGCCCAAGGGCGTTAAAATCGTAGCGTAAATATGAGCTGCTGAAATCGTTATCCTGACTGAAATAATACTCATAGCCGGCGCTGATTTTGCTCTGGGCATATGCTGTAAGGTAAAACAAAAATATGAAAACAATGATTGCGGAGGTTCTGATATTCATTTGCGGGAGGTTATCATAAAAAAATTGTCGTGACAATTAGAAAAGACAGTCGGCCCGCTTTTACGCCTTCCGTATCCTTCCGGCGCTGTCGGCAAATATCAGATACTCCCTTGGCTTGGCTTCATTGTCCCTAAAAGTCATTTTCACAGAAAATGACTTTTACACGGCTCTTTAGCCTCGGCCGGAGTAAATTCGGCCTGCGGTACGAGCCTTGCGCCGGAGCGGCGCTATGCTTGCTCCGCGGGCGCTGCTTTGCAGCTTTGCCCCTCCGAATTGCCTTCAGCAATTCGACTCCCCATAGGGGAGTTGTATCAAACCTTCCGTATCCTTCTGGCGCTATCAGCAAATATCAGATACTCCCTTGGCTTGTCCGTAGACACTATGGCAATGCCGGCTTTCTTGGCAAAATTCAGCCCTCCGTTGGAAGGAACGCCGCTGAATATACCTATAGGCACTTTCGCTGCATGGCATCTCTGAATAATATCTATAGAGGGGCGCGCGTTTGTGAGCAGAACACCGTCAAACACACCGTCCTGAGCGGCGCGCCCCACCAGTTTATCAAGGGCGTTTGCTCCGGAGATATCAAAATACAATTCCGCAATTTCACCCTTACTCACTCTGCCCGCATAAAAGCCCAAAGAATCCACTGATTGAAGCTTTTCGTTATTTTCCGCCATCCGGCAGATATCCGCCACCTCCTCAGGAGTGTAAACTGGCATGGATCTTACGGAGCTTATGTCCCCCCAGTTCAGCACCGGCAGCGTGCGGATATATTGCGCAACACCCCCCCCGGCGCGGATTTTAACGGTGAACTCTTCGGAGAGGATTACATAAAAACGGTTCGATTCGCATAACCGGCAGCTTACTATATCTTTGCGCCCCGTTATGAGCCCGGCTGAAATCAGATAGCCCGCAACAAATTCATCCATATTATCCGGAGTGGCGAAGACTGCCGCGTAAAGCTCTTGATCCACAAGGATTTCAAAGCGCTCCTCCCGCATACATGGCTTTATTATATCGTCCTCGCCGCTCAGGAGCCTTTTTACTGACGCTCTGGCGGTTATCTTTTTGGATAATTCCATATCTCCTCTTAGAAAAAGCTGTACGCCGCGAACAAAGTAGCGGTGTCGCCCGCGGAAACTTTTGTGGTATTTGGTTCCAGAATAAGCATCGCGTTGCGCACGCCCCTGTGCGCCTCCGCTTCCCGTCTGGTGCGTGGAAATGCCGTCAACCGCCCATTTACAACTTTACACCAGCAGGGCACAAGTTTGTAAAAACCCGCCTTTTTGGTTATATTGAAAGTCATTTCACAGGTATGTACCGCCTCTCTCCAGGATATTCCCTGGTATTCCATAAGCCATGAAGTCAAAAACAGCTCGGAGCAGACAAGGGCGGCGGCAGGAGTACCGGGAAGTATAAAAAGGGGAGTATTACCGACTTTCGCAAAGCGGAAAGTACGGCCGGGGGTTGTTTTCACACCGTTTACCAGCACCCGCCCCTTAAGATTCCTTGACACAACGCTGTGCATAAGGTCGTATCTGCCGCGAGCCGTTCCTCCGAAGGTAATGACGGCGTCGAATGAATCCACTGCCGCCTGTAAAGTATCCACCAGCACCGCCCTGTCGTCGTGGACAACACCCATATACCCGAAGGGGACATGAAGCCTGCGCAGCAGCGATGAAAGAGCGTAATAATTACTGTTTATAATCGCACCCTTGGTGCTGAACTGTCCGGTAATTTCGGAACCGGTCGAAAGGATGCCCAGGCGCGGCATGCTCAATATCTTGACACTGTTTATCCGTAGCGCGGCAAGAGTTTCCACATACCATGGATCTACCTGAGCCCCTTTGGAAAGCACAAGATCTCCCTCGCTGAACACATCTCCGCGCTTCTCTATAAACTTACCGGCGGGTGTGCCCCTCAAAACGGCAACGCTTTTCCGGGTTATTTTTACATCTTCTATAGGAATAACGGTATCTGCGCCCGTCGGCAGGTATGAGCCGGTGGAAAGCCGCACACAGTCATTGCCTTTCAGTACTCCGTAATAAGTCTCCGCCGCCGAAAGGTGTTGAACCAGCTTAAGCGGCTTTGACAGGTCGGCGCTTTTGCCGTCATAAGCGATCCCGTCCATGAGAGACCTGTCCGCTATGGGATAGTTCACCGGTGACAGCACAGATTCGGCACAAACCTGTCCGTTAAGATTGTTTATATCGAGAAACTCGGTCCTCATCCGGGGCACGGCTTTATTTATTACATCTATTGCTTTATACAGGTCAGAAATCTTTGTCAACATTACAATATGCCGTCCATATTTACTTAATATTATAGTACTGCGTAAAAAACCCGATTGCAATAGCTGAAAATCCCTTTAATTTTTAGGCAGAAATTTAAAGGAGTTCACCGGGCAGCCGTTGTATAGAACCTCGTAGTGAAGGTGCGCGCCGGAACTGCGGCCGGTGGCGCCGGAAAGGGAGATAATATCCCCTTTTTTCACGAAATCCCCCTGCCTCACAAGGAGCCTGCTGTTGTGCGCGTAGCGTGTCATATAACCAAATCCGTGGTCTATGGTCACAAGATAACCGTAACCGCTGCGGGCGCCGGCAAAGACGACAATTCCGTCAGCGGTGGTTCTCACAAGCGTGCCTGTCTGTGCGCCGAAGTCCGTCCCTTCGTGATAGGACGGCACACCTGTGAAGGGTGAACGCCGGAATCCGAACCCGCTTGTGGTGCGTTCAGAGCTTGGCCATATGCTGGGAGTATGCGCAAATATTATGTTCTGCTCTTCAAGGTATTCAAAAAGCCGCATATATTTGACTTTTCTTTTATCCGTCTCTGAATTCATCATCTCAATAACCCGCATCAGGCTGGGTATGGCCCGATAGGTGCGTTTGTTATCAATATGTATCAGATCCCGCAAAAGCTCGGCCTTCTCAAATCCCTGGGAAAATTCCCTGTAATCGAAATAGGTGGATATGACCGGTGTTTTAAAGATATCATACACGAATATGTTTCCCTGCTGTAAATAATCCACAACATTTTCAAGTTTAGCAATACTGTCGTTCATGGTGTTTTTTTCAGCGGAATATATGAAATCGTTGCTGCGGAGAACTGTTATTTCTCTGTTGATGTTCAAGATCAAAAAAGTAGTGACCAGAAAAGACATAACCAGTACCAGCGTAAAAAAGATCGCCAAAGGCAGGGCAAATACAGGGATTTTGGCCGCCCTGGTTCCCTGAGCCCCCGACGCATCAAAAAAAACGATCTGGTAACTTTTCACGCGCCAACTCCCCAGGTCAGACCTCAGTCACATTACACCAAGGGGGGAGCTTTTGTAAATCTTATTAATACCGTGTATTTTTATGGTTACCGCGCACCCGGCCATTGGAAGGCGCCCGCGCGTGCCGCTGCGCACGGCGGGCAAAAATGGGCAACAAACCTTGGAACAACTGCCTTAATCTATTTGGCAGTGGCTTTTATGCGTTCTTCCTGCGTCATCGCCGCCAGCTTTCTGACTTCATTAAGATCCAGCCCCAGCGCCTGCGCCAGCTTTGTGCCGTAATCCTCATGGCATTTGTAGAAAAGCGCCGTCTGTCTGAGCTGTATCCGTTTCTGCGCGTTTTTAATATGCGCCGCGATGTTTTTCACAAGGTTCGCCCTGTCCGTACCGCTCATAACCCTGCCGTAAAGCTCCCCGGCCTGCACGAAATCCACGTCGCCCAGCGGGTACTCATGCCGGTCAGCCAGCCCTTTTACGTCCAGAGCGGGCATGTCGTAGCTTTTTGAAGGCTCAGCGCCGCCGAAAGAGTTGGGATAATAGTTCGGCGCGGCATCCTGCCCCATGTTCATATAGCCGTCCCGCTGGTAGGTGTTTACCTGCGCTTTCGGCGCATTGACGGGGATCATGTGAAAATTCGCCCCGAGGCGGTGCCTGTGGGTGTCCGCATAGCTGAAAAGCCGCCCCTGCAGCATCTTATCCGGCGACGGCCCTATACCCGGCACAAAGTTAGCCGGTGAAAACGCCGCCTGTTCCACCTCTGTAAAGTAGTTCTGCGGGTTGCGGTTCAGCACCATTTTGCCCACGGGGATCAGCGGATAGTCCTTTTTAAACCATACTTTAGTGACATCAAAGGGATCAAATTTGTATTCAGCGGCGTCTTCCGGTTTCATAATCTGCACATACACCGTCCATGCCGGAAAATCACCTTTGGCTATGCTGTCAAACAGATCACGGGTGGCGTGATCCGGATCCGTCCCGGCCAAATGCGTGGATTCTTCAAGCGTGAGGTTCTTCGCCTTCTGGTCGGACATAAAGTGGAACTTAAACCACACATACTCTTTCTTTTCGTTGTATAACATGAAGGTATGGCTGGTGAAGCCATGCATATGGCGGTATGTGGCTGGGGTACCGCGGTCGGAGAAGAGGATCGTCACCTGGTGGGTGCTTTCCGGCGTCAGGGAAAGAAAATCCCAGAACATATCAGCATCGTGGAGGTTGTTTGCCGGGTTCCGCTTCTGGGTATGGATGAAATCAGGAAATTTTATCGCGTCACGGATAAAAAACACCGGGGTGTTGTTCCCCACCATATCATAGTTCCCCTCTTCGGTGTAGAATTTGACAGCGAAGCCGCGTGGATCGCGGGCGGAGTCTGCGGAGCCGCGCTCGCCTCCCACCGTGGAGAAACGCACGAATACGTCCGTTTTCTTCCCCACTTTGGACAGGAAAGCCGCTCTGGTGTATTTCGATAAATCGTGGGTCACTTCAAAATAACCGTGGGCGCCCGCCCCCTTGGCATGGACGACCCGTTCGGGGATGCGTTCCCTGTCAAAATGCGCAAGCTTTTCCACCAGATGGACATCGTTCAGCAGCGTAAACGCAGGTGCATCCGTTGTGATGCTCGCCTGATCGTTATTCACCGGGTTACCCAGATTTGTGGTCATAACCTTCCTGTCTTTTTCCATTTCTGCCTCCATATTATTTTATGAATGTACCTTCCTCAAGTTCCCTGAAAGCCTGTTGAAGCTCGGCTCTTGTGTTCATCACTATCGGCCCGCCCCAGGCGATCTCCTCCCCGAGAGGTTTGCCGGAAAGCACCAGCATCCTCGCGCCGTGGGAAGAGGATTTCACATACAGCTCGTCGCCGCTTTTCAGCAGTACCGCCTGCTTGTGGTCCAGCGGCTCTGAATTATCTCCGAACGCCGCAGCGCCCTCCATTATATAGGCAAAAAGCGTGTTCTCCGGGCCGACGGGCAAAGTCCACTGAGTATTGGATTTAAGCTCCACATCCAGGTAAAGGATCTGCGTGTAACCTCCCTGAACCGCGCCCTGCCGGCCGTTATACTCTCCGGACAGCACTTTGACGGTGACGCCGTCCTCTTTAATAACGGGCACCATGGACGCTTTGATATCCCGGTACGCCGGGGTGGACATTTTACAATCTTTAGGCAGGTTAAGCCAAAGCTGCGTGCCCCACATATGCGGAACGGGTTTGGGCATCTCCTGGTGCAGGATACCGCTGCCCGCCGTCATCCACTGGCAGCAGCCGTCCAGAATTGAGCCCCTGTTGCCCAGGCTGTCTCCGTGCTCGATATCGCCTTTGATAAGATATGTAATTGTCTCAATCCCGCGGTGGGGATGCCAGGGAAAGCCGTTAATATAGTCGGGCGGATTTTTGGAATCAAAGGCGTCCAGCATTAGAAAAGGGTCGAAATCGTAAACGTCCGGCTTGCTGATCACTCTTGTCAAATGTACCCCGGCGCCGTCGACGGTGCCGCTACCGGTAACTACCTTACTGACGGTTCTTTTAGCCACGATTGCCTCCAATAGCTCATTGCATAGGTTGTACGCCTATTATTGATCAATGTATTACACAAATACATTTAAGCAACCGGTAAAAGTATAAAAATTTTCTGTATGTGAACACGGATGAATGGTCGATTTTATTGATCTGACAGACAGTTATTGAATGTTAACCAACCTGCCAGTTGATCCCAGACAGGCCGCCGCGTCGCAGGAATTCGTTGGCCCGCGAATAGAGCCTGCTCCCGAAAAAACCCGCGGACGCCGACAGCGGAGAGGGATGGGGCGACTTGATAATGAGATGCGCCGGATTCACTATGAATTTCTCTTTCTGCTGCGCGGGCTTCCCCAACAGCATAAACACAATGGGGTTTTCCCCGCCGCCGAGGTGCCGCAGGACGGCGTCGGTGAACTGTTCCCAGCCTTTTTTCGCGTGGGAGTTGGATTTCCCCGCCTCAACGGTGAGCACGGTGTTTAGCAGAAGAACCCCCTGCTCCGCCCAGCGCAGGAGGCAGCCGTTTTTCGACGGAGGAATCCCCAAGTCGCTCTCCAGCTCTTTGTACATATTTCTGAGCGACGGCGGGGGCGTAACGCCCGGCAGGACAGACAGAGCAAAGCCGTGCGCCTGCCCTTCGTTGATATAAGGATCCTGACCGAGGATTACCACCCGCACTTTGTCCGGAGTTACAAATTTCAACGCATTATAGATATTTTCCCGCGCGGGGTAGATAGTTTTGCTATTATATTCTTCGTCCAAAAAAAGTTGAAGTTTTTTAAACCGGTCTGATTCGAACCAGTCCTTGAGCACACTGTCCCAGTCGTTGCCGATGATATTCATAAATTATTTCACAACATGCGCGGGGGAATGTCAATGCCGAATTGTTATTTCAACTTCGGTACCTTCGCCGCGTTTGCTTTTCACACGCACGGCCCAGCCGTGCCTGTCGGCGATGAGCTTCACAAGGTACAGCCCC
>JAVBTI010000178.1:0-6274 GCA_031556255.1 Deferribacterales bacterium | reverse complement strand
CACGCTACGCCGCCGTCCACACGCTGAGTGCAATCAGGGAGTTCAAAAAAGAGTATCCCTCCGTCGGCACAATCCTGGGTATCAGCAATGTTTCATTCGGCATGGCCCCCGCAGCCAGAGCGGTGCTGAACGCCATCTTCCTGCACAAAGCCGTACAGGAGGGGCTATCGGCAGCTATAGTGCATTCGGAGAAAGTCGTTCCGGTAAACAGCATCGCCCCGGAAGATCGGACGGCTGCGGAAGCGTTATTGGAGGGCGCTGAAGGCGCGCTGGACAAATTCATCGCCCATTTTGCGCCCACTGAGATAAAGATGCCGGAAAAGCCGGAAGACACTTTGCCTCCCGAAGAAAAGCTTTATAACAGTGTGCTCCGGGGTGACGGAAGCGAGCTTCCAGTCCTCATGGATCAGCTTCTGGCCAGATACGGCGCCTCCCATATCCTTAACAATATCCTCCTGCCTGCCATGGGAAAGGTCGGGGTATTTTTCGGAGAAGGCAGGCTTTTGCTGCCCTTTGTTCTTAAATCCGCGGAGGTTATGAGGGAGTGTGGCAACATCCTTGCGCCTTTTCTTAAAGGAAAGGACGGCGCGGCGCGCGGCAAAATCGTTCTGGCTACAGTGAGAGGGGATGTGCACGACATCGGTAAAAATCTGGTGGACATAATCCTGAGCGGAAACGGGTATGAGGTAATAAATATGGGGACAAAGATTACCGGCGCAGATATTGTGCGGACCGCCAGGGAAATCAACGCCGATGCCATAGGAATGAGTGGCCTGTTGGTGAAGTCGGTGGCCGTTATGAAAGAAAATATAGAACTTATTAAAGACTCCGGGCTGGATGTAAAAATCCTGCTGGGGGGGGCTGCTCTCAGCGCAGAGTACGTTGATCAGGAGTGTGCCCCAATAATGCCGGGTAAAGTATACTACTGCAAAGACGCTTTTGATGGGATCTTCGCGTTGTCCGGCGAAAAAAACGCCGCCAACACAGGGTCAACGCAAACAAGGGCGGTTAAAAACCCTTTTGAAAACAAAAAATGGAATATATCGCCGTTCGAAGGCTCTGTTGTTCCCGCGTTTTATGGCAACTCAAATGTAGTGGCCGTAACATTGCGGGACATTCTGCCGTATTTACATAAAAAATCACTATTCGAAGGGCGCTGGGGCTACCGGAAGCAGAACGGTGGTTATGAAGAAGCGGAAAACAGTCTTGCGGAGATGTTTGAGCGCATTAAAAAAGCATCGCCGGCAATTTCCCCGGCAATGATATATGGCTTTTACAATGTCAGGGCAGATGGAAACGAGCTGTGGGTCACCGCTTCCACTAATCCAGGCAGCAACGGATGGCAACTGTTTGCCTCATTCCCTTCGGGTGCCGGCGGAGAATGCCTGACGGATTTGTATCGTGCGCCATCAGGCAATTCTGTTCTGCCGCTGCAGGTGGTCACTCTGGGAGATGCAGCTCCAATATACGCGTCCTCGCTCTTTTCCGGAGACAAATATTCGGAATATTATAAGTTCCATGGACTTTTCGCAGAACTGACCGAAGCCCTGGCGAACTATGCGCAAAGACAGGTACAGTCACTTTTGACACTGGAACAGGGCAGCGTGCGCCATGTGCCGGAAAAAATTACACGTTACAGCTTTGGCTATCCCCTCTGCCCGGATCTCAGCGGCAACAAAACGGTCTGTGATCTTTTGGAAGCCTCAAAACTCGGTATAAAAGTGAATGAGACATATCAGATGGAACCTGTCTACTCTACCTGCGCTATACTGTCATGGCATCCGGAGGCAGGATATTGAAAGGATTACTCATACGCATGAACAAGTTAAGAATAGAATCCAGCTAATTTATTGACATTATGGGAGGGGGGTGTTAGGTTAAAATATATATTGCGAAATTGCCTTTTTACGGGGATTCAGCTTGAGTGAAATAATAAAGATACCTATAGAGCAACTTGAAGTCGGCATGGTTGTGGTTAAATTCGACAAAGGCGGATTCGCGTACTCGTACTACGGCAAACCGTTCCCTGACGCAATGCTGAAGCAGTTTTTGTTGCGCAATGGCGTCCAGTTTGCTTTTGTCAAACGCGAATCCGTCGAGCGGGAAGAACCGCCCGTGGACACATCCCCGGAAGCCGGCAGAGTTCTGATGAACGAATACCTCGAATCGCTGGAAGGTACCAAAAAAAAGGTAATCGCCAGTGCCGCCGCTGATGTGGTAGCCACCGCGCCTACCATCCGGGAACTCAGCCAGGCAATGGTCGTCCACACCAAGGCCAAGCAGGTGGCGGAAAAGATCCTGCTGGACGCGAAAATGGGCAAGGTAATGGACACAGAGGCCGCCAAGGATGTGGTGGCGGAACTGGTCGACCACTGCATTAAAAGCCCGGAAGCGTTCGTCAATATGACACGCCTGAAAGATTTCGACAATTACACATTCACACACTCGGTCAATGTAGCTGTTCTGGCGATAGCCATAGGGCGCCGGCTCGGAAGTTCAGCCCAGGAGATGAACAACATGGGCTTCGCCGGGCTTATGCATGATATCGGCAAGATGCATGTGCCGGAAAATATCCTGAACAAACCGGGGAAACTGACTGAAGAAGAGTATCAGATAATGAAAATGCACCCGGTATACGGGCACGAATATCTGCGCACCAATTCCAAAGGGGTATCGGAAGAAATACTCCTGGCGGTGCGCCACCACCATGAAAAGTCCGACGGCTCCGGCTATCCTGACGGCATTTTCGAAAAAGACATACCTAAATTTGCCAAAATCATATCCATAGCGGATGTTTATGATGCCATCACCAGCGAAAGGACCTATCACAAAGGGCTTGTACCGAGCGATGCCCTCAAGATCATTTTCAGTTGGTCAGGTAAACATTTTAATGATTCGCTGGTGAAATTTTTTATCAGCATTATGGGAATCTATCCGGTCGGTACGCTTGTGATGCTTAACACAAACGAACTCGGAGTTATTCTGGAGCCTAATAAAAACGACCCCATGCGCCCGAAAGTACTGGTAATCTCAAATGCCGCGATGGAGCCGGCACCGCCCTCTTTCTTTGACCTCAGCTCGTACAACGTCACCACGCAGATGCCCTATAAAAGCATCGTGTCCGCCCTGGACCCGAGGGATTTCTCCATCGACCCCAACCGCGTGATCGAGCAGTATATCAGAAGCAAAAATCCGTAGTTACTTTGCCGCCGCGGTAACATTCTCCAGATATGTCCGCGTCTCTTTGTATGGCAGTTTCAATATCAAATGGTCGTAAACTTCCTGCGCGGTCATGGTGTTGATCTTTACTACAGCTTTTGAAATGCTTTTTTCACCCACAAACGCCCTGGCCACGTTTGACGGGCCGGTATTATAGGCGCTTATCACGCAGTACATTCTGGAATCCGGGTCGGCCACATCTTTGAAATAATTGTTATAAAGGATTGACAGATATGTAACCCCCGCCTCTATATTGCGCTCCACATTGAAAAAATATGAGGGTGAGAGAAGAAGCGGTTCGCCGAAAAGGCGTTTCGATATCTCTATACCGGCTGTCTTAGGCACCACCTGCATAATTCCGAACGCCTCGGCGCCAGAACGGGCCAACGGATTCATTTCGCTTTCCACAAAGGCTATGGCATGGATCAATTCCCGCTCTCCTTCGAATGTTTCGGCATATCTGTCTATGCTGAGTTTGTATTTTTCACGCTGGGCATCGACACCTTCCGCCTTTACTTTGGCGGAGACAGACAATATCGCTTTCCCCGCGACGGGGGACGGCCTCACGGAGCGCTCGCCGTTTGCAATGACACCGTTTACTATACGATCCACAGGCACGGAGATGTCTTTCGCCCCGCTGCCGTCCAGTAACTGTACCAGTGTGATATCCGGCAGTTCAGCGGTAACGATATTAGCGCCGTCAGCCACCATACGCCGTTCCGCAGCCGCCAGAGGCCCCTCCTCGTATATAGACTGGAAGTCTTCCATCATGAAGCGCCGCAGATACCTTCTCATCATTGGATTAATAATAGAGGTGTCTTTACCTTTGAAGGAACTGTCCACGATAAATTCCAGCGTAAGCGTTTCCGTACCGAACTGGTAGTGAGCGCGCACGCTGTTATTATCCATATAAGACACCCAGCGTCTGTTCGTGCTCAAAAGCCTGTCACCCCAGACGGCGTGTATGCTTTTCCCCAGTTTGGCTTTTTCCTCGTCGGCAAGAACGGTAAATTTTTCATATTCCGCGACAAGCGGATCAGGTTTCGCGGTTACAATATCTTGGTCGTGAATAGCGGCTTCAGCGCGGGGCAGGGCAAGAAGAATGCAATTAATGGCAAAAAAAAGTAAAAGAGCCTTTTTTATCAAAGTTTTAATATCTCTCCCTGTAAATTTGCAGCTAAAAATATCTTAACTTATAATATATTTTTTGATAACCAACTTTCAAGTAAAAAATCGGCATGTATAAATGGCGTAAAATAAGCGTTCGGACGTTATCATATCCTTATTGCGGTGTCGTAAAAGGATTTAATGTGTCCGTGCCCGCTCATGCTGTAGTACTCATGGTATGCCACTATTATATGATCCAGGAGCGTCATCCCCGTATATCTCAACGCATGGCATATCTGTCTGGTGAGGTTCAGGTCTGACTCTGACGGGGTGGCGTCCCCGGACGGATGGTTATGCGCGATAATAACGCCGCTCGCGTTATGTTGCATTCCACCCTCAATTATATCCCGGGCGGCTATAGCCACGCTGTTAACGAAACCTCTGCGCACCACCTGATGGGCAATAAGCTTGTTTTTGATGTCAAGAAAGATCAGGATGAATGTCTCTTTGCTGTTATGCCCTATCTTGCTTCTCAGGAATTTGTAGACCGAGGAAGACAGGCTCATATCTATCGGTTTTTTCTCTATCTTCTGATACTCCACCCTGCTGATGAACTCCCTCAGCACGCTGAAAAACAACATGGTTTCGCTTCCGACACCGCGTACAGATTTCAGGTCGCTTTCAAAAATATTACATAATTTTTTGGCGGCTGTTAAAATTTCTTTCGACTGAGGTTTAACATCCCTGCCTTTTATCACATATCCCAGAAGAAGTTCGATCAGTTCCGCGTCAGGCACCGCGTCGGGCGCTTTTGCAAAACGCTCCTTCAATCTTTTTCTATGGTGCAGATAGTGGGGTGCATTATTTTCCATAAGGTATATATTAAACTATTACGCACAGCTATTCAAGACGGAGATTATAACAGCTTGATTTTTATTTAAAAATGATGAATAGTTACTGACTGCAGAACTGCTGTTCCGTTATGAGGTACTTGGTATGAATTTTAGCTTCGCAGAAATTGCGCTGGTACTTGTTGTGGCGCTATTGGTGATTGGGCCGAAAAAGCTTCCCGACATGGCAAAATCCATTGGGAAGGGTTATTCGGAGTTCAAGAGAGCGTTCAACGATTTGAAAAAATCAGTCGACGTCACCGGGGATATGTCAGGCAAACGCAGCTCGTCACAGGCGGGTTCGGCGCCTTCGTCGTCACCAGCCCCGAAAGACACTTATAAAAGCAGATGGGAAGAACAGGTTATCGCCATTGAAGAGCCTGCTAAAGTTGAGGCGGCCGCGGCAGCCCCTGTTCAGGAAGCTACGGCCGAACCCGCGCAGGAGCCCCCCGCCCGCACAAAGCGTGCCGATCTGGTAAAAGAGGACGAAGATGGCAACAACGGATAGAGATACAGTCGAAACCACCTACCCCCTTATGCACCACCTGACGGAACTGCGCAAGCGTGTAGTGTACGTGGCTATTTTCTGGACGCTTATATTCTGCCTGTGCTACTGGCAGAACGTATATATAAAGAATTTCATAACCAACCCTGTGGAACCGTACGTCAAATCCGGGGCTATCATCCTTACTACACTTGCGCCTCTTGAGGCATTTTTAGCGAGCCTCACCATGTCCATGCTGGCGGCACTCTTCTTTTCCATGCCATTCATCCTTTATCAGGGCTGGAAATTCGTCGCGCCCGGGCTTTATAAAGAGGAGCGGAGATACCTTCTGGGGTTTGTTATCTCGGCAACGTTTCTGTTCCTTGCCGGCGCGGCTTTCGTGTATAACTTCGTCTTTCCTCTGGGTTTCAAATTCTTCGCGTCTTTCGGTGATAAATGGGGGATAAGCAACACATGGTCGCTGGCCAAATATTTCAGCCTTGTGATGAAGCTTATCATGGCGTTCGGCTTAGCCTTTTAGTTGCCTGTGATAGTATTTTTCCTGGCTAAAATC
>JAVBTI010000016.1:0-3970 GCA_031556255.1 Deferribacterales bacterium | reverse complement strand
ATCAAGGTTCATAATAGCGTTTTCGCCGTCGCATTCAGCGATTTTGTTGGCTGCTTCAACGTGCTGGTTGTTGATGCGCGCTTTAGCATCAGCATACTCTTTGGGAGCATACATCATGGCATCGCTTTCGATGTTGTTGAGGCGTGATCTCTGATCCAGCAGATCGGCGTCAGCCCTGTCAGCGGAGCTTCTGATATCGTTGTATCTGACGACATCGGCGTCAAAAAGCTGTTGTGCTTCAAGGTAAGCTATGTCAGCTTCCCTTCCCTGGCTGGCTGCTCTCAAACGGTTAACTTCGTCCATCTTGGCGTTGGAATCTGCAAAAGCCATTTCAGCGCATTTGCCTTGATAATCGGCAAGTGCTTTTTTCAGCTCGTCCATTTTTGTTGCATTTTCCGGCTCATCGGATCCGCAGCCAAACAAAAATGCGGCGGCAACAACACACAGTAAAAATTTCTTCATACATTACCTCCTAACTTGGATTTTAATTTAATCGTAACATTATTTCAACACATTTTGTGCTTTCTTAATATAGTCCATAGCCTCCAACGGTTTGCAGGCGCTAATCATATTTGTGGCGTTCTTTAAAAGCGACTCTGCTGAAGTCTTGCCTGCATGATCTTCGGCGGCGGCTAGCCTGTTTTTCTGCTGGTTCAGGGCCGTCCGCGCATTATCCATTTGTCCGAGCAAATTAATATAATCAAGCTCGTTCTGAAGATAGGTCTGATAAGCTTCTTTATATTTTCTGTCCGCTTCATCGGACTGGTTTGTAGCCCTGAGGCGGTTTACTTCATCCATCTTTGTCCGGGAGTCTTTAAACGCAATGTCTGCGCATGCCCCGGTTCTGTTTTTAATATTATGCGAGTAGTCTTCTTTGTCTATACTTTTTTCAGCGCAGCCGCAGACAAGAATTAAAGCGC
Organism: Deferribacterales bacterium; assembly: GCA_031556255.1. Lineage (GTDB taxonomy): Bacteria > Chrysiogenota > Deferribacteres > Deferribacterales > JAISNW01 > JAIRQX01. The sequence goes on along the minus strand of JAVBTI010000016.1, from coordinate 3,050 downwards.
AGATGAAGCTAACAAAAAAAAGCAGAGTCTTGTTCACTTTCGACCTCCTGCTCGCAAATTTATGTATACATATCTTTTTGCATAAAGTCAATCTTCATTACTTCATCAAAAAAGCACTAAAAAAGCACTTGGATATACGCTGTATTGCAAAAACTGTGTTCAATGTAAAAAGGATTTGACAGTACTAAAAAACCGCTCCGAAGAGCGGTTTTATGAGGAGGAAAGTTTTATCTGCCGTAGCTTTTTTTACCCTGGGCAATAATATTTGGTTTTGTGTTTATGCCCAAAACGTCTACATAGTCACTGTTAAAATCTGCCAGTGTTTCGTCAGGGTATTTTTGCTTCAGTTCGTTCATTGGACCGGCGTCCAGGGCGCGGTTCCAGCAGGCGGCCACACAGGCGGGACGGAGGCCTTCCCTGATTCGATCCAGGCATAGGGTACATTTTGTCATTTTGGGCCTGTCACGATCGGATATTGCATATGCTCTGAAGTCCGGGTTTGAAAATTGCGGAGCGTTCCATGGGCATGCGTCCTGGCATCTGCCGCACGATATGCACCCCGTGTTGTTCACCAGCACCGCGCCGAAAGTGCCGTCTTTTGAAATACAGCCCATGGGGCAGACTTTTATGCAGGCGGGATCGGCACAGTGATTGCAGCCGGTGGATATATAGCGCCTGTCAATAGACGAGCAGTTGAACACACCTCTGCTGTCGACAGTTGACGTGCCTTCGGCATAGTTTTCCACCCTGCGCCAGTTCTCTTTCATGTTGTATTGGCGGTAAAGTTTATAGTTGCTTGAGCCGCTCTCTTTATCAATAAAATACGCGCCGGGCTCGGCCGCTCCCTGTGCCACTTCGTAGCTTGAAGGCTCCGGCCGGATGTTTGCCGCCGTATCGCCCCTTTTGTTCTCATTCCAGTTTTTGCATGCCAGAACGCATGTTTTGCATCCAAGGCATCTATTCTGATTGAAATAAAATCCCCATTGTGACATAATTATCCCCTTATTAATCCGGCTTTATTAAGCTTACTTCACATGGCCCTGTCTGGGCGGCCACCGCTCCGCCGGAAAACATCGTGTCTTCGCCGAAGTAGTCGTTTGTGAGAATGTTGTCGTTGCCGCCCACATCCACCGGTACCTGTACTTTATGGAACCTGTCCGGGTTTGCCGGATCGCTTCCGTTCTGCATCCATATGTAGATTTTTTCAGTGGGGTGCGGCCTGTACCATGCGCCGTGCTCTATACTGACAACACCCGGGATTATTTCGTGGGAAAGGTATGCGGGTATTTTCATACAGCCGCGGTCGTTATAAACATAAACCATATCGCCTTCCTTAATTCCTCTTTTGGCGCCTTCCACTGGATTCATCTTGGCCACCTGCGGGAACTGGTCTTTTACCGCCGACACGCTGTCGAAAACCGTGTGCCCTCTGTTCCGTGATTTATTGGTCATATACAGCATGGTATATGCCCGCCCGGACTGCTGATCGGCCGGAAGGTCTGATTTGAAACCCGTAAACGCCTCCGTGGGGTTGTTGTTTGTGAAAAATGATTCCCAGCCGTGGATAATGGGCTGATAGCATACTGTGGCGTTCCGCCAGCCTCCGGGGTAGTAGAGCAGGCTGTCCGCGCGTTTTGTTCCTGGGCGCATGGCCCTCATGGGCGCATAGAAGTTGATGTAGCCTGTGGATGTGTCAAGTTCCCCCGGTTTTGTGAGGTCTCTCATCGGCACCAGCGGGTTGTCTTTGACTATCTCGATGGTATGCAGCCCTTTAGTTTGCAGCTCCTCCGAGGTAGGCATTGTGGCATCCGGGTATTGGGATTTATAATAGGCCGTCAGTTCGTATGAGTCATAGTCCGCTTTGCCGTAGGTATCGAAAGGAGGCGCTATTTTGGAGGCCAGCGACGGTACTGCGAGTCCGGTGGCGTCGTTCAGAGCCGGCCATAAAATCTCCCGGATTATCATGTCTTCCGGTTTGCTTTCATACATCGGTTCCAACACTTTTTCCCTGTGAATAGGAACATTGAGCGACTGGGTCACGGCGTAAGATTCGCTTTCAAAGTGTGTGCAGGCGGGGAGTATAAGATCCGCGTGGAGCGCGGTGGGCGTCATAATCTGGTCTACGGCGATATGTCTTAGTTTTTTGAAGGCCGCGATATTCTTGTTTGCGTTGGAGTGCGTGGAGAGGTTATTTATATTGGTGCTGAATATCAGCTTTGACTCCAGTGGAAAGAGGCCGCTGAGGTCGGTTGCGCCGTCACTCTGGTATTTGAAGTCGTTAATGATGCTCTGCTCTGTGCGATGGTCTTTCCCCGTAAGCACCAGATGGTTCCAGCAGGCGGATTCAAGGTTGATATTCGCCCTGGCGGAGAGTTTCGGGTTGCCCCGGTGCGCATAGGCGGGCACGGCGCCTTTCCCGTAGACGGCGGCGTCAGCCAGGTGGCCCATGGACATCCCAGCCAGGCCACCACCTTTTTTGTCCGCGTATCCGCACATACTGGAGAGGGCGAGAAGGGCCCACACCCACTCGCTGGCGTTCCAGGCGCGTTGCGGCCCGCCGCCCGTCTCTATAAAAGCGGCGTTGCCGGTGCCTACGAACTCGGAGTATTTCATAGCCAGCGCCTCTATGATATCTTCGTGCACCCCTGTGATGGAGGCGGCGTATTTAAGCACATTATAATATACAGCATTGCCGGCTTCGTTTGTATTGGCGGGCTGCGGGTATTTGTACCCGTCGCTCAGATCCATGCCGGAGGCAATGGCGTCTCCGCCCCAGGTGACCTCAAGGCTGTTGAGGTACTCCACGAAAGATTCTCCCTGAGGCACACGGAAGGTAATTCCTTTCAGCGGCGTGCCGGCGGGAACATTGTTGGTGGTGCCCTCTGCGTCGGCCACATAATATCTATCCCTGCCGTAGACCAGCTCTTTAGTGGTCACGAATGGGTAATTTGCTTTGCCCAGCCCTTTATTGCCCGCATCGTTCGGCGCCATGCTGACCACCTCGTCGTTCGGGTAAAATCCGAAGCATTTCCTGCCGGACGCGGGCTGGG
>JAVBTI010000110.1:0-4916 GCA_031556255.1 Deferribacterales bacterium | reverse complement strand
TATTCATTGTTATCAAACATTTTATCAGCTCCTTTCTGCCCGGCATATCCGCCCCGGCTTCTGTCTGTTCGAAGCCGCGGCTCTGTTTATCTTGACCAGGCACTGCTTTTGCGATACAATAATCAACAAATAGTCAAACGCGTTTTGAGGTATTCTGTATGACTAAAAGCCGGAAAGTTTTATTGACATTTGCTCTGGTTGTGATTGGCGCTGTGCCTGTTGTTCTTACAGCAACGGCTGCAAACAATTATTTATGGTGCGCTTTATTCATACTATATGCCGTAGTATATCTTTACCTGCTATATTTTGTGCCCTCCCTGGAGGATGGGCGCATCTACAAAACCATCTCTCTGTGCACATGCGCGATATTCATATTATTTACCGTCACCTTCGCACTTGCTGTACCCCGTCTCATTTATATATCCATCTTCATATCCCTGTATCTGCCCATATTCACCATGCTGATGCGCGGAAAAATCAAATACATCAGCGTTGTACTGCTAATGTGTGCGTCCGCGCCGTTGTATATACTGGCGCTGACTCTGACACTGTTTTTATCAGCCCGGTGGCCTGCAGAGCTTAGCGGCGCCGTATATTACATTATAATAGCAGTGCAGGTATTTCTGGTATTCCGCTTATTTTTCCATATCAGAAAAATGCGGTTCACTTATACTTTCCTTTTGCTGCTTACGCTGTCCTCTTCCGTACTCATTCTTTCAATGCTCCATGCCTCCACAATTACCTGAAAAGATCCCAGACAGGCGGGTTACTGTTGAGAAAGAGATTTTCATGTTTGCGTTTCATCCGCTCCGCTTCGGCCCGGCGTTTATCCTCTTCCTCCTTCTGAACCGCCTCTCGAATCTCCGGCGCATTATAATAGATTGCGCGCCCTTCGCCGGGCAACATACCCCCGTTGATATCACCGCCTCTTTCCAGTTCGCCCTGTATTCGTTTATTTCTGCTGGGGGGCTGATTCCGAAATCCCCGCTCCCGCCGGTCGCTGCCTTTTCCGCAGCCCGCTCACATTGTTCGCCGGGAGGAAGCGGTGGTGTGCGCTATTTTTTCATGTGTGGTACCATATTATCGCAAACACAATATTATACCCAGTGATACACCAAAGCAAAGAACCTGTGGCTGTGAGCGCAATCTCAACCTTGCCGAACTTCCCGTGTTTAAAAAATCTGATCAGCGATACGGTCAGTAAAAACAGGGATATTAATGATAAGGCGAGTAAAAGCCCCGCGTAAAAGTATTCCGGTATGAATATCAGCCAATATGTATAGGTGCCCACGGCAAGCAGTGCCCCGCCTGCCATGCCCAGCAGAATGGGTCTCCATTCGGCGAAAAGGCGGGGTAAATCAGTTATATTTGAAACAACAGCAAACAAACAAAACAATACCGCCCCCGCCAGAAGGCTTAGAATCAACTTATTCGTATTTGCCATAATTCTCCCTCCACTTATGTCCGCCTTTCAGCACGTCAACTATATCCAACACCTCTTTAGGTGAGTCCGGGCCGTCTTTCATATATCGCGCGACAGCTTCCGCGGCCATCTCCCGGTAATCCCCGCCGCCGTAGAACGAAACACTCCGGTTAATCATATTCCGGCCCATGGTATTGTAGTATGACTGAAGTTCATTGTCTATATCGGGATTCTGCTTTATCGCGTATTTTGCCGCGTTGTGCGCCAGTTCATGCCAGCTTACATGATGGGGATCATTTGTAGACCAGGTGCCGTCACTGTTAACAGCCCTGCTGATATACACTTCGTCTTTGTCATAAATCAGGCCGCCGGGATGAAGGCCGGCAAGTTTGCCGCCGGCCTTTTTCTGCCAGTTTTCCAGCTCTGTGGCACGCTGCACATGTTTCGGACTAAGCGAACCTAATTCAAATAACGAATTATACTCTCTGCGTCCCCCTCGCCTTTTGATATAATCAAAATCATAGGCGTCCACTTTTCCGGGGCTGAACTCCTTTTGTATATCCGCAAGGGCGGCAAGATATGTTTTTTTCGTTTCCCAGTCGTCAAAATGAAGTTTTCCGTCATACCAGTTGCCGTCAAGATTTTTGTCCCATATAATCTGATTGAGTTCTTTTTCACTCTTTGCCGACCGGATAAGGTTCCCCAGGGCAATCATGTCCGTCTGCCGCTTGGCTTGCCGTTCTTCCGGCGTCATGTTCAGTTCGGGAGGTGGTTCTCCTAAACCGCGGCTGGCCGCGCGTTTTTCATACCCACTTACATTCGGAGTCTGTTCCTGGGGTGTCCAGTTATGCCTGCCGCCTTTGTTCGGAATCTGCGGCACGCCCCCCGGCCACGTAGGGGCTTTCTGCCGAGACATCGGTACCGATGCCACCCCTTCCGTCATTGCGGCCCTGAGCCGCAATCCACCCTTCCGTCATTCCGGCCCTGAGCCGGAATCCAGGAGAGTTAATTAATCCGTCAGCCCCTCCTCCCGCCATGTCCGCGGCGTCCTGCCCCGCCTCAACCTTCTTCATCTCTTCGGCCTCATAATCTTCCAGTTTAGGCATCGCCCCAGCGTCATCGCTGTTGAACAGATTTATCATCCAGTCGGTGCGGTCAAGATTAAACCTGTCCAGCGCTTTTTTTCGCGGTGTGCGGATATCCGCGCCGTGGTCGATCATCTCAGACAGCCGTTCCCGCGCATAACCCGGATCGTATTCATTGTTATCAAACATTTTATCAGCTCCTTATCTATTCTGTACCACGGGGGCTTTCTGCTTTACAGAAACCGGGCGCCTTCAGGGAAGCTATTTATATTACGCATCCGATTTTAAATTTTAATTTCGAAGCCGCGGCTCTGTTTATCTTGACCGGCCGCTGTTTTTGCAATACAATAATCAACGGATGGTCAAGCACAGCAGAGGCTTTTATGCCTGATATACTTTTAAATATCAACGGCACGGTGCGTAAAATAATTGCCGTAACCGTCATTACAGAGGCCTCGATTCTGATCGCCCGCGCTTTGAGCGGTAAAGGCAGCGACCTCAGAGTGTGGCTCACGCTTGCCGCGGTCATGCTGCCGGTGTTTGCCCTCATTTTCATTCTCAGGGGCGGTATCAGTCTGCCGAAAACAGGGTTAATTATTTGTGTATTGTTTATTTTGTGTACACTTGTGTCCATAGGTGTATATAGCGGACTGTTGCTTTATCATCCACCTTATGAACCTCCTTTTGAACCTGTCTGGATAGAATATCCATTATGGTTATCCCCGCCTGTAATTACGTTTTTGTTTTTATTTCTCTTTTTCAGGTTTCGTAAAATAAAGGTTAACTCTCTTTTTCTGCTTGCGATTGCATTTCTTTCTTTCGCAATGTTCATTGTGACGGCATTTATATTTATAGGCAGCTCATCATAAAACATAACAAGCACTTCCCGTGTGTGAAAACGTAAAGCAAGCAGCTATTCCAGGGCATTCTGAATCGTCCTCATATTAAAGAACATCCTTGCCCCGGTGCCCGGCCTCATGGGAGGGGTTTCTCCTCCCGGCGGCGGGTTTTGCGCCATCCGCTCACCATACCTTGCCAACATGTTATCCCAGCCCTGCTTATAATATGTTACGAGCAGCGCAGCCTGCTCTTCCCGGCTCAACCCTTCCATATAAGGCGCAAGCTTTTCCTGCCCTTCTTTCAGCACGGCGGCCACGGTGTAGACTGCTCCGGAAGGTTCCAGCATGCACCTGTCGCGAAAGTTGCTCCATTTCTCATCATCCGTCGCGTCCGGCTGAAGCCCTGTCATGACATATTGCCTGATGGGGTTGTCCGAATCAGCGTCCAGTACATTTTCTTTAAAAATCCTGTAACCGGTGGACATGTTGATATTGTACGGCCCTATATCCCAGGTTTTGGAATTTTTGAAGCTTCTTTCATGCGCCCCTTCCGGATTTTCAGTCATATACTTTTCTATTTCAGAAAGAGATACTTTGAAAGGCCGCATTCTGGATGCTTTATCCTGCACATTGTCCAAACGATCTCCAAGCCTCCCCCCAAATCTCTCAAATCTGCTGGTGTATTCATCACACATGGCGGCGGCTATGGCTTCTTTGAACACGCCGGTCTCTCGCGAAGCGTCTTTGATCACCGGCGCGACATTTTGCATATTTTTCACCGCAGCATCGCTGTATGTCATATCCGAGCCCCAGGGATATTCTTTCCTTAAATACTCATGCACAGCTCTGTTCTGCGACAAGGGAGGCGGTGTATTTTCTTCACCAGCCACATAAAACTCACCGCGTTCCGGCGACCAGCGCGCTCTGCTTTCCAATGAAGAGACAAACATATTGTTCCCTTTGGGCAGATAAGATACGCCGTACTTTTCCCACTCAGTGTTTTGGCTGACGGGGCTGTTTGCCCAGTCCAGCATGCCGCCCCCCGGCCCCTGAAGGGGCTTTCTGACGGGGGGCTGATTCCGAAATCCCCCTCCCGGCCCCGCAGGGGCTTTCTGCCGGGACATCGGTACCGATGCCACCCCTTCCGTCATTGCGGCCCTGAGCCGCAATCCAGGAGAGTTAATTAATCCGTCAGCCCCTCCTCCCGCCATGTCCGCGGCGTCCTGCCCCGCCTCAGCCTTCTTCATCTCTTCGGCCTCATAGTCTTCCAGTTTAGGCATCGCCCCGGCGTCGTCGCTGTTGAACAGATTTATCATCCAGTCGGTGCGGTCATGATTATACCTGTCCAGCGCTTTTTTACGCGGTGTGCGGATATCCGCGCCGTGGTCGATCATCTCAGACAGCCGTTCCCGCGCATAACCCGGATCGTATTCATTGTTATCAAACATTTTATCAGCTCCTTTCTGCCCGGCATATCCGCCCCGGCTTCTGTCTGTTCGAAGCCGCGGCTCTGTTTATCTTGACCAGGCACTGCTTTTGCGATACAATAATCAACAAATAGTCAAACGC
>JAVBTI010000119.1:0-25687 GCA_031556255.1 Deferribacterales bacterium | reverse complement strand
AGGGAGGGACGGGATCTGCCGGAGGTCAGCCTTGTGGCGGTATTGGATGCTGACAAGGAAGGTTTCCTGCGCTCTACACAGTCGCTGATACAAACCGTGGGCCGGGCCGCGCGTAATGTGAACGGACGTGCCATATTTTACGCGGATAAACTGACCGAATCGCTGAAACGCACCATAGATGAAACCGGTCGCCGCCGGGAAAAGCAGATCGCCTACAACGAGGAGCACGGCATAACACCGGAAACCGTTAAAAGCGAAATTTCGGACATCCTGGCCTCCATATATGAAAAGGATTACCTCACAGTGCCCATGACGGACGTAAACGAGCTTGAGCTCACCGGCGATCCGAAACTTGATGTCCCCATGGTGGAAAAGATGATGAAACAGGCGGCAAAAGAGCTGGATTTTGAAAAAGCCGCCAAACTCAGGGATATACTGTTCGAGCTCAAGGCCGGCTGACTGTATTTATTAAAGTTTTGCCCATAGACAGTCGATAAGTATTCACAATTGTATTTTTTATGGTACAATAAAGCAGGTAACGTAATAAAGGTGGCGAAATGCTATTAAAGATAATCGGCAAAACTACTTCTATACGTATAAACAGCATATGTGTAAACCATTACAGATGCGAGCCCACCGAATTTGAAATCAGCAGAAATTTTGCCGTGGATCAGTCCGTTAATATTATGCACAGCCGTCCCGTCGACGGTACGGTTATGATGACTATCTCAGCAAACAATATGAGCGTTGATGCCACCTTCTTACCTCCCATAAACGGAGGCAGAGCCCCCACCTACGAAGAGGCGCTGGCGCTTGTATTCTCTCCGGTCGGCGTGACCAGAAGCTTCGCCGACGAAAACGCATTCAAAGAAGCCTATGAGTTCATGCTCAAAGGCAGCATAGTGGATGGCGCCATCGTAGCTGTCGGCAAACAGCCTGTTCACGGAAAGGACGCCAAAGTACAGATTTTTTTTGAAATCCCCTCAGATAAACCTATGAAAGACGCCAGCGGCAAAACATATTTCAAGCAACAGCGGCGCTTTATCAATGTTAAAACCGATCAGGTTCTGGCACGCATCACTCCCGCCACTGAAGGGGAACCGGGGATGACTGTAAACTCAAACCCTATCCCGCAGGTTCCCGGCAAACCTGCCGAACTGACCGCCGGCGACGGCGTTAAAACAGACGAAACCGGCACCCAGTTCAGCGCCGCCATAGACGGCTACATCGTTTATAAACAGGGGATACTTTCCATTCAGCCTGTCATAGAAGTGAAAGGCGACGTGGATTACAGCGTTGGGAATATTGATTTTGTAGGCACAGTCGACATCAAAGGTGATGTGCTTTCAGGATTTGTTGTGAAAGGAAAAGATATAAACATAGGCGGCATATGCCAGGATGCCACAATCACAGCCGAAAACAACGTAACCATAAAAGCCGGGGTCAAAGGCGGTAAAAACAACAGCAGCATATCCGCCGGCGGCAATATCGAAGTGGGTTACTGCGAAAGCGGAAACCTCAGCGCCAAAGGTTCCATAATAATCCACAAATACGCCTTCAATTCTATTCTGAACGCAGGGGATATGGTCAAAGCTGATACCAAATCCACGGTAGCCGGGGGCGTGATAGCCGCATTCGCGGGCTGTATGTTTTACAACCTGGGCACAAGAGCCAATACTAAAATCGAAATCAGTGTCGGCCGCAAATATGACGCCGATAACAAGCTGACCCGAATAACCGATGAAAAAAACCGCCTTCTGGAAACCATAGACAAGATGAACGAAGTTCTGGGCGTGCTGGACGCCAAAGACTCGCAGGCGGCGAAAAATCCCAAATATAAGAAGTTTATGGAAACACGCGACCTGATCACAAAAAGACTTGCCCTTTTTGATAAACGCATTGAAAGCATTATGAAAGAGTCCATACACCGCCATCCTGTGATAGAAGTTGAGAACGAAGTACAGGAAGGCGTGTCGTTTCGATTTTTCGATACGCCGTACGTTGTGCGCAGCGTGCAAAAAAGGGTACGGTTCACTTTCGATTCGCTGAATATGGTTGTCGATTATCATCAGATCTGATTTTTGCTATTCCTTCATTGCGTAAAACCCAAAAAAGATCTATGTTTCAAAGTTAGACCCAAGCAAAGAGGTATCAACTGTATGACTGTAAACACTATGCGCGCGATAGACAGATATATCGGCATCCCCCTCTGTTTCATCGCGACAATAATATGTAAAATATTTTTCCGTCCGGAAAAAAATGTACGCCCCCAAAAAGTGCTTTTTATAGAGCTTTCCGAAATGGGCAGCGCTATCCTGGCTGACCCCGCCATGCGCAAAATAAAGCAGAAATATGACGCGGAACTCCACTTTCTGATCTTTGAGAAAAATAAAGCCAGCCTTGAACTTCTCCAGACAGTGCCTGATGAAAGCATCTTCACCATCCGTCCGGAAGGGTTCAGGCTGGTAACGGATACTTTGCGTTTTTTCGTATGGGCGCGCCGTAAAAAGATAGATACGGCAATAGATATTGAACTTTTCTCAAGGTATACCGCCCTTTTGACCGGGTTTTCCGGGGCGGATAATCGTGTGGGGTTTTGCAGATACCATAACGAGGGGCTTTATCGCGGGGGGATGCTTACCCACCGTATAGCCTACAACCATTACAAGCATATTTCAAAAAACTTTGTCGCCATGATCAACGCTCTGGATGAAGACTCAGACGGGAACCCGTACTCCAAATCGCTCGTAGAGGACAGCGATGTCGTACTCGCCAAAGCGAGCATCAGCGAGGACGACAAAGAAAAAATGCGTAAAACCATTGATACTGTGGCCGGGAAAATATGGCGTGAAGCTACTCCGCGCATATTGCTGGTCAATGCGAATGCAAGCGATCTGCTTCCCCAGCGGCGCTGGCCGGCTGATCATTTTGTCACGTTCACAAAGCTCATGCTTGAACGGTATAGTGATATAATCGTGCTTTTGACCGGCGCAAAATCAGAATTTTCTCAGGCGGAGTACATCAGAACCAAGGTGAATGATTCGCGCTGTGTAAATTTCACGGGAAAAGCCACCTTGAAAGAGATGCTTTCACTTTACTCTCTGGGCTGTGCCATGCTGACTAACGATTCAGGACCGGGACATTTTTCTTCAGTCACAGACCTGCCCGCGGTGGTTATATTCGGACCGGAAACACCCGCCCTTTACGGTTCACTTGGTAACAGCATTCCCCTCTTCCTCGGATTATCATGTTCCCCCTGCGTCAGTGCTTCCAATCACAGAAAAACAAGCTGTGTCGATAACGTGTGTATTAAAAAAATCACGCCTGAAAGCGCCGCTGTCGTCGTATCGGGCATACTGGACAATGCATGACCTTCAGAAAAAAACTGATCATAGCCCTGCTCATATTGAGTGCTGTGCACGGGTTTTACAACTTTTTTCTCCCGCTGCATCCCGACGAAGCTTACTACTGGCTGTGGAGCAGACACATAGACTGGTCATACTACGACCATCCGGGCATGATTGCATGGCTGATCCGCCTGTTTTCCTTCGCGGGAGACAGCGAGGCGGCGGTGCGCCTCACAACGGTGATGTGTATCACCGGCGCCGGGTACGCACTCTCCATGCTGAGTTGGAAAATAAAAGGCGAAACGGCCGGCTGGCTCTGTTTCATAGCTTTCGCAGTGCTTCCGGCCACAGCTATGGGGTATATTTTTGTTACTCCTGACAGCCCCCTTATCCTTTTCTGGTGTCTGGCGTTATATTGGGGCTATCTGGCAATCGATGGCCTTGGAAACCGGTATTTCATACTCACGGGCACAGCCATTGCGCTGATGATCATGAGCAAATATACTGCGGTGCTTTTTCCCGCATCGCTGTTTGTATACATGCTCCTGTTTAACAGGCGCCTGTTCAAAAACAAATATACATGGATAGCCTGTTTCATCGGCATGTGCGGCGTAATACCCATACTGATATGGAACATACAGTATGACTGGATCAGCATAAAATTTCAGTATCGGCACGGAACCCCTGAAACGCATGTAATACGGCCGGGGTACTTTTTTGAACTACTGGGAGGGATGCAGCTCCTCCCCACCCCATTATTCGCCTTCATTATATATAAGGTCTCTTTCTACTATAAAGGCTTTAGGAAAGAGCAGTGGTTCAAATACCTTGCGGCACTGTTTACCGTACCCACCCTTTTCTTTTTATACAAAGGGCTGTTCGAAAAAATGGAGCTAAACTGGCCAATTATTGGATATCTTTCGGCGTTTCCGATACTGGCGGTATATGTGGCAGCAGGATTTCACCGCAGGCTGTATAAAGCCGGGGCGGTTTTTGCCGGGGTTGCGACGATCGCGATGATGGTTTCGCCCTTTATACCGCTGCCTGATAAGATGGACATCATAGAGCCGCGGTTGTACGGGTATAAAGATGCGATCGATGAGTTTAAAAAAGTTTTACCTGCCGGTTATGATCAGGAATATTTCAGCAACCATCTGACTGTGGCGTCAATGATGTCGTATTACATCAAAGGCCATCCCCGTGTGTATATTCCGCTCAGCTCCAGATTCAGCCAGTTTGACATCTGGGATAAGGGAACAGATTATTACAAAATGAGCGGTTATTACCTTGGTTTTGACAACAAAAGCAAGGAGCTGAAAAGGACATTCGGCGCCGTCGATTTTGTGGAGGAGTTCCGGACGGCTACAAGAAAGTTCTATATATATAAATTAGATTAAAGGGAATGATTTATAATAATTCGCCCTTTCACTTTTCCGCGAAGCAGCAGCGGCACATAATCAGGCAATTCGTCAAACGAAATCTCCGTGCAGAGCCATTCAAGCTGCGGTATGCGCCAGTCGCTTGACAGCCTCTGCCACGCGGTTCTTTTTATTTTTAAAGAACACGAGAGAGCGTTGACGCCAATCAGATTCACCCCTCTGTATAAAAACGGCATAAGAGATGTGTTCAGCGACATGCTGCTTTGCCCTCCAGCCACAACTACCGTTGAATTAGGGTTCATTATTTTAAGCAGCGATGAAAGAGCATTGCCGCCCGCGGTGTCAAAAGCACCGTCATACAGCGGCGTCTCAAGCTGTTTGTTTTTCAGATTTTCCAGTTGAGACATGGGGCACACATTATCAACACCCAGCTTTTGCACATAATCCCTGTCATTAAGATCATCTATATACGCGCTTACCTTATACCCCTGCGTAGCCAGCAATGCGGCGGCTACCGCCCCCAGATCGCAAGATGCATTGGTTACCGCCAGTTTGTGTTTATCAGGGGCAAGGCCGGTGTTGGCCAAATCCATCGAGCCTATTCCGGCGGCGACTCCGGCGCTTCCCAGAATCATGCACGATTTTAAGTCATAACCTATGGGCACGGGCAATGCCCAGTCAGCGGGAACCGATATATAGCCGCCAAACCCGCCCGGGATTTTCAGCCCAAGATCAAAACCGGTTACCAACACCTCGTCTCCTTCCTGGAAATAAGAAACTTTAGAGGATACAACCGTTCCTGCGGCGTCCACCCCGGGAACCAGGGGGTAGCCGATACTTTCTTCCCCGCCCGAAAGCACAAGTGCGTCTGAATAGTTCAGAGCGGTATACCTTACTTTTATGAGGAGATCGCCAGCCGGCAGGTCGTTCACATTTAGAGTAACCTGTTCATAATACGTTTTTTTTGACTGATCCTGCTGGGCTACGACCGCACGATATACATTCATTTATTAACTCCTGAACATCATAGAATATCAAATTTGATGACTTTTTCAAGTATAAAAGCGGAGAATCGTAATATATTTGCTTTTAGATACAATCTGACGAATTTTTTAAATAGATGCAGGATTTACTTTACTTATAAAAAACATATTATTAATATGATATTGATGGAGGTAGATATGAGACGGGTACTGTTATTTGTATTAGTCTACATACTGCTGCCGCCGCTCATAGCCCCGGCGCAGATAAATACACCCCCCTATACTCTCAGCGAAAATGCTTATGCTGATCAGCCTCCGCTCACTGAAAAGGATATAAACATCTTCATCAACAATCCCGGCCTGCCCGCTGAACTGGCGACAGCACCCGCCGATAAAGCCGCACAGATTGTGTCTGATAAAACCGGACTTACATTAACGCGTTACAGGTACATTCTCGCCAAAGTACCCATGGCATATCAGGTGCTGTCGGAAGTAAAAGACGAAAAATCAAGGGAAGAAGTGTTCGCCATGATGCCTAAATCGCTCATTCCCACACCGGCTGAAAAAGATCTCATCAACATGCGGCGCGTTGACATCAAAAAAGCGCTGGAGTCAATAGATAAAGATCTGTCAGGCAAAGAATAACTCATAATTCTGGCATACATCTTGCTTGAGTATTTTCAGCGAGGTGTACGATGGAAATAACATTATCTTTAAACGGAACCTACAATCTGTCTGAAACCACAGATGCCCTGCCCGTGAAACAGGTACAGACGGAACCCGAAGAGGACGAAGAAGACCATTTTGAACACGCCATCCCACGGGATAACGGTTATTCCAACTTTTCAACGTATCGCAGCATTAAGAATGAATTGGCCGGGATTATACGCGCGGAACTGCCGAAAGACGGAGTGCCCAGCCCCGTATCTGTTATGACTGCGCTGGAGGCACTTCAGGATGATATTTTATACCGGAATACCACTCCTCCTGCAAACCAGGCTAATATGGTAAAATTGTTGAAACAGTTGATGTAATTAATGCATATCGTTCTTCTGGAGCCAGAAATCCCCCAGAACACCGGCAATATCGCCCGGCTTGCCTCCGCTGTGGGGGCGGAACTGTGGCTTGTGGGCAGGCTTGGGTTTTCTCTGTCGGATAAACATACAAAACGGGCGGGAATGGATTACTGGGATAAAGTGGAAGTGCGCCGTATCCCCACATTAACTGAGTTCTATCCCATGATCAATGACAGTTTTGCCTTTATCAGCACCAAAGGCTCGCAACTATATACAGCGATGCCGGATAACACGGATACCCTTGTCTTCGGTTGCGAAAGCAGCGGCCTGCCCGGCATTATATACAAAAAATACCCGGAAATGTTGTACCGCATACCTATGATTGAAGGAATACGGTCGTTGAACATTTCTTCCAGCGCCGCAGTAGCCGTTTACCATTTGGCCTGCCGCTGGGGATTTGACGGGCTGATATAGTCTCCCTTTTCAGGATCCTTGTCTCATAAAGCCGTAATCATAACTCAAACGGAATAAGATACCTTACCAGTACATCCACCATTTTGTCATACTCCAACGGCTTCGCCAGATGTGCATTCATACCGCAGGCAAGCGATTTGTCAACATCTTCCTTGAATGCGTTGGCAGTCATGGCTACGATAGGTACGGTTTTTGCGTCCGCTCTGCTCATGGCGCGTATGATGCCTGCGGCCTGGTAGCCGTCCACAACAGGCATTTGGACGTCCATAAAGATAATATCGTAATAATTTTCAGGCGACCCGGCCATCATATCCACGGCGATCCGTCCGTCCGCAGCCTCTTCCACAACCATACCGGTATCTTCCAGCATGGCGATGACCAGCTTTCTATTGATCTCCACATCGTCTACCAGAAGAACTTTTTTACCCTTTAATGCGGTTTTGTAATCAACAGCCGGAGTCTCCCTCACTTTGCTCTCAGACTCCGCAAGCCATACGGCAAAGGTAAAAGAACTTCCTTCGCCTTCACGGCTGTCCGCAACAATCTCCCCGCCCATTAGCCTGACGATCCTCTGGCTGATGGAAAGTCCCAGGCCGGTGCCCCCATAGCGGCGCGTAATACTGAGCCCCTGTTCAAACGGGGAAAAGAGGGTTTTCCGGAGATCTTCCGAAATACCTATCCCGGTATCTTTTACACAAAACGAGATCAGTGACATATCGTCGCTTTTTTCCAGCAACCTGGCGGTAAAAGTGACCTTGCCATGCTCCGGGGTAAATTTAACGGCATTGCCGAGAAGATTAATAAGTACCTGACGCAATTTCAAAGGGTCGGACACGAAATCGCCCTTTTCAAATTCATCAGCGGATACTTCAAAAATAATACTTTTGTCCAGACATCTCTGGTTAATAAGGGTGACGACACTGTCGATCAGCTTCGGAAGATTGAAAGGCTCTTCATACAGTTCAAGTTTCCCGGCCTCTATCTTGGAGAGGTCAAGTATGTCGTTCAGGAGGCCCAACAAATGCTGGGAAGATACTTCCACCTGATTAACATGCTCACGTATTTCATTGATAGGTATATTTTCTTTGTCCAGTTTGCGCTTTGCGATGTTTGTCATGCCAATAATTGCATTCATTGGAGTTCGTATCTCATGGCTCATGCGGGCGAGAAATTCGCTCTTGGCATGGTTGGCACGGTTGGCGTCCTGTACGGCGTGCTCCAGTTCAATCTGAATTTCCCGGAGTTTGCTTTCAACTTCGACCCGCCGCGACACGTCACGCGCAACTCCCAACACCCCTATCCACTCTCCGTCTTCATTAAAAAGCGGGGTCACCACGGAGTCCAGCGTTTCTGTATGGCCATCAGCAAAAATTATGGTATCTTCCGCCTGGCGCGAATTTTTGGAATCGGCAAGATTGATCTGGTTCTTCCTCACATTAGTCATATTACTCCGGGACAGTATTTCCGAATCCCGCCGCCCTACTATTTCTTCGGGTTTCTTGCCAAAAACGGACGCAAACCTGGGGTTGACAGCAAGATAAACACCATCTGTGCCTTTATACCACATAATATCCGGCGAAGATGAGAATATTGTGTCTAAAAGTGCCCTTTGGCGTTCCGTTTGCTGCTGCTCGAGGGCAATATCGGTTATATCGTTTGAGGTCACGATATAACCTAAGAGTTTGCCTTCTCTGTCGCGAAAATAGTTGGCGGCACCCTTAAAATATCTTCCACTCTGTTTATGAAAAAAAACTTCAGGTTCTTTTCCTTCTATCAGGCATTTTATCGGATCGTAGGGCGTGTTTGCGGGAAATATACTATTTCCGGGGTAATATTTTCCCGCAACGTCTGCAAGGTCTTTTTCCCCTACGATATCTAATCCCAAGTCGTTCATATATATTATTTTTTTATCAAGATCAGTTATTGTAAGGGTGCTTTTCACGCTATCCACAAGGCTGTCTGCCATTTCGTCGAAGGAATCCGCCAGTGCTCCTATTTCATCCTTAATCCTGGCGTTAAAACGAAACTGCCGTTCCCCGGCGCGGAATTTAGAGATGCCGTTAATTAGATTTGTGATGTTCTTTGTGAAAAGCGATGCAAGCCAGATAGCCACGAGTATAACAATAGCAACCATTACTGCCGTTGATATGCCAAGGCTGATGCCGGTATCTATCAGATTTTTACCAATCATACGCTGTGTTTCATCGGCAGCATCCCTCAACTCTTCGTTGGCGGCGGCTGTCATCCTGCCCAGTTCGGCTTCGGTTTCTATGGCAGAACGGTGGAAATCGTCCAGTCCGGCGCCGATGGTGACGAAACCGAATCCTCTGGGGGACCGGGCGTATTGACCGGAATAATACGGAATCACGGCCGCGGTGCTAATCTTTTGAAGCCCGCTCCACAATATCCCGAACGAGCCGGAGCCGCCGTTCTGGGTCAGGTCAAACCAGCCGGTGCATTGAGGGGCATTGTTGAGGTAGCGGCAGTCCAGCCCAACAAGTCCCTGCTTTGTGAGCTCAGGGGCGGGCTTTTTCTTTACGGACTGATCCACAAAGGTGGGTACGTCCATGATAAAATCAACATAGCGTTTCCCGCTGGCTTTCCATTCATTATAAATCCTGTCTTCCAGCCACGGGACTTGCGGGTCGCCGGTTTCCGGATCATAGCCGGTTATGGAAAAATGACGCGGATGCACTATATTCCTGCCTTTATGATCCCATATAAACGCGTAGTTTCCCTCTGACGCGTCAGGAATCTCGGTATATCTGCTGAATGTCGGCATTGTATGAGATGTGAATTCCATGATATGGTCATGATCAAGAGCCAGTGTCACATAACCGATGATCTTCCCGTTTTCAGCAACCGGAGTGGCCCAACGGACCAACCCCTGGAACCTTTTGCCGACAGGGTTTTCCTTCCCGGCATAGGCTGAATTTTCCGGATCGAATTTTTCCCCCACCTTGGCGGCGTTTTCAGGGGTATAGGTACCTATTACTTTGGAGCCGACATAGGCGCCGATCACATCAGAAACATAGACATCCCCCGGCTTAAGCTTTTTCAGTTCGGGAAAATAAGTTTCGGCATGTATGAATGTATTATAACGTTTTGAAACATCTTTAAGCTCTTTGCTCATCATGGGAGATGTGGTAATCTTTATGCGTTCCATCCCGTTCAGATCAACAAATGTGATTTCCAGATAAATAGGCCGCATTTCATAGATATACGCATCCGGCGGCCTGTAGTGAAAGCTGCGGTTGTTTTCTTCTATTGAAGAAGTGATGATCTTTTCATCCCTCAATGCTGTTATCGGTCGCCAGGATTTTCCGTCGGGCGTCAATTCCCATTTGCTCTGAACTACAAGCCTTCCCAGTCTGTTATTGATAAAAGCGCTGTAATCAACCGGATCAGGTTGGATTTTGGACACCATGCGTATATCATCGTCACGGGTATAAAGAAAACCGGCTACTCTCAATGCCGTATCGGTGGTCATACGTTCAATGTCTTCCCGTGCCCGCTCGTCCAGAGCATTTACCGCGTCCTTGACGGCTACATTGCCGAGCTCCGTAAGCGAATTATCCGCGCTGCGCGTTATTTCAACAACCCGGGTTTTCAGCTCCTGACCGAGGATCCATGAATAGCGCCACGCCAGAACAGCGAGCACAATAAGAGGAACAACCTTTATCACAACAAAAAGCGAGATCAGCTTGCCGCGCATGCCGAAACCCAGACGTGTGAAAACCGCCTCCACAAACAAACGAAATTTACCGACCGTGTCTTTCATGATGCAAGCCCGTTTGGTGAATTTATTACTATCTTAACTATTATGAGATGAATTGCAATAAAAGATTGCCTTGTCTGGCAATAATATATAAAAAACCCGCTTGGTTTGACCAAACGGGCTTTATGTTATGACGGAAAACAACAATATCGCAACTAAAGTTTATCCACTTTGAATCTGTCCAGCAGTTTTTGTGTTTTCTCCGCGCTTGATGCCAGTTTTGAAGTAACATTATTAAAGCTTGATACAGTTTCCGTGCTCTCTTCTATACTGGTGGATATGACCCTTGCGTTTTTACTGACCCCCTGCAGTGCAGTGGCCTGTTCGCCGGCAGCTATTGATATGGCGGAAGTATTTAACTGAATCTGAGCTATTGAGTTTACTATCTGTTCGAATACTTTTTCAACCATATGAGTTTTGTCAGCGCCGTCTTTAACACTTCCACCGGCGTCGTTCATTTCGTTAGACGCGCGAACCGCCCCGTTCTGAAGTTCAACTATTATACTTTTGATCTCCTGTGTCGCTTTTTGTGTCCTCTCTGCAAGCTTGCGCACTTCGTCGGCTACAACAGCAAACCCGCGTCCGGCATCCCCGGCGCGCGCGGCTTCAATGGCGGCGTTTAGGGCAAGCAGGTTGGTCTGATCGGCAATATCGTTGATCACATTGAGAATATCGCCTATTTTGCCGGAAGATTCCCCCAGTTGATTAACAGTCTTCGCAAGCGAAGAAGTCTTGGCCAGGATTATATCCATAGAAGCAATGGCGTCTTTTAGCTCCTCCTGTCCGTTGTTGATGGTGGTGCTTGCATTTTCCACAACATTACTGTTGCTGTTTGTTGTATCAGCTACGCCGGAAGCGCTGCCGCTCATCTCCTCCACGGCGGAAGCGACGGATTCTATTTCAAGGCTCTGGCCGGTGAAAGTCCTTTTAAGATCACTGGAAGCGACAGACAGCTCTTTCGCCGCGTCAAGCGACTCATATGCCTGGCTTTTTATTTCAACTATTATTTCACGCAGGCTGAACAGAAATCTGTTCAGGTAATCCGCCAGAGTTTCAAACTCATCACCGGTCTTTATATTGATGGTTTTGGTGAGATCCCCTTCCCCTTCGGTTATATCCTTAAAGGCGCTCATAAAGTCGTGAAGATACTTCACTATTGATTTGCGGATAAAAAACAGGGTAAGCAGGACAATTAGGACGATAAGGCCCAGCATCGACCATGCTATCATCTGAATGCGCGGCAGACCGACCGCCTTATATGCGTCGTCCATAATCATGGATATCAGAAGCCCCCATGTAATATCCGTACCGCTGAACTTCACCGGCAGCATTACGCTGTACATTTTTTCGCCCGATTGCGGGTCCTGCCAGTAAAAAGTGAGCTTTTCGTTGTTTTTTATGGAGTCAACAATTTTTTTACCGTCAAAATCGGATTTACCGCTAATCTGTGAAACATTTTGGCTTATCAGGGCGGGCGCGGCGGCATAGATAATCGTGCCTTCACCGCTAAAAAGGACAGCGTTTCCGGTTCCAAAAGGTTTAACGTCTTTCAGAATAGGCTCAAAGCGGCTTATCTGCAAATCCACTATCGACGCGCCGATAACGGCGCTGTCTTTCATAATGGGGGATGCCATGGTGACCACGGGCAGTTTAAGCCCTTTTTCTATCTCCTCCGGTGTGGCGCTGTCCGCCACGGTATTATTCGCAATATCCAGAATAAACGGTTCCGTTATGGATTGCTTCTTATCCTGCATAACATCTATGTACCAGAGCTCGTTTTCGTACTTGTCGAGGAAGTTCTCATCATAGATGCCGGTTGCCATATCCTGGCTGATGTAAGGATAAAACTGCCCTGTTTCGGTATGGTACGGCGCGTTGATATAATCGGCGTCACGTTCAATAGCGTTTTTAAGCAGAACCAGTCCGCCGCCGAAAAAACCGTTCCGGCTTATATTACTGTACATAAGCTCATATGCCACATCCCTTTTGACGCCCTTTTTCGAAAGCGACCCCACATCTTCAGATATGTTATATGTGGCGGTGAGCAGTTTATCCATAGTCTCTTTGATCACCACAGCATTTTTTTCCGCGATCTCCTGCGACAGTGAGATGGCATCACTTATAAGACTGTTACGGACAAAATACTGGGTTAAAATCAATATACCGATAAAAATAATGATAAGCGGAACAGCACTGATCAGAAACAGCTTCTTTTGCAAACTGAGTTTCATATAGCACCCTTAGCCATATATTTATTTGAACGATTAATTGTATTCAAATTTTTTTTGATGTCTAGGGATTTTTGATGGCAAATTCAAGAAAGGGATAGCTACTAATATGTTAACTTTCTTTTGATATTTTGATCTTTTTGCCGGGCAGTTCGGAGAAACGCCGGCGCATTTTTTCCATGCTCCGCTCCAGTTCGTCTATCTGCGCAGCCATCTGTAAAATGACCCCTACCCCCGCGATATTCACCCCTTTCTCTTTGGTCAGGGTGACTATCATGTGCAAAAGTTCAAGGTTGTCTTCGCTGTACAGTCTGGTATTCCCATCCGTGCGTGAAGGCGTAAGGAATCCCATCCGTTCGTACTGGCGTATGGTCTGGGGATGCAGCCCGACCATTTCCGACACCACACCTATAGTGTAGAGGGGTTTGTCTTTCATATCGTGCCTTTTCTCACAATTGCATCCCTGTCGGGACGTGCGTAGCGGTTCATCATTTCCGTAAGTATTTTTTTATCGCTTTCATCTTTGATCTCGGGGATCCGTATCCGCGCGACTACATAAAGATCGCCTTTGACGTTCCCTTTCAAAGAGGGTACTCCTTTTCCTTTGAGGCGGAATTTCTGGCCTTCCTGAGTGGCGGCGGGAATGCTTAAATTTACCGCGCCGTAAGGCGTGGGCACTTGAATTTTCGTTCCCAGTGTGGCTTCAAACATATCTATATCCATTTGGATATACAGGTCGCTGCCTTCCCGTTCATATACGGAGTGCTTCGGTATTCTCGGCAGAATATACAGATCCCCCTTGGGGCCGTTATTGATACCGGGGCCGCCTTTTCCCGCGATCCGTATTTTTGAGTTATTATCCACACCGGCAGGAATTTTGACTTTTATACGCTCCTGCCCGGTGCCTGAGGAAAGGTTCAACTCATATTCATTTCCCCTTATTACATCCGCGAAAGGTATGGAAAGGCTGTATTGCACGTCCGGCCCTTTCATGGGGCGGTTCGACCGGCGGGAACGCGTACCGAATATATCCCCGAGCAAATCTTCCATACTCATGCCGCCGAAATTGAAATTACGCATATCTTCGTAATTCATGTTATTAAAATCATAACCCTGGCCGCTGTGGGTGAACGCGTCGTGGCCAAGATTATCGTACTGATCTCTTTTTTCCTTGTCCGACAGTACGGCGTAGGCCTCCGACACTTCTTTAAACTTCGCCTCCGCGCCCTTATCCCCCTGATTGACATCCGGATGGTATTTACGCGCCATGGAGCGGTACGCTTTCTTTATCTCTTCGTCGGTTGCTTTCTTATCCACACCCAGTATGTCATAGTAATTCTGTGCCATTAATATATATACTCCTGCTATAACTAATCTTTGGTTACCTTGATATTTTTCGGGCGGCTCTGTACTTTACTCATAGTAATTTTCAATACACCGTCCCGGATCGACGCCTTTACATCGGAAAGCTCAAGGCCGTTCGGAAGTGTAAACGATCTGGAAAATTTACCAAACGGACGTTCCAGCCTGTAATAGCTGTCGGTCTCGTTATCCCTGGGTGACGGTTTTTCCCCCCGCAGCACAAGGACACCATCGTTCATCTGCACATCAATAGCGTCTTCCGGGATTCCAGGCAGCTCGGCAAGGATAACTATCTCAGTCTCAGTTTCATAAATATCCACAGGCGGCAGCCACTCACCTGAGCCGGAAAGATCATTTTTCTGGAATGTGTCACTGAACATGCGGTTAAGTCTGTCGTGCATATTCAGTATATCTTTTAACGGATCCCAGCGAATAGACATAAGCTCCCTCGTAAACTTTATTAAAATGTATAATAAAACTTGAGTCGGTTTATGTCAACTAATTTATAATGAGTATGTAGATATTTATTTTATGTCGTATATTCATTATTGAAAATTATCCCCATTATGCTATTTTGAAATAAAGTTTTATGAGAAATCCTTTAATCTTCCTTTTACTGTCTTTGCTGCTGCATTTGCCGGTTCTTCTTCTGGTCATCCATGAAACGGAACAGGGAAAAGAAACTGAGCAGATCATCCCCATAGAGATCATCCCCAAAGAGGTGCCCCGAACTCCGGAAACCCCTTCCCTGAAGCCCGAACCACAGCAGCAACCACGGCAACAGCCTGCCCCGAAGCCCGCGGCACCAACTGAACCCGTCCCTCGCACACCTGAACCGGAAAAACCTTTGCCGGTGAAGCCCTTGCCTAAACCCAGCCCGGAGGGACCGGATGACGGCGATACCGGTGAACCCGGGCCTGCGGAACAGCCGGCCGGCCGGCCGCCGATAATCCCAAAACAGATATCGCCGGATAGTCCGTTGAGTAAGCCACTGACGCCGGACGAATTCCTCAGCATGCCGAGGAACAGCGATCTGTACGGCCCGGACAGAAGCATACGCGACATAATAAAAGACTACCTCAGCCAGCAGCAATTGCCTCCGGGCGAAGACAGCGTGACTTTCAACAATATGTCCGCCAAATATGATTCGTATTTCTATAAATTCGCGCGCGCGCTTTACGGAATATGGCGATATCCCCCCGATGCCGCCAGGCGCGGTGAAGCAGGAATTGTACGAATAACGTTTAATATTAACAAAGATGGCTCCATTACGGATATAAATGTACTTGAATCGAGCGGCTATCCCGCGCTGGACAGGGAAGCTCTGCGTACCCTGAAAAGCATGCCCAGGGTGGAACTGCCGGACCCATACGAACTCAACGTCCTGCACGTCAACGGTTACTTCATCTACACTCTGACGGGCGAATACAGGTTGTACTGATGGACTATACGATCGATTCCATAATACGCCCTGAAATCAAAATATGCCAGCCGGCCAAAGGATTCCGTTTCGGCATAGATTCGGTGGCGCTGGCCTGGTTTACCACAGTGAAAAAAGGAGAAAAAATCATAGATATCGGCAGCGGTTCCGGGGTGCTGAGCGTGCTGATAAATAAACTTAAAGGTGCTGACGATATAACGGCAATCGAATTACAGCCGGAGATGTACGAATGCCTGCTGAAAACAATAGAACTCAACAAACTTGAAGAGTCAGTTAAAGTTATTAATGTAAATATCTGTCAATATAAACCAAAACATAAATTTCATGCTGCTATATGCAACCCTCCTTATAGATCCCCGCACAGCGGAAAAACCAGCGCTGATGAAAGGGAATCCGTCGCCAGGTTTGACGGCAGCATGCCTTTTGATAAGCTTCTCGGATTCTGCAGGAGCCATATTTATTATGGCGGAAGACTTGCGGTCACGGGCGACGCCGACAGGCTCGCTTATATTGTAAGTCTGTGCAGGGAGTATGATTTTGAACCTAAAAGGCTGCGTTTTATGCATGCCGCCGAAGACAAAAAGGCCGGAATTTTTTTCCTGGAGTGCGTTTACGGCGCCGGGACTGAGCTGGCTGTGGAGCCGCCCATAATCCAGAACAAAAAAAATGACGGAATTTATTCAAATATCTTGCAAGGCGTTTGGTTTTAGACTATCTTGTCACAAGCAATATGAAAGAAATGGGAGTATTAGTCAATGCCCGCGTTCCTTCAAAAAACCATCATTGTGCTTGTTCTCTCAATACTTCCGCTCACAGCTTCAGCTCAAAGCCATGAAACAGGCAAATGTGCGGAACATTTATTCACTATCACCAAAAGCGATAATAAAAACGTGCTTTTTTATGATGCGGTTATGTCGGGCGGGAAGATAAACTCCAAAAAACCTGTTGATATATACTGGATCATGTACGCGGAAAAAGGGCAGCGCGAGGGTCTCACCTTTCTCGAAAACCCGCAGTTCGGCATAACAGTGAAAGAAATTGAGAAAGGTACAAAATATATCGTTAATGTGAAAAACAGTATACTGAAAAACCGCAACATTACGGTCACCCTTAAAAAAGACGGTTGCACGGAAGCCATCACGGAGATAAACGGCCAGGATGCCCTGCTGAATACGATTTATATCAACATAAAGTCGAAAACAGCGGGGATACCCAACGTTTCTCATCTGGATATCTCCGGGTTCACGCTGGAAGACGGCGCATTGGTTACAGAAAGAGTAAACGCCAGATAGTGCTGATTACAGTTAATTTTAATATAAGGATTTTCAAGAATGAAGCTTGTTTTCGCAGTATTGCCGTTTGTTTTGCTGCTATCCGCGTGGGCAGCCGCCGCAGATTCACAGATATGCTCACAAAGGCTTTTTTATATAGAAAAATCCACTAACTCAAACATAGTCGCGTACGACGCAAACATTGACGGCAAAGGGATGCTCAATGACGAAGAGCCAATGTACATATACTGGAGCCGCATCAACTCCACCAAAAAAAGAGCGTTGGGCTGGCTGGAAGAAACATTTGCGTACGGCGTGAACTACTTAAACGAAACAGCGGGGTTAAATTACCTGTTCCGCATTACCGCCCTTCCGGATAAAACCGTTGAATTGACGATGGCGGACGGATGTCCCCGGGTAATCGTAAATATCAACGGCGAACCGGCCATTCTGAACAAAGTATATGTGAACCTCACCGGAACCGGGCTTTCATCCAATATAAAATATATCGAACTGAGCGGAGTGTCCGCCGACACCGGCGCGCTGCTTACCGAAAGGATCACCAATAAATAATTTTACATTTATTTTCAAAACTTGATCCACATCAATTAATTTTTCACCGGCGGATGCTACCCTCTTTAAAGCATTACTACAAGGAGGGCAAGATGTTCTGTTATCAATGCCAAGAGGCGCTTAACAACAAAGGGTGCGACAAATCCGGGGTCTGCGGTAAGTCAGACAAGGTGGCCATGCTGCAGGATGCCGTGCTGTACGCAACAATAGGGTTAGGGGAAGCGGCGCATAAAGCCAAAGCAAACGATGATACTGCCGGGCTGATCCTGCATGGACTGTTTGCCACCGTGACAAATGTGAATTTTGACGCTGCGGATCTTGAATCCCTGATTTACAGGCTTGTAAACGAGCGTGAGACACTTAAAAAGACGGCTGCCGGCGATGTGAAGTGGTCTGCCGCGGCTTCGTGGGCACCCAAAACTTATTCCGATATAGCTGCGGTATCATCCCGGATAGGTGTATTAGCTCAGCAAAACGAAGACCTCCGCAGCCTGCGGGAGCTCTTGATATACGGCCTGAAAGGCGTTGCCGCTTACGCACACCATGCGTGGGTTTTAAATGAGACCGATAGTGCCCTTTCCGCAGGGATAGCTGAGATACTATCGGAACTGGCCGGTAACCCCCCCGCGGATAAACTGCTGGCAATGGTCATGAAGTGCGGCGATCTGGCGGTAAAAGCCCTTGCTCTGCTCCACACCGCCAATACAAAGCATTACGGCGCGCAGGAGATAACTTCAGTGCCCACCGGCACCAGGGCCGGCCGCGGAATACTCATAAGCGGGCATGATCTGAAAGATCTGGAAGAACTTCTTATACAGACCGAAGGGAAAGGGATCGATATCTATACACACGGCGAGATGCTGCCGGCTAACGCGTATCCGAAATTCAGGCAGTATAAACATCTCGCAGGCAATTTCGGCTCATCATGGTGGAAACAGCAGGAAGAGTTCGAAAACTTTTCCGGCCCCTTCCTTTTCACAACAAACTGCATTCAAAAACCTAAAGACAGCTACAAAAACAGAGTATTCACCACCGGCGTCACAGCCTATGAAGGATGCACGCATATCCCTGACCGTGAAAAAGGTAAAATGAAAGATTTTTCTCCTGTTATAAACGCTGCGCTAGCTTCTCAGCCTTTGGGGAATAACCCCGGCAAGTCCTTGACCATAGGTTTCGGACACGAGCAGGTTATGTCGCTTGCCGAGGCCGTCGTAAACGCGGTCAAAAGCGGAGCCGTTAAAAAATTCGTCGTCATGGCGGGCTGCGACGGCAGGCAGAAAGAGCGGGAATACTTCACAGATATCGCTAAAGCGCTGCCGAAAGACAATATTATACTCACAGCAGGCTGCGCGAAATACAGGTATAACTCTCTGGATCTGGGTGATATCGGAGGCATACCAAGAGTTCTGGATGCCGGGCAATGCAACGACTGTTATTCCCTCGCCGTAATAGCTCTTAAACTGAAAGAAGTATTCGAACTGGATGATATAAATAAACTGCCCATAGCTTTTGATGTGGCATGGTACGAGCAAAAAGCGGTGGCGGTATTGCTTGCGCTTCTGGCGCTCGGCTTCAAAAACGTCCGCCTCGGGCCTACACTGCCGGCATTTCTTTCGCCAAATGTGGCCAAAACCCTGGTGGAAAGTTTCGGCATCACGGGCACAAAAACGGTACAGGAAGATCTGGCCGCTATATCAATGTGACAACACGTAATCGCTGATATCTCTGCGCGGGCTGCTGGGCATGCCGTAATTGCCCACGTAGCCCACGCGCACTGTCATCTGCGGGTATCCGTCGCCGATAAGTGACCGTACTTCTTTACGCCCGTTTTTATTCTCCAGCATTTGAGACATAGGGTGAAAACCTATATTTTCAGCGGACGAAATAATGGCCATCCGGTAGAACTGTCTGCCGGCGCTAATCCAGTCTTCGCATCTGTCCCCTTTTGTGGAGATCACCAGCCAGCCCCCGCCTTCATTGACTTGTCTGCCGGTCAGCTCGATAGATTTTTTTCTATAGATATCGCTCATTACTGCACGTCTGTCCATAAAAAACCCCATCAATAACGACGTAAGCGGTCCCACATCCATTGCCGCCAAGGTAAGGCCGTCACGGTGCGTGCGTATTTCGCCGGAAGACAATCTTGTCCAGCGTGAAATTTCTTTTTGGGCTATATCATTATAAGTCTGTTCGACAAAATACTCCAAAGCCATGTCTTTCAATTTATTGGCCTTATCGGAGCCCAGCGGCAGGTAGGTGATGCGGTCAAACCCCGCCGTCAGGAATGCGACGTCAATAGCTTTAAGCTCTTTGCATTGCATCCCGTTGCGCACTGTGCGCCTCTGGGAGATGAGATCTTTTACGGAGGTATTCCGTGGTGCGGCGGGAGATATATTAATGCGTACGGCTTCAGCATCGTACGGTGTCTGTGCGGTTATCCGCGTCTCAAAATGATAGCCACAGGCGCCGCCTGCAAGTGTAAGCGCCTCAGTATATGCACCGATCGAAATAAACATTTCCCTGTTATCAGGGTCAACCACAGGAAGTCTGCGGCTGTGATCCGCAATCACAGAGCACCCCCCGTCATTCATGCGCACCGCCCATGGCTGCGTATTATGACCGCTGCAGGCCCTTCCGGCGAGGCGCAAAACATCCTGTATCGGCCTGTTTGCGCTGCCCATAGTTCATCGTCTCCTGGTTATTTTTTATTCAATAAAACATTTTGTATATAACTGTTCGTATCAATGTTAAGCAGAGAAGCATTTTCCGAATACATTATCTGCCTGCCCGATTTATCACCGTATAGGTTGACTATATAAGGCTCCACCGGCTGTCCGTCCGTGTCTGTAATAATAATGACTTCAGGTTTTGACAGATCCGATTTGTTTTTTGTCAGCACCACAGCCAACTGCCCGCCGCTCAGGCGTACAAGCGACCCCATGGGATACATGCCTATCATCGTAATCAGTGCGTTCACCACTTCCGGTTCATAATGTTTGCCGGACAGGGAATAAAGTGTTTTCAGCGCCTCCGTGGCAGGCACACTGGCGGCACTGTGTCTGTTACTGGTCATCGCGTCGAATGTCTCCGCCAGAGCAATAATTTTTCCCAGCGGATGTATAAACCGCCCTACATGGCCGGACGGATACCCGGAACCGTCGAGGCGTTCATGGTGGTGCAAAACCCCAAGCAAAACGTCTTCCGGTATGGATGAATCCCTTTTTAAAAGCTCGTATCCGAGCTGGGGATGCCGCTGCATGGCGGACAGTTCCGACTCGGTAAACTTTGCCGCCTTGCTGAGCATACGCTCCGGCAGTTTAACCTCACCCACATCGTGCAATAGCGCAGCCATCCCCAGGCGGACAAGCTGTTTTTCGTTGTATCCCAGCTTTGATCCCATGGCGATACTGTATATACATACATTTACCGGGTGCGCATAGGCATAGTTATTGGTATCCTTAAGCCGTGCCAATGTGACAAAATGGTCCTCATTGTCTTTGCAGGAGGCCACAAAATCGTTTATCAGCCGCAGTACCATTGAGATGTCGAACAGCCTGCCCATTTTGAGGTCGCTGATGACGGCTTTCATCACATCAATACCGCGTTTCTGAACGAACGACGCACCCATCCATGTGCGCCATTGCGACTGCATGGAGCCAAAGTCGACATTTTCATCGCCTTTCTGCCCGGACGGCGCCCCCTTCTGTGGCTGGCCCATTACATTAGTCAACGTATCAGTATTATTACTACTGCCACTTTTACTGTCCTGCAGTTGAAATGTAAACGAAGCTGATTGCATAAAATCCTTATAATGCTAAATAATTTTAAATGCCTCCAAGGCCGGCATCATATCATGAGGCGTATATCAAGGTATGTTAACATAACATAATCAAAGCCGCAAGAGAACGTTGATAAATTAAACTTTTATCTGGGTAAAACCACCCATATATATAGTTCGCCGGTTTTTTCATCGAGCCATTCATCCATAACCTGCGGATTTTTAATGTATTCATCTGCCTGCTGGTTACTCATGGTCGAAAACTTTTCCTTGTAATAACTTTGCGTTTTTTTATCGACGAGCAGACGTTCACTGGTGTATTCATTATTTACGTTTACCTTAATGCTGCGGGCAAGATCGGCCTGGGCCAGAGTTATTGCCACCCTGCGCTGTACAGCGTATCCACCGCTCTGCTTTTTGGCAACCCCTACCCCGCCAAGGTAATCGTCATAACCGGGCTGGTTAAACCATATGGGATAACCGTCCACAATAGGATACTGTGTGGTTTTTATCGGAGCGGCTCCTTCCCGGATAGTTGTGGGGCGCGACTTTTCCTCCACAGCCGGAGTATCCGGCGGCACGGGAGGCGTAAGCATCTGTGAATCCACCAAGCAATCCTCCTCGCTTTTGTTCCCTGAAGCACAGGCAAGCTCTCGCTGGGCTTTTTCAGCCTCGTTCAGGGTTCTGTTGTAACTGCCGCTGCCGACTGCGGAGGCGTCAGGCTGCGGTGCGGAACCGGAATCCAGTTCATCCATGGCCCTGTCCATCTGATCAATTGAGCGCTGATTTCTGGCGTCCTTGGAGTCTGCATCCGGCGAACTGCTTTTGCCGGAACAGGACACCAATATGAAAGCCGCGCAAAGCATAACAATAAAATTACGCATGATTACACCCATTTTTATTTCAGTACTGCCTGCGCGATTAAGGCTGTGTGCTTCTTTCCAGGTCTTTGTGGGCCTCATTGCTGCGCTGTATGGAACGCTGATCTGTGGGGGCTTTTACCGACGCAGCACAACCGGCGATAACAAAAACCGCCAGCAGCAGTAATGCAATAACTTTACGCATATAGTACTCCTGATAATACTATTTTATTTCAGTGGCCCAGACAATAATTCTGCCACTGTCAGGGTCCAGCCATACCTCTCTGACAATTGCCGACACCACTGTGCCTTCGACTGTGTAAATACTGTATGTGTCGATATTTGTGGAAGATGTACCGCTCCGGGTGGCACTCTGTGTGATTTCCTGAACCTGGGTAACGGAAATCCCTTTCTGGCGGGCAATATCCTCTATAGCACGGTTTGTGGCAAGCTGCCGCTGTGCTGCCGGGCCGTTCATATGGAACCCGGCCTCACCCACACCGCCGATAGTGCCGTCAACAGACGGCTGCCAATACCAGTAGGGTTTTCCGTTGACCATTGAACTGTCAGACGCAGGAATTTTTTTCCCGGCGCAGCCGCAGCATAGGACTAAGACTAAAGACAGATTTACAAGGAGTGCAAAAAACTTACCCATAACTTCCTGCTTATAAACATACTATCTTCACTGTGCATAACACATATACACTGTTTTGTCTAATAAAGAAATGGGCATATCATTATTTTGAACGTGCAGATACAGATCAGTTCAATTCAATTCATCAATAATATCAGCGTAAAGCCCGCTCAATTTCTCTCGGATATGCAGGACGGCATATCTTTTTCTGGACAATAAAGTATTCACCGGAACTCCGTTCGTCCTGCTGATCTCTTTAAACGACAGGCCGTCAAATTCGGTCATTTCAAAAACCGCCCGCTGTTCAGCGGGCAGTTCTTCAAGCGCCGTTTCAAGCTCCTCCCATACAAGCGTTTGCAGGTAGGCGGCCTCCTGCGTGGGCTTCTGATCTTCCTGCTCGCCAGTTTCCGGGAGCGGCTCCTCTTTTTTTTTCCTGTACCAGTCAGTGATCGAATTCCTCGCAACCCGGTATAGCCATGCCGCGACCTGTTCTATGGGCATCAGCAGGCTGTTTACCCTTGAAAGCTGATAAAAGACATCCTGCACAATATCTTCCGCATCTTCATCGGCAGGCACACGGCGGCTTATAAACGACTTCAGCCTGGCATAATATCTGTCCGCCGCATCGGTGACAAAGCTACTCATTGCCGTTTTTTACATCCTTTCTTCTGTCGCCCTCTTCCCTGTTGAAAAGGTTTTCATGGGCTTCCATCATTCTTTTCATGACCCTGCGTCTGTCGTCCATACTCATATTACTGAATCTTTCGTGCATATGCCCGCCGCGTCTATGACTGTGTCCGCTCAGGAAATGCATGGCCCCTAACCCTCCGAAAAGCAGCCTGCCCAGTATGAGCAGCCCCGCCGCCTGGAAAAAGCCTATAGTGCCTGTTCCTAAAACGGAGGGCAGAATCGCATTCCACAAAAGCATTGTGAGGGCACTGAAACCGAATACGGCAACAATAAAAAAAAGTGCATGCAAGCTATGTTTTTTCATAAATCAATCTCCTTGCACAGGTAGACGAAACAAACTAATATTTATTTTAATATTTTTATCAGTTTATGGAAATATTTATCCGATTGTTTTTTGTGATTGCCATATTACGAACATACGTATGGCGACATCTATGGAAGGTCTACTGTCCTCATGTATATTCGGTTCATTAGCATTACATTTACTCACGCTCAGCAAAAATTCAACTCTTCCTTCCTCCTGACTGAGGTGGGTATATTTGCATCAACCATACTCAAAAAAATTCTATATGCTAATTCCCGCCGACGTGTTATCGTCAGCCTGAAGTAAAAATGGAAAACAAAAAAAATAATAATCTGGCACTGTTTGTATTATGCGCGGCGAGTTTTCTCGTCCCCTTCATGGGCTCGGCATTGAACCTCGCTCTTCCGCAGGTGGCCAAATCTTTTTCGATGGACGCCGTCACTTTAAGCTGGGTGTCCACATCGTATCTCATCTCCACCGCTATTTTTCAGATACCTCTGGCACGGCTGGCCGATATGGTCGGCAGGAAAAAGATCTTTGTTGCCGGGATCGGCGCGTTCTCCGTGTGTACCTTGCTGTGCGGCATTGCTGTGTCAGGCTCCATGCTGATACTGCTGCGCCTGCTTTCAGGGATTGGCAGCGCTATGATGTTCGGCACCGGCATGGCGATTCTCACATCCATATTCCCCAAAACCGAAAGAGGTAAAGTGCTCGGCATCAACGTTTCCGTTGTTTACGCCGCTATCGCCGCAGGCCCTTTTCTGGGCGGGGTTATGACCCACTATTTCGGCTGGCGGAGCCTCTTTTTTATCTGCGGGGCGACAGGTCTGGCAACTGTAATATGCGCCCTGCTCTTTCTCAAAGGGGAATGGATCGAGGCTGAAGGGGAAAAATTCGACTTCACAGGGGCTTTTGTATACGCCGCTGGGCTGTTCGGCATGATATACGGTTTTTCAAAACTGCCTCATATCGCGGGATTCATGTGGATCGCGGCCGGCGTGCTTGCCTTTGTCATATTTGTGCTGTATGAACAGCGCCTTGAATATCCTATTTTCAACGTCAGAATATTTTCCGGCAACAAGACCTTCACCCTCTCATCCCTGGCTGCGCTTATCAACTACGCGGCCACATTCGCGGCGGCGTTTATGATGAGCCTTTATTTGCAATATGTAAGGGGCTTCGACGCGCAGCATGCCGGGTTAATATTAATAGTGCAGGCCTGTGTGCAGACAGTGGTGTCGCTGTACGCCGGGCGGCTTTCAGACCGCGTGTCCGCCCCATCTCTGGCTTCCGCAGGAATGGGTATAATAGTGGCGGCGCTCGGAGGACTCGCCTTTCTGTCCCCATCAACACCGATGTTTCTGATTATCATCGCCCTGGTGCTTCTGGGACTGGGGTTCGGAATGTTCTCCTCCCCAAATACGAACGTAATCATGAGTTCAGTGGAGCCTAAACAATACAGTCAGGCGTCCGCGACAACTGGAACAATGCGGCTCACCGGCCAGGCATTCAGCATGGGGATAGCAATGATGGCGCTGTCTGTGAAAATAGGCAACAGACCCATCACAC
>JAVBTI010000183.1:0-4567 GCA_031556255.1 Deferribacterales bacterium | reverse complement strand
AACGGGATGTACCGGCCTGCACGATTTAGGAAGAGGAGGTACAAGGAAGATACTATCCAGGAGGAGATTGGGTATCATCCAGTGCGTGTAATATATACCAACTAACTTTACATGTCAAGAAAAAACAAAACAAATGTTATGATATTAGTGTCATGATTTTCTTTTGTTTTTAAAACCATAACTAAGCAAGTGTGACAATTGTTTATAACTTATTGTAAATTAATAATAAATATTGTTTCGTGGGCAGTATAATTGTATTTGTATTTAAGTGTGCCTATCCATTCTTTTTTACCGCTCATGCAGGAAGGCAGAGTAACGGAATCGAAAATATAGGCTCCGGAAGTTTTGTCAAATACTGTAGTATAGTCAAATTTACCCATATTCATATTCCGCATGCGCATACCAAGGCCTATGTCATTGACTTCAGCAGTGCTGCCGTTCACACTGAAGATAGTTTTTACTGAAAAGGGCGTGTTGGGCGAAATATTGTCACCTGTGATGATTTTTATATTGATATCGTTATTTTGGAACGTTTGTTCTGTTGCAAATGAGGAGTGCGTTGCCGCAAAAAAAAACAGAACGGCAAATATGGAGGCGCGCATTATGAACGCTCCCAGCAAATCTTTTTCCCAAACCCCAGTGTATTGTCTGTATACTTGACGTAATGCAATTCCAGCACCCACAGCTTGGCGCGCACGAATTTGGCAAATGGAAAACGCTGGTAGTAGATGCTGTTTGCCTGTTTACTCCTGTTTCCATTCGGGGTGATGGCTTTGCCTGTGAACTGTATCCCCTGTATATGGGTTACGTTTTGCGTCTGGGCTACAATGGTGCCGGATACATAAGGGTTTTTTGTTATCATCTGGTAATGTGTGGTGTTTCCGTGGGATATAAAGATCAGGGTGTCTTCCTGTTCGTCAAAAGCGTAAAAACAGTTCGCACTCCACGAACGGTTGCTATCTGCTATACTCAATGATAAAACATAATTTGCGTGCAAAAAATTAACTATAACCTTATCCATTCAAGCCTCGATGGTGCAGGATGACATATATCAATGAGTATACCTATATTATGTTAAAATACAAGTCTATTAAAGAGGGTTGCGCGTTATAAAATTATTACTCTTCTTTTTTACCTCTCCGATCTCTGCATATTTTAATATTGATATACGGCTGCCGGGGTATAAAGCAACCATTCCTGCCGGCAAAATAACCAGTATATTCATAATTATTCCCGATATGCATCAAAAGAATATTTCAAAAGCATCCTTATACGGGCTGACGGCGCTGACTCCGTTCACTGTAACTTTGTAGCAATGCAGACCTATGCGTTGCGGAGGTTTCGTCTGTGGTTTATTCTCGGTTTCTTCTTCGGCGTTTCCGTAAAGAAAATCGCCGGCTATGGGGTATCCAAGATAAGCGCATACCGCGCGCACCTGGTGTCTGCCGGCACTTGAAAGCGTTATTTCGACCAGACTGTGGCCGTTGGATCTTTTCAGGCAGCGAAAATCCATTTTGCCGCCCTGATCAGATTTTTGTACTATAACCTTTCGTTTTTTGTTGGCGTCAATAACCCACCTGCCTGAACATTCATCCGGGAAATCGCCTTCAACCCATGCATAATATATCTTCTGTTCATATTGCGTCTCAATGTCCTCCCGCAGAGCGGCTATAATGCCGTCCACGCCGAAATCCAGCCGGGAAATGAGCCGGTAGCCGGGAAAACTGCCCTTGAGCACGTCGTCCAGACACAGCGCGTCAAGCGGTGTTTGCCGTTCCGTATGCATAAAAGGTGATTTGTAGAAAAAAATAATCCCATCGTTCTTTTGTATGAGATATTTGGAAAGGTCGTAATTAATATCGGGCAGATTGATGTTGATCCGGTAGTCTTCCCCTTCGGCGGCATCAATGTCGCTGGTGATTTTCATCCCTTCCAGAGTGACTTTCCCTGAATGTATAAGTTCTTTTACAAAACGGCGCGAAAAATTGTACTGCCGGGCTAAAAAGGAAGATAACCTCACTTTTTTTGCTCCCTGTCATTTATAGGTTGATATCTCATAACGATTATGATACGCAGTTATATGCATGAGTATCGTTTATCATCACTGCCGACATCGCTTAAAAAGAAGTTGGTCGAACAACACATTGATATCATAGAAGAGAAATTCAATCAACGCAAAAGCTGGCTTCTATATGTAAAGTCCAGTCTTGACAAGCTGTTAGAGACATATGAAGTTGAGTACACCAGGCTCGATGTCAGCGACACGGGCTGGGATGAGCTTTGGCGGAACTATCTTGAAGACGGGTGGCTGACCGATAAAGTTTACTACTGTTTTGAAAAGAAAAGATTCCGGGATAAACGCCGGACAATCCGGATAAATCCCGCGCTCGCCTTCGGCACTGGCAGCCATGCCACTACACAGATAGCCGCGCGGCTCCTTGAAGGCGTGGCCAAAGGCCAGACCGTGTTTGACATAGGCACCGGCAGCGGGATTTTGTCTATACTTGCGTCCATAGCCGGTGCGAAAAAAGTTTTCGCGTGTGATATTGACGCAGTGGCCGTTATGAACGCAAAAGAGAATGTAGGTCTCAATAAATGCGACAACATTTACCTCTGGGCCGGGGGAATAGAAAGTTTCGATCCCCATGCCAGGCCGTCAGTCGTTGTGGCTAACATAATAACTTCGGTTCTGACCCCTTTGCATCCCCATATACAGACTCTCCGCCCCAAATATATCATTTATTCAGGCATTTTGAACAAAGAAGGGGAATCGTTCTTTTCATCCCTTGACATGCACGGTTACCAGCCGGACAATATTCTGCGTATGAAAGAGTGGTGCGGGATACGGCTTAAAATGACATGAAACGCATTTATCTCCCCCAGTTCCCCTCCGATCAAATTCTGATAGAAGACGAAGAACATCACTATTTAAAGAATGTCCTGCGGGCAAAGCCGGGCATGCGCATAGAGATTATGACCTCTGGTGAACTTCTGTCGGCGGAGATAGACGGTATTCAGAAACGCGGCATATCAGCCCGTATCTTGTCCCGGCGCGCGCTAAGGCCCCCCGCGTATACACTTACAGTTTATCAGTCCCTTCTGAAACGCGAATATATGGATGCTGTTGTGGAAAAATACGCGGAGCTGGGTGTTACGTCGGTCATCCCGGTTATCGCGGAGCGCAGCCTGCCGGAACTGAAAGAGAATGCCTTGCGCAGATACAGGGAGATTGCAAAATCCGCCGCTTTGCAGAGCGAGCAGGAGTTTATCACCGAAATCAAAGAACCTTTGCCGGTTAATAAGATCACTGTTGTGACAAACGCAGATAATATATTATTTTATGAACGTGCCGAACGAAAAAGCCCGCCGGTGATCACCCGTAATAATGTTGCATTGTTTATCGGCCCCGAAGGCGGATTTGCCGATAAAGAGGTTGATTATCTGCTTGGTGCCGGGTTCAGCGCTGTGTCCCCCGTCTCATCCATCCTTAAAGCAGAGACGGCGGCTGTTGTATTTGCCGGCTGGGTAAGGATAGCTTTGGAATCTTTATGACACGCGAAGAAAAGATGCAGATTGCCATTGACGAGGCTCTGGAGGCATACGCGGAAGGGGAAGTGCCTGTAGGCGCGGCTATTTTCCTGGATGACAGGCTCGTATCCGCCGCCCATAACCGCAAAGAATCCCTCAAACTTGCCACCGCGCACGCGGAGGTGGCCGCCATTAACCTTGCCTGCGAGAAAACCGGAGATTGGCGGCTGGACAGAATGGAACTGTATGTAACCGCCGAGCCGTGCATTATGTGCGCGGGGGCGATATTGCAGGCCCGCATAGGAAAGGTTATATTTGGTGTGGCTGAGCCGAAATTCGGAGGGGTGGTCACGCACGCGTCGCTCTTTGACATCCCCGGGCTGAACCATCACGTAAATTACGAAGGCGGGGTAAGGGAAGGCGAAATCCGTGAAATAATGCGACGATTCTTTATAAAGCTGAGAAAGAAATGATAGAAGTCAAAACCGAAGGAAAGATTATAAAATCGTGGTGTGAAAAGCCCGATGATACCGCGCTCAGGCAGGCCATAAACCTCGCAAGGCTGCCGTTTATATATAAACATGTTGCGCTGATGCCGGATACCCACGCCGGTTACGGAATGCCTATTGGCGGGGTAATTGCATGCGAAGGCGTTGTCATCCCCAACGCCGTGGGGGTGGATATAGGATGCGGCGTACTGGCGGTCAAAACCAGCCTTAAAGATATTGATCGTTCAGATCTGAAAAATATTCTTGGAATTATAAGGAAGAATGTGCCGGTGGGGTTTGAACATCGCAAAGAGCGGCAGGCTATTCCGAAACTTCCCGCCTGTGCGCCGGTATGCGAAAAAGAGTATGAGAACGCCGAACGACAGCTCGGCACTCTGGGCGGCGGCAACCATTTCATAGAGATTCAGAAAGGTTCCGACAATTATATATGGTATATTATTCATTCCGGCAGCCGCAACCTTGGCAAAAAGGTGGCGGATCATTACAACAGGCTGGCAAAGGAACTTAACTCCAAAGCCCGTTCCTCTGTG
>JAVBTI010000022.1:0-52519 GCA_031556255.1 Deferribacterales bacterium | reverse complement strand
CTGTGGTGCGTGCTGAATGTTTTTGTGGATGCTTATAATCGCTTTGGAGAAGCTAAACATAAGTATAAACTATCACACCGAAAGGGCGAAGTTCCTTTCTCTGTTTATGATTTTTTCTG
Source organism: Deferribacterales bacterium (assembly GCA_031556255.1). Classification (GTDB taxonomy): domain Bacteria; phylum Chrysiogenota; class Deferribacteres; order Deferribacterales; family JAISNW01; genus JAIRQX01. Next base: position 52,400 of record JAVBTI010000022.1, on the reverse strand, counting down.
ATCTGTGCGATTGGCCACTCCCTTTTGATCTCCGCCCTTGCATTTTTCGCATGCAGAGGTTATTCTATCGATCCGAATTATTCGGTACGGGTGACAAAAAGCAATGTACGATCAAAATCTCTGGGACAATATTCTGGCTTCAATAAGCAAAAGTGTCGATGCCAAGCTCGTGGATACATGGCTGAGGCCTGCCAAAATATCGGCCGACCGCGCAGACGCCATCACAATAATTGCTCCCAGCAAATTCCATAAGAACTGGATAGATAAGAATTATCTAATCCCCGTGCAGAATATTTTAAAAGACGAATTCGGCATAGATGCGCCGGTATATGTGCAGGTGGATGAATCCACAGTGACTAAGGCAAAAGCACGCGTCAGGGAAGAAGTTCAGCCGATAAAAGATAATTTTTCACCCCTGGACGCCCGCTTAACTTTTGAAAATTTTGTCTCCGGCGACTCAAACGGGTTTGCCCACAGTGCCGCTCTGGCCGTAGCTGACGGAAACTTCAGTATATACAACCCCCTATATATTTACGGCGGAACCGGCCTGGGAAAAACCCATCTGATGTATGCCGTGGCCAACCGGGTGCGGGCAAAGTTTCCCAAAATGACGATTCTCTATATGGACAGCGAAACTTTCACCACTGAAGTAATAAATCTTTTCCGCAAAGGAGACAAAGACCAAACCCAGGACCGCGTGGAAAGGCTCAAGGAACGCTTCCGCTCCGTCGATCTTTTTATGCTGGACGATATACAGTTCCTTAAAAACAGGGAAAGAACCCTCGAGTTCTTTTTCAATACCTTCAATGACCTCCATATGAGGCAGCGGCAGATAATAATCACTTCCGATGAGTCGCCCCAGGAAATAGATATGGAAGAGCGCATGCGCAGCCGTTTTGCCAGCGGATTTCAGGCGGAAATACATCCGCCCGCGCCGGAAGAGCGCGCCGCCATATTGATGCAGAAAGCCGGGGAACTGGGGATAGCGCTGGACGATCATCTTGCCTTCTATCTCGCTGAAAACGTGGCCACAAAAAATGTACGGGAGCTGATCAGCGCGCTGAAACGGGTCAGTCTGTATGCCGACTTTCACAAGGTGCCGATGACGGAGGAACTCGCCAAGAAAGCTCTGGAGGACAGCGGGCAGCTACGCAAACCTAACGTTGTGGTCAGTCCGCAGCAGCTTATATCCACCGTTTCGGACACATACAATGTCAAACTTTCGGATCTGGTTTCCAAAAAACGCACGCAGAGTATAGTACATCCGCGGCAGGTGGCCATGTATCTTATGAAAGAACGGCTGGGATTATCGCTTAAAGAGATCGGCGGCCACTTCGGCGGCAGGGATCATACCACGGTGAAATACGCTGTGGACAGCATTAAAGAACAGCTGAAAAGTGACGAGTATTTGGCGGGGATTATCGGCAAAATATCCGCCAAAACGTTCGGATAGTGAATTGAGGTAACACATGAAAAAACTTTGGTCAGGACGCTTTTCGGAACCCACAGACAAACTTGTGGACGAATTCAACGCTTCCATAGCCTTCGATCAGCGGATGGCCCTGCACGATATCAAAGGTAGCATTGCCCATGTGCGTATGCTCGGCAAACAGGGGATTATAGATGCAACCGAATCTGAAACCATAGAAAAAGCGCTTGTATCAATTTCTGGAGAAATAGAAACCGGGAAATTCACATTCAATACTGAAGACGAAGATGTGCATATGGCGGTGGAAAAGCGGCTCACGGAGATCCTGGGGCCGTCCGGCGGCAGGCTTCACACGGCACGCAGCCGCAACGACCAGGTGGCACTCGATTTCAGGCTCTATATGCGCGACGGAATAGCGGCCGTACAGACGGCTCTCATCAATCTGCAAAAAACGATTGTGGATAAAGCGTCAACCAATACAGATGTGATCATGCCGGGCTATACACACCTCCAGACGGCGCAGCCAGTGCTTTTTTCCCACTGGATAATGGCATATTTTCAGATGTTGCGCAGAGATTACGGGCGTTTTGCCGATCTCTCCGCCCGCATGAACTACTGCCCGCTGGGCGCAGGCGCCCTCGCGGGGACAACATTCCCCATAGACAGGGCGTATGTGGCGAAAGAGCTGGGCTTTGCAGCACCAACAGCGAACAGCATCGACTCCGTCAGTGACAGGGATTTTGCGTTGGAGTTTATGTCCGCCGCCGCCATCTGCATGATGCATCTGTCGCGACTTTCGGAAGAGATAATCTTATTCTCCACATCTGAATTCGCTTTTATAGTGCTGAGTGACGGCTTCTGCACAGGTTCCAGTATCATGCCGCAGAAAAAAAACCCCGACATACCCGAGCTCATCCGGGGGAAAACCGGGCGGGTCTATGGCGACCTTATGGGGCTCCTGGCAGCCATGAAAGGCCTGCCTCTCGCATACAACAAAGATATGCAGGAAGACAAGGAAGGTGTGTTCGACTGTCTCGACACACTACTGAGCAGCCTGCGGATATTCGCCGCTATGCTCTCTAAAATGGGCATAAACAAAACCAATATGTTAAAAGCCGCCTCAAAAGGTTATTCCACTGCAACAGATCTGGCAGATTACCTTGTACGGAAAGGGTTACCGTTCAGGCAGGCCCACCATGCCGTTGGTCAGGCGGTGCATTATGCCATTGAAAAGAATCGAATGCTGCAGGAACTGTCACTCTCCGAGCTGCGTGGTTTTTCCCCCCTTATAGAGGAGGATATTTACAGATATATCACTGTGGAAGCTTCCGTAGGCAACCGCAAATCCCATGGAGGCACCTCCCCCGAGGCCGTAAAAGTTCAGATTGACGAAGCAAACTCATACCTGAGCAGACTGAAATGAAGCGCGTTTTGATCTTCTGCCTAATCTTAATCCTGTCTGCGGCATGCGGCAAAAAGGATGATCCGCACCCGATCGCATCGCTGAATATCCCCCAGCCCACATGGGCAGCGATATCGGTCACTGAAGACGGCGTGCACGTGACAAACAACTCCGACGAATACCCGATTCTTGTGGAACGCGCGGAATCCGAGGTGGGTGATCTCTTCTTCCCCCTTTATCAGACCATTGCCACGGTCAAACCCCATAGTTCATTTGTAGACACCGGTACGCAGAATAACGTACGCTATATTTACAGAATAAGAACAATAAACGATAAATACGGCGCTTATTCCGCACCTGTGACGCAGGTCGTCTCCTACAAAGGTGTGGTGGCGGTGGAATCCGTGCACTGGCGCATCGAAAAAGAAACGCTGTGCCTGGACATCAAGGTAACCAAAGATGTGGCCAACTACAGGATTATAATAAACGGCAAAGAGACGGACGTGAACCGGAAATGCCACCCCTTCCCTAAAGTGCCGCAGATCCTTCTTGTAGTGGTTCCGTATTCGGAAACAGGCCTGCCGGGCGGCGCATATTCTGAAAGCATAAATACCGAAGCGGAGGGGATCCTGCTGCCGCCCCAGAACATAAAGGTATTGCGGCGCGAAAAACAGATCACGCTTAGCTGGGACACCGTGTCAGGAGCGGAAAGATACGAAATCTCCGCCGCAAGCGGCAAAAGAAAAACCGGGCCCGAATCCGCAACCTCCACTATATACAATAGCAATCTCGTAGTTGCCGGCAGATGCACTGCGTTCACACTTATTTCAATAGGTACGGACAGGCGCTCCGACCCGGTGCAGGTGCAGTCCTGCCCGTAATTATGGTTTGGCACCGGCACATCCCGCATTCCGGCCGCAAACAAGTGCCGGAGTCACGAAAAGGAATTATCTTACGAATGGCCATCCCGATCCCGCAGGGATTGGGACTGCGCAGTTTGCAATGACCGCATAATCTGCGCCGGTGCGCATGCGCCGAATTGGCGCACTGCAAATCGGGCACCTTTACTTTTCAATTTTAATAAAAATTTGTTGACTGCAACACCCCCCTGGTAGTACTATCTAAACTTAACAGAGTTGTATACTTTTCGCTTCTGTCTTTACGATCGGTGAGACAAAAAGTGATACATTCAAATATTGAGTGCGGAAAGGGAAGTCGGGTGAGAATCCCGCGCAGTCCCGCTGCTGTAACGGAGTAACCGGCACAGGCCACTGTTAGCCTAACGGGAAGGGTTGTGCCACAGACTTAGATTCCGGAAGCCAGAAAACCTGCCGCGCACAGGCACGCTGCCACGGAGAATGGCATGAGGCGGGCATTGCCTTAACTTTCAAATGGCGTTGCCTCCGTAACACTGTATTTTCAAGGAGTTGGATATGATTTCCCAGATCAGCAAAAGGGACGGCTCAGTTGTCACATTTAAAAAAGAAAAGATCGCATGGGCCATATTTAAAGCCGTAACCGCTGTCGGCGGGAACGACTGGGGAAAAGCCGAGACCCTGTGTGACGAAGTTATAGATATTATCTCCAAACGCGCCGCCGGACGCACAGTTTCAGTGGAAGAGGTACAGGACACCGTCGAAAAAGTCCTCATAGAAAACGGGCACGCCAAAACCGCCAAGGCGTTTATTCTTTATCGTGAGAAACGCCGCGCCGCGCGGGAGTCGAACGCCCTGATAGGCGCCACCATCAATATGTTCCACGAATACCTGGGCGACAAAGACTGGCAGATCCAGGAAAATGCCAACACCCAGAAATCTATCAACGGCATGAACAACTATATCCGCGAAACGTTCACCAAACAATACTGGCTGAACGAAGTCTACCCCGATGAAGTGCGCAAAGCCCACACGGAAGGCGATATGCACATCCACGACCTGGGTTTTTTCGGCGCGTATTGCGCAGGCTGGGATCTGAACCAGCTTTTAATAGAAGGGTTCGGCGGAGTTCCGGGGAAAGTATCATCCAAACCGGCTAAGCACCTCCGCGCCTTTCTCGGGCAGATAGTCAATTCCACCTTCACAACCCAGGGTGAATGCGCGGGGGCGCAGGCATGGTCGTCGTTTGACGTCTACTGCGCACCGTTTATAAGGTACGACAAGCTGGACTTCAAGGCGGTCAAACAGGCGCTGCAGGAGTTCGTCTTCAGCCTCAACGTCCCCACCCGGGTGGGCTTCCAGTGCCCCTTTTCCAACGTAACGCTTGACATAAAAGTACCCTCGACGCTGAAAGACCGCGCCGTCATCCGGGGCGGCATGCCCACCGAAGATAAATACGGCGATTTCCAGGCGGAAATGGACATATTGAACAGGGCTTTCTGTGAGGTGATGATGGATGGAGACGCACAGGGGCGGGTTTTCACTTTTCCTATCCCCACAATCAACATCACTAAAGATTTTGACTGGGATAACCCTGTGGTGGACTCAATCATGGAAATCACCTGCAAATACGGCGTGCCCTACTTTTCAAACTATATAAACTCGGATCTGTCACCGGAAGACGCACTCTCCATGTGCTGCCGCCTGCGCCTGGATACCTCGGAGCTGCGCAAACGCGGGGGCGGTCTTTTCGGCTCAAACCCGCTCACCGGCTCCGTGGGGGTGGTCACTATAAATCTGCCCCGGCTGGCTTATCTAAGCAAATCCGAAGGAGAATTTAAGGCTCGCCTGTGGCAGATGATGGAACTTGCCAAAAACAGCCTGGAAATCAAGCGCAAAACCGTGGAGACACAGACGGAACACGGCCTCTACCCTTTCTCCCGCAGATATCTGAAAGATATCAGGGCGCGTTCCGGCAGTTACTGGTACAATCATTTCAGCACAATAGGACTCGTGGGGATGCACGAGGCCGCAGTAAATCTCCTCGGCCGCGAAAACGGCCTCACCACGGTCGCTGGCCAGGCATTCGCCTTACGCACCCTGGAATATATGCGCGGCATGATCTCCTCTTTTCAGGAAGAAACCGGCAACTACTACAACCTTGAAGCAACCCCCGCAGAGGGCACCAGTTACCGCCTTGCCAACCTCGACAGACAGAAATATCCCGATATTTATACTGCCGGCACAGAAACGCCGTACTATACAAACTCTTCCCAGCTTCCCGTGGGCTATACGGACGACATATTCGAAACGCTCGACCTGCAGGATGCTCTCCAATCATCCTATACCGGCGGTACTGTGTTACATCTATATCTGGGGGAACGTATTTCCGATATCGCTGTAGCAAAAAGCCTCATAAAAAAGGTCTTCACAAATTACAAACTGCCGTACATATCACTGACCCCCACTTTCTCGGTCTGCAATGACCACGGATACATTTCCGGCGAGCATTTCACCTGCCCCGCATGCGGCAAAAACGCGGAGGTCTGGAGTCGTGTTGTGGGCTATCTACGCCCTGTGCAGAACTTCCACCTGGGCAAAAAAGAGGAGTATGCTGAGCGTGTGAAATATTCTTTACCCCAAGAGAACCCGGTGGAAATAAAATGATTCATATTGTTTTAAAGAAAATGACTGCCTTCAGCGCTCATACCTATATTGCGAAGTCCTTTTTCCGTCATCCCGGCCTCCGGGCCGGGATCCAGGATGAAATAATAAGGATTTTCCCTATTATTTTTATTCTGGATTCCGGGTCAAGCCCGGAATGACAGAACATAAAAACAGTGCGTATCGCCGCCTTCGTTAAAACCAGCACGGTGGACTATCCCGGCTGTCTCAGCGCCGTGGTGTTCACCGCCGGCTGCAACTATGATTGCTTCTTCTGCCACAACAGGCACCTGCTCTCCACCGGCGCGGCGGCCGTGCGGGAAGAGGAGCTGTTCTCCTTCCTCGGAAAACGCCGGGGCATGCTGGACGGCGTGGTGATAAGCGGCGGCGAACCCACATTACATGCGGAACTCCCCCGGTTGATCTCAGATATCAAGGCTCTTGGCTACGGTGTCAAGCTGGATACCAACGGCTCCAATCCTTTCGCCATAAAACAGCTGCTGAATGATAAGCTTATAGACTATCTGGCGGTGGATTATAAGGCGCCGTGGTACCGGTACCGCGAAATCTGCGGCGGCAGTGCCGACCCGGAAGCAGTAAAAGCAACCATCGCGACGGTTCTTGATATGGACGTAATACTGGAGCTGCGCACAGTGGCCATCCCCACCATTTCCGCAGACGAATACATTGAAATGGCAAGGGATATACCCCATCCGCACAGATACAGATTCAGTCGGTACCGAGCCCCGGAACTTTTTAATGAAAAAGACCGCGAACGGGTGCATCTTTCCCCCGTCAGCCAAGAAAAGCTTGAAAGTATCCGCGCCGCCGTCCGGGAGATTATGCCCGGCACAATTGTTGAATAATATAATACTATTTCGGTTGCTTATCCTTTGTTTTTCAATAAGATGTCGCTATGAAAAAACCGATATACATGGGTGGCAAAGACAAAATAGTGGCGTACATAAAAGAAAACAGGCTCCAATACGACCTCCCCCCGCATTAAAGCAGGAGGAGGGTTGAGGGAGGAGGAAGATGCGATATCAATCAGGGCTCTAAAAAGTACACCGATGAGGCGGGCTTTTCATACCCCGGTTTCGTTTCAAAAGGCTGACGCACTTTGCGGCTTCCATGGGTCAGTTTATACACATCGCTGTTCATGTCGTTGATATTCCCGAAATAACGCGCCTTGCCGGGGCAGTGATCCACGCAGAAAGGTTTCTCTCCTTCCGCCAGTTTGCGGTGGGAACAGAATGAGCATTTCTTCACCGTTTTGTTCAATGTGGGGTATACGTCCTGATTCCCGAAATTTGTGTCGGTGGTGAAGGCCGGATCTTTGATGTATACCCGCATTGTGCCGTTTTCGTAAGGGCAGGCGTCCATGCAGAGAAGACAGCCTATGCATTTGGTGGTATCCACGTTCACAATACCGTTTTCCAAAATTGTTGTGGCGCCGTACATGCAGGCGGCGGCGCAGGGAGCGTCAGTGCAGTGCTGGCAGGCGCGGGTAAGGAAATCCATCCGGACGGTGCCGTTTACACGGTTGTAGTCGTTCATATCGCACATATTATCCACAGGTATGCCTGTGGGGAGGTCCGTTACGGTGGAGCCTTCCGTGATGACCCTGTTCAGCCACATTGTGGCTCCGTTCGGCATATTATTTTCGGACTTGCAGGCCACGGCGCACGTATGGCAGCCTATGCACCGGCGCTGATCTATAACCATTGCGTATTTGATGTTACTCATATCCAATCTCCTCTTTACTTATTAAGCTCACATCCTGTTTGCGTGCCATCCATGGAGCGCTTACGTGCCGTCCGTCCGTGGGTGGCACCATGCGGCGGGGAGTCCGCCGGCTGAAGCACCCCTTCAAACCTCCCCAAGGGGAAATTTAAGGATTAGCCTTATATTTTTTCTATTTTTTCGATCTTCACAAGGGCGTCGAAGAACGACTGGCAGCCGGAGAACGGGTGCACCCTGCGGCTGCTGACGTCGTTGCAACTTCCGGCGTCTTTCGCGCCGCTGTCCAGTTGATATCCGGCGGCAGTTCCATAATATTCGTCATACTGCCAGCGCTGCCAGCCCCTGGGGGCGTCGATCAGGCCCGGCTGCAGCCCCGGGGTGATTATGGCGCGCCCTCTGTAAGAACCTCTCGGGTTGGACACTTTTATCACATCACCGGTGCGAATATTTTTACCAGCCACATCATAAGGGCTCACAAATACAACCGGATACGGCTCCAGCTCTCTGATCCACGGAGTGTCCCACCACTGGGTGTGTACGCGCCAGCGTATGCGCTGGGAAAAGTTGTTCAGCGTATAGCCCGCCGCCCGCAAAGAAGCGTTGTAGACCGTATCCTCATGCCAGCCCTCGTAAGCGGGTTCATGTGTGGGTAAATTTTCATTCATGGTCAGTAGCGGATTCAGCACCAGGGTGCTGCCGCCGTAGCCCTGCCCCATGTTTGTGAAGGAAATAAGTGTGTCGCAGTAAAACTCTATCCTGCCCGACCCGCTGAAAGCGTCTATGCGGAGGTCGTCGCCGTCCCGCCACATCGGGTATATATACTCCTGCTTCCCGTTGACATCCAAGCCGGGGATAACGCGGATAACCTTCTCCGCGCGCAGCCTTTCCGGCGTGGGCAGTTCAGCGGCGGTGGGTTCACGCCCCACAATCCCTTTGAACCATGATTTATAAAATGTCGCATCCAGTGATATTTTGAATATATCGTCGTCAGTCTCGGTAAATTCGCTCTCCAGCCCGAAACCTTTGGCAAGCTTCGCTGCTATATGCCTGTCCGGCAGCGATTCGCCCATGGGTTCCTGTACCTTTTCCTGATATACGGCGAAGGGGTGGGAGCCGAAGCCGTTGTAATCCTCCCGCTCAAACCAGTGGCAGGCGGGCAGAATATAATCCGCGTAGCTGGCGGTATCGGTCATCTCCGTCTCCGCCACTACTATGGTGTCCATCTTATATTTGCCGTTGACTTTCTTTGTGAAAACCCCGTCAGGGCCTATAAGGGCACCTGTTTCGCAGAAGTTGGTCAGCAGGTTTGAAAAAGCCACGAAAAGCCCGCGGATTTTTACCGAACTGCCAAGGAACAGTTCATCCGGCCCGCCGTACGGGAGAGTGGCGATCGGCGCTCCGAAATGATCGATGCTGCTCTTGGCCACTGCGCTGTCAAAAACGTCGTTAAATATTGGGTAAGGTATTGTGACGCCGGCGGCGGCGCCGTTAGAGGCCGTATTGATGGGGCCGCTGTTAAGGTACGGGGTCATAACCTCGCATACGCCCACCCCCGCTCCGGATTTGCCCAAGTTTCCGGTTATGGCGGCAAGCGTTCCCAGGGCATGGTAGATGTGGTGGCCGTTCGTCCTGTGGTCAGGCCCGAACCCGCTTGTAATGTTGGCCGGTTTGACGGTGGCATATCTCTCGGCTATGGCGTACACGACATTTTCGTCCACACCGGTGGTGGCCTTTGTAACCGTCGCATCGAAACTCGCAACATGGTCTATCAACATCTGATAGGCGGTTTTGGCCTGAATCGGCATACCAAGGATATTTATTGCGCTAAGGGCAATTGTGCCCGTATGTTCGAATGTGTATTCAGTATAGCTTCCCGCCAGGGTGGTTTTATTGCCCAGGGCGGCGTTCAGCGTGGTGTACTCCACAGCGCCGCCGCGCCAGGCCACATATTCAGTGTCGGTTGCCACGCCGGTGAAATCACTTTTCCTCACAAACCTTTTGGTAATGGTGTCCACAAGGAAGTTCGCCACAGTGTTTTTAAACATGAACGGCTTGTCCACCCAACCCTGGTCAATGATATACTTTATCATGGACAGAGCCATAAGCGTGTCGCTGGCCGGGCGCAGGCACACGAATTTATCCGCCCGGGCGGCGCTGAGGTTCAGCATGATATCCACTGCAATAACCTGGGCGTTGTTGTTGTCCCGTGCCTCAGCCACGTGGTGCCAGGTCTGGATATGGGCACTGCCCAGGTTAGTTCCCCAGAGGATAATGGTTTTTGAATTGCCCAGATCCGACGGCTGGTTTTGCAGCATGCAGGTGGCACCCGGCATGCCGAACGGTATGGCGTATCCCTGGGCCACGTTTAAATCAAGCGAAGCGGAAATTTTGGAGGTGCCCAGAGCGTTGAAAAGGCGGCCGTAACCCCCGCCGTACAGCCCATGAACTGTGCCGAAGTTCCCGGAACCTGATATATAGGCCAGCGATTTGCTGCCGTTAAGTGTGGAATCGTTTATAATAGCCTTGAACCGGTCGGATATCTCCTTGACCGCCTGATCCCACGATATGGCCTCGAAACCGTTCTTATTTCCTCTTTCGGCGCTGACACGTTTGAGGGGGTACATAATTCTGTTCTTGCCGTAGATGCGCTGGGCGTGGCTGAGTCCACGCAGGCAGGCGCGATTGTAACGTGTGTCCGGCATTGGCGCCATGCTCATTTTGACTATACGCCCGTTGCGCCGGTGTGCATACAGGTGGCAGCCGTTCGCACAGTTGTTCATGCAGGCGCAGCTCAGGAGCTCTTCCCCATACTTCTGGGGCCAGGGGCTGTAGCTGCTTTCACCGTCGCTGGATCCGGTACAGCCCGACAGCAGCGCGGCACCGGACAAGCCCGTGAGTTTTAAAAAGTTTCTCCTCGAAAATCCTCCGTTGAATTTACTCATCGTTTCTCCTCCTTATACTTACAAACGGTAAGGTCAACATAAGGTGGAAAAATAAAAGGTGTTAGATACAGATCCCTGAAATGATATGGGAACAGTTTTTTAAAATTGCTGTTTTTCTGCGGCAGATACAATATACTTTAAGCCAAGTTCTATCTCTCCAAGCGGGGCGCTTAAAGCACTGAAGGCGATATGGGACGATCCGGAGCCAAACGCTTTTTCCGCTCCGAAATAAATACCGGGGCATTCCATAAATAGACGATTGGTGTCAATTCCGGGATTAAACCGCACCCAGACGTTATAAACGATGTCTTTTTTGTTCCACACCGCGAGCCCGTCAAGGTATTTGTGCATGAGAGCATCGAGCGCGTCTATCCGGGCGGGCAGCAGGGAGCGGACTTTGGCCATATAGTTCTCATAATGTTTTTTGACAAGCATCTCGTGGGCCATTTCCTCAAGAAGTGTGCTGTTGCTGCCGAAAAGTTGTATTTTTACATCATGTATGCGATTTTTCAACGATTCAGGGATAACCATCCATGAAAGACGCAGTCCGATATAAGTCATATTGGAAAAGTTGCCCCGGTAAAGCACCAGGTCGTTTTCATCCGATGCTTTCAGCGGTTGAGGCGGTCTTTCTGTCCAAAAATCCCTGTAGGTATCCACTTCAAGCACAGGCAGCCCAAGCTCATTACAGATATCCATCAGATCATCCCTTTCCCGTTGATCGAGTGTGTACCCCGTCGGGATATGGTTGGTGCAGCTTATATACAGCATGCTGCTTTCCTTGCGTTTGACCCTGGAACGGAGGAAGTCAAAATCGTACCGCCCGCCGCTCAGGGGGATGCTTTGCAGGATACTGCCGAAAGTGGGGACAATCCCCGTGCGGGTTATTATATCGTATTCCATCACAAAAAAGTTCATTCCGGGGCGCAAAAGGGAATTGAACACCGCAAACATCGAATCGACATTGCTGTTAAATATAATAACGCTGTCAGTGTCCGTTTCGATGCCGTACTGACGCAGATGCTCAACCACCGCTTCCCGCAGGTGCGGCAGTCCGAATATGCTGTATTCATATGCGGTTTTAGACATCTTCACCGGATCGCCCACTGCTTTTATGGTGTTTTCAAATAACTCTTCCGGATGAAATGTCGCCGGATCGAGGCTGAGTCCACTCAGCTTCAGCGTATCGGGAGAGTTGGCGCGCCGGGCTGCCTCCGCCCAGTATTCGTCATTGCTGGCCTGTCGCCCGGAAAGGGCTATTTTCCCCCAGTCTGGTGTATTACTGAGCAGACGCTGCCATGCGTTTCCGGAAACCCTTGTGCCCGACCTGGGAATGGACTCCAGCACGCCCTCGGACTTCAGCAAATCAAAGGCTTCGATCACGGTGATATGGGATACGTCGTAGGCTTTGGCGCATCTGCGCACGGAAAGGCGGCCGTCCCGGGTCAGTTCCCCGGATTTGACCTGCTCCCTGATATGGCTGGCGATCTGTTTATAAAGAGATATTTCGGAATTTTTGTCCGGTTTCCAGTTACTCATGCTCCAAAATACGGCAGTTCGCCGCGGCTGGCAACAGAAAAAAGAACGCTGTTCAGGCGGGATTACACAGCGAACTCGCCGCTATGAGTTCCCTTGTGTGCTCATTCTGAGGCCGGGTGATGATATCCATTGCGTCACCGTACTCGATAACCGCCCCTTTCTGCATAACGGCAACCTTTTCGCACAGCCACGCCACCACCGCAAGGTCGTGTGATATGAGGATGAAGGTTACCCCCTGCTCCTTTTTCAGCTCCGACATAAGGTTAAGGATCTGCGCCTGCACGGACACGTCCAGGCTGGACACAGGCTCGTCAGCGATGATCACCTCCGGCCTGAGTGCGAGCGCCCTTGCTATGGAAACCCGCTGTTTCTGCCCGCCTGACAGCTCCGAAGGATAGCGGGCAAGGTGCTCCTCCGCCAGCCCCGTGATCTCCATCAGCCGGACTGCCTCAGTATGTGCCTCTTTTTTGGGAAATCTTTTATACAGAAGATCCCTGAGAGTAGATTCCACTGTCAGGCGCGGATTCAGGCTCTGGTCGGGGTTCTGGAACACCATTTGGACGTTCCGGCGGTATTCGGTGTAAAACGGGGTCCCTCTTTCCACAGGCCTGCCTTTATACATTACTAAGCCGCTGTCCGCAGACATTATCCCGGCAAGAATCTTGGACAGTGTGGTTTTTCCGCAGCCTGACTGGCCGACAAGCCCCAGGCTTTCCCCTGCGGTGAGCGCCAGTGATACGTTATCCACGGCGGCGAAATCCGTGGCGGATTTTTTGAAAGCTCCCTCAAAGGTGTTGTACCGCTTTGTAACCCCGTTCGCAGTTAACAGATCCATGCCCTTCACATCCTCAGCCAGCCGGCCACCCGGTCGTTGTCTACCATCCACCTGCCTTCGGATTCAATCAGTTTGAAGGTGCGCCTGCTTTTAAAGGTATTTTGCTGGATGATCTCTAACTTTTTGTTTTCAACGGAGGTTACTATCCCCACATGCCCGTAGCCGCCTTTCAGCACGAGGATATCCCCGGTCTGCGGCTTTGAGGCGCCGGGGTTTGTATACTGCGTGAGCCCCCGGGCGGAATTGAGCGCCCCGTCCGCCACCCTGCCGTCGAAAAAATCTTTCGCATGACCATAGGTTTCAGGCATTTTATGGTTGTAGTATTTGTGATAATACCGCTTGATATATTCCACACACTGGTACTTCTGGCCGAGGTTATAGCCGTCCGGCGCGAGGCTGCGGCCGTGGCTGGAGGTTTGGAAGCCGTTGTGGTAAACGGATATGCCGTTGAAGCTGTCAATCTCATCGCCGACATCAGGGCCGGTAACGACCCATACACCGAGCGCGATAATCAGGATCGACAAGCCAACGGCAGCCTTTGTTTTCACAGCTTTATCGCTTTCGCCTCTATGATGCCGGGGTATTGCAGCAGTTCATCCAGCACCGCCTGCGGAATAGGGTCGTCCACCGATACGAACGACGCCGCCTCCCCTCCGCGCGGTTTGAGGCGCGTCAGCTCGAAGTTTGCTATATTTATCCTGTGGTCGCCCAGCAGCGTGCCCACTTTACCCACAACCCCCGGCGTATCATGGTTGCGGAAATAAAGATACCGCCCCTCCATGATAAGGTCGAGATGAAAAGGCCCTATCTGTATAATCCTGCCCGTGCCGTCAGGAAAGACGGTCGCGGCATAGGTGACTTCTTCCTTGTCCGTTTTGACGATTAGGATAAGGTGATCGCTCATATTGTTGTATTCGGGCACCTTGGTTTCGTTCAGGAGTATTCCCCGGTCTTTGGCCACGTACGGCGCGTTTATAAAAGAGACCGACTCGTGCAGGAACATCTCCAGATAGCCTTTCGCCATTGAAGTGGTGAACGGCTGGAAGTTAAAAGGGGTGTCAAATGTCCGTTCACCCAGATCCTCGGCAAAGCGGTTCCCCGCCATTATAAACCTCAGCTCCTCCAGCCTGCCCTGGGTAAGCTGCGCAGCCATCTTGCCGACCTTTTCGCTGAGGTCGAAGTAAAGCTGCATTTCAGCGGAAAGCCTGGAACGTTCAAACGGGGTATTTACGGCGTACTGGTACGGTCTGCCGTGGAGGGCGTTCAGCACTTGTTCGCAGATTATCACCGCAACCCCTTTCTGGCCCTCGTGCGTGTTCGCGCCGATATGAGGGGTAATGAAAAGGTTGGGTGTGGAGGTGAGCGGGTTATTCACGGGGGGCTCCGTCTCAAAAACATCCGTGGCGGCGGAAAACAGCCTGCCCGATTTTACTGCATCGCTGAGGCCGGCCTCATCCACCAGTCCGCCCCGGGCGCAGTTTACAAGGATCGCGCCCTCTTTCATCTTCGCAATCTTTTCTTTGCTCATTATCCCGCGGGTTTCGGCGGTGAGCGGCGTATGCAGCGTAACCACATCGGCAACCGCGAGTAGCTCGTCCAGGGTATGGCAGAGCACGGCGCCGAGGGCATCCGTCTTCTCTTTCTTTATGTACGGGTCGTAAACCATGAGTTTCATGCCGA
This sequence comes from Deferribacterales bacterium, assembly GCA_031556255.1. Classification (GTDB taxonomy): domain Bacteria; phylum Chrysiogenota; class Deferribacteres; order Deferribacterales; family JAISNW01; genus JAIRQX01. The sequence goes on along the minus strand of JAVBTI010000022.1, from coordinate 37,291 downwards.
ACGCTTTGGCGCGGGAGGCCACGTTGCTGCCTATCCGTCCCATGCCGACTATCCCCAGCACTTTATTGTAAAGCTGTATCCCCATGAACCGTTTGCGGTCCCACTCGCCCGAACGGGTGGAGCTGTCGGCGGCGGGGATCTTGCGTGCCGCGGAGAGGATCATTCCCATAGTAAGTTCCACCGCCGCGAGGGTATTCCCCGTGGGAGCGTTCATGACAATAATCCCTTTTTTGCTGGCCGCTTCAATGTCCACATTGTCGAGACCCACACCGGCGCGGCCGATTATTCTGAGCTTGCCGGGGTTTTCGAGCAGATCCGCAGTGACGGTGGTTCCGCTGCGGGTGATCACAGCGTCGTAGTTGCCGATAATCTTTTTCAATTCTTCGTTTTTAATTCCTGCTTTGAGATCGTACGCCACTTCCGGATCGGCGCGGAGTATATCATACCCCTCTTCCGCCAGATGATCCGCTATGATGATGTTGAATTTTGCCGCCATAACTGATGTACCTTCTTGTATAAACTTTTCGTCATTATTAATTAATCCCGGATCAAGTCCGGGGTGACAAACACTTTGCGCCTGTTATTTATTCACGCCGGGCATCACGCCGTCCGCCAGTTTCGCGCCCTCTTCAAGGGCCTTCATATTCAATTCGGTGGCTTTCGCGGAGAACATCCCCGTGACAGCCTTTACCAACGCTTCTTCCGACACCAGGTTGTATATCTTATTAAGCACTCCCAGTGTCACGACGTTCGCCGTGAGTATGGAACCCACCACATCGGCGGCGGTATGAATCACCGGCACGCTGTATACCCGGAATTTGCCGTTTGGAGGTGTTTTCACCAGCATGGAGTCCACGATCACCACGGCGTCTTCTTTAGCACCCTTAATATACTTGTTGAGCGACTCCTGGGTGAGCGCCACAAGGACATCCGGGGTTTGTACCTTGGGATAGTTGATTTCGCCGTCGCTTATTATCACTTCCGCCTTGCTGGCGCCGCCCCGGGCTTCCGGTCCGTATGACTGCGTCTGCACGGCGTTTTTGCCATCAAATAATGCGGCAGCCCTTGCCAAAATTATACCTGCCGTTATCAGCCCCTGTCCGCCGGAGCCGGACAACCGTATCTCGTGTCTCATAATTTTATATTCACCGCTTTATCGTAACTTTCCATATTCTGTCGTGCATGTTCGCAAAAAACGCTCACACACGACCGCTTGCTCCATTGAGCTGAAGTAAATTCAGCTCAATTCCGCTGCGCTGCGTAATGCTTCCCTGCGCAGGCAAAGCTTGCTTCGGTATGTATTACGGCGTCGCTTTGCTCCTTTCCCCCACCGGCGTACTGCGTCCGCCGGCTCCCCGAAGGGGAGTTGGGTTATTTCCTTATCCCTACCGCTTTATCGTAACTTTCCACATATTCCGGGCGCTCTTCATTGTGCAGCACGCCTATTGTAAACTTTCCCGCCCGTTCTTCCGGCGTCATCGCCCCGTACCGGGTGAGGTTAACGGCGTTGGTTTTTTGCCACTCCAGCGCGTCATACGCTTCCGGCTGGCCGTTCCGCCTGCCGTAACCAGTGGGGCAGCCGGACATGATCTCAAGCACGGAGAATCCTTTGTGCGAGAAAGTCTGTTTCATCAGATCATCCATCTGCGCCGCATGGAACGACGTAGTACGTGCCACAAAAGAAGCTCCGGCGCCGATAGCAAGCTTGGATATGTCAAACGACGGTTCCGTCATGCCGTAAGGTGCGGTGGTCGCCCGCTTCCCCATAGGGGTAGTCGGGGAGAACTGCCCGCCGGTCATCCCATAAATGTTATTATTGAAAATCAGCAAGGACATATCTATATTGCGTCGGCAGGCATGGATCAGGTGGTTGCCGCCGATAGCGGACATGTCACCGTCACCTCCGAGCACAATCACGTGCAGATGCGGCTTCGCCAGTTTAATACCGGTGGCGAAAGCCAGCGACCGGCCGTGGGTCGTGTGTATTGTATTAAAATCCACATACCCCGGCAGCCTTGAGGCACAGCCTATGCCGGAAGCGATTACTGTATCGTCCTGGGCCCAGCCCACTGTGTCGATAGCGCGTATCAAAGCCTTCATAATGATGCCGTATCCGCAGCCCGGGCACCAGATATGGGGCAGCTTGTCGCTGCGCAGATATTTATCGTAATTATAGGACATTTTCAGCCTCTCTGACTATCTGGGAAGGGGTTATAGGTTCGCTGTCTATGCGGAACAGCCCTTTCACGGCGAACTTGCCGGCGGAAGCACGGGCCACCTCGTTCACCATCTGCCCCAGATTCATCTCCGCCACCAGCATCCCCTTGATTTTGCCGTGGTATCCGGCTATGTGCTTATCAGGGAACGGCCATATGGTGAGCGGCTTCATCAGCCCGAGGCGCAGGCCGTTTTTACGCGCCGTGTCCACCGCCTCTTTCGCGGATCTCGCCACGGAGCCGATTGCGAAAACTATAATATCCGCGTCGTCGCACTTATACTCCTCGACCTTCACTATGTCGTCATAGTTAGCATCAATTTTACGCTGTATTCGTTTCTCTTCTTTTTCAGTAACCTGGCCGGAGTTTGTGGGGAAGCCGGTTTCATCGTGGTTGAGGCCGGTGATATGGAATCTGTAACCCTCGCCGAAGTTTGCCATCGGAGGTATATCCCCCGCTGAAGAATCGAACGGCTTGTACCGCTCCGGCGGCACCGTGGGTTTAACCCTGTCAAACACAGGCAGATCGCCCTTTTCGGGAATATCTACAGCTTCCCGCATGTGGCCTATTATCTCGTCGGTAAGGATTATGACCGGTGTGCGGTACTTTTCAGACAGATTGAACGCGCGCACGGTTTCGGTGAACTGCTCCCGTACCGTGGACGGGGTGACGGCTATGCACGGGTGATCGCCGTGGGTGCCCCAGCGCGCCTGCATGATATCGGACTGACTCGGCCCCGTGGGAAGCCCGGTGGACGGCCCGCCGCGCTGCACATTCACAACAACGCAAGGCGTCTCCGTGATACACGCGAAGCCAAGGTTCTCCAGCTTCAGCGACATACCGGGGCCGCTTGTGGCGGTGAGCGATTTCGCACCCGCGATGGACGCGCCTATAATGGCCGCCATGGAGGCTATCTCGTCCTCCATCTGTATAAATCTGCCGCCGTGTTTGGGCAGTTCAGCCGCGAGCCGCTCGGCGATTTCGGTGGACGGTGTTATGGGGTAGCCCGCGAAAAATCTGCACCCGGCGTATAATGCGCCGTAGGCCACCGCGTCGTTACCCTGCATGAATTCTTTTTTACTCATTTAATACGATTCCTCATATTCCAACCCGGATTCCCGCCTGCACGGGAATGACGGAAAAGATTCGCGTCATCCAGGCACCATGGGTGGCCGGAGCCAACCTTCTGTCATTGCGGCCTCCGGGCCGCAATCCAAAATAAAGACGATAAGGATTTTCCTTAGTACTCAATCTTGGATTCCGGGGCAGGCCGGGGATGGCGGAATTTACCGTCACATCATGGCCGGCCGCTATCTTCACTTTCCACCACTTCCACCTCGATTGCGAAATCGGGGCAGCGCAGCTCACACATCATGCAGCCGTTGCACTTTTCGGGGAACTCCACATCCGCCTTAAATTCTTTCATGGCAAGGGTTTTCGTTGGGCAAAAATGCACACAGATACCGCATCCCTTGCACCAGTCTTTATTTATCGTGACAATTCCGGATCTTTTTTTTGCCATTTACTTCACTCATTAAATTAAGGCACCCACAGGGAGTGCCTTAAAAAATATAATACTTGTTAGGCTATAAATCAATGATTTAGAAGCCAAGCCTGCCCATATCTTCAACAAGTTTTTTCACGGCGGTAACGGAATTGTTGAACATATCCTGCTCCTCGCCGTTAAGTTGCATCTCGATGATCTTCTCCACGCCGTATTTGCCGAGCACCGCCAGTATCCCCACATAGTAGCCTGACACGCCGAACTCGCCGTTCAGCTTGGCGCACACGGGCAGCACCCTCTTTTCGTCCCGCAGGATAGCCTCCACCATCTGCACTGCTGCGGAAGCGGGGGAGTAAAAGGCGGAGCCTGTTTTCAGCAGCGCCACAACCTCGCCGCCCGCGTCGCGGGTACGTTTGACGATGGCATCCATGACGCTTTTCGCCTTATCGGCATTTTTATATTTACGCTCAAGCTGCTCCATGACGGGCACGCCGTTCACGTTGGCATAGCGGACGAGGGGTACCATGGTGTCGCCGTGGCCGCCCAGCACGGGAGCGTTTATATCTTTCACCGACACGCCCAGCTCCCACGCCAGGAAGGTTGCAAAGCGGGATGAATCCAGCACACCCGCCTGCCCGATAACCCTTGCGGCCGGAAAACCGGTAACTTTCTGCATCAACGTGACCATCGCGTCGAGAGGGTTGGAGATAACGATAACTATCGCCTCAGGAGCGTAGGTTTTGATATTCTCGGCGACGTTTTTTATAATGTTGGCGTTGGTGGTGAGCAGGTCGTCGCGGCTCATCCCCGGCTTGCGCGGCACACCGGCAGTGACGACCACCACGTCCGCACCCGCCATATCTTTCATATCGTTGGAGCCTGTAACTTTGGAGTCAAAGCCGTCCACACGTGACGCTTCGGATATATCCAGCGCTTTTCCCATCGGCATATCCTGCGCAACATCGAATATCACGATGTCTCCCAGCCGCCTTACCGCGCAAAGCTGCGCCAAAACGCCGCCTATCTGCCCGCCGCCCACAAGGACTATTTTAGGCACCGAAATACTCATATATTACCTCCGTGAAATATTTTTCCAGATATTATTCATAGCAAAGATTCGTGGGCAGGTAAATCTTTTTCTCTCAATGACAGTGGGGCAGGGCGTCGCGAAATTACAGCGCCATGTACTACGTTATGGGCGGCGATGTATTGATCATTATAAAAATATGCTATATCATTGGTAAAATACGCCTACGGGAGGGCAATATGCAGACCGATTTAAAATCCGCCGTGGTGGAGCTGATACGCAGGTCTTCCACAGACTACGGCAGGGAGTGGGAGGCGGCTATCAGTGGCGCTTCCGCAAGCGAAGAGCCGGGCTCGGGTGCCCGTGTGGCTCTTGAGACAATCCTTGAGAATATCTCCCTTGCAAGGGAAAGCTCCGTGCCTATGTGTCAGGATACCGGGTTTCTGAACTTCTACGTGGATTATCCCGCCGGCGGCCTGGAATCCGTATACACCGGCGCCATCACAAAAGCGGTGATCGAGGCCACAGAAAAACAATATCTGCGCCCCAACTCCGTGGATTCACTGACGGGTAAAAACTCGGGCAATAATACCGGCGTGAACGCCCCGGCGATCGTGTTCCACCAGTGGGACAACGATTACACGCGCATACGCTTCCTCCAGAAAGGGGGCGGTTGCGAAAATTGCAGCACCCAGTATAAAATTCCCGATGCCGTCCTTGGGGCGGGCAGAGATCTGAAAGGTGTTCGCAAAGCAGCCATAGACGCCGCGCTGAAAGCCCAGGGGCAGGGATGCGCGCCGGGGATATTGGGTATCGCCGTGGGGGGCGACCGCGCCTCCAGCATGAAGCTTGCAAAAGAGCAGCTTTTCAAAAAACCGGGGGAACGCGCGGACGACCCCTCGCTGGCGGAACTGGAACGCAATATATTGAAAGACGTTAACGAATTGGGAATCGGCCCGATGGGGTTCGGCGGCAAAACCACCGTGTTGGAGGTTTTTGCGGCTGCCCAGCACAGGCATCCGGCGACATATTACGTATCCGTGGCCTATGGCTGCTGGGCATACAGAAACGGCACAATGACAATAAAAGAGAATGACGAGGTGGTTTATGCTTAAGCTTACCACGCCCATATCCGAAGAGACAATACGCGGCCTGCGCGCCGGGGACAGAGTTTGCCTTTCCGGGCGGATAGTCACCGCCCGCGACGCGGCGCATAAACTGATGGTGGAAAAACGTCCCGACTTCATACGCCCCTATTTGAAAGATTCCGTGATATACCACTGCGGCCCGATAGTCGCGAAAAACCCCGACGGCACATGGCGCTTCATCTCCGCCGGCCCCACAACGTCCATCAGGGAAGAGCCTTACCAGGCGGACGTTATAAAAGAGTATCAGGTGCGCGGAGTTATAGGCAAAGGCGGGATGGGCGACAAGACGATGGAAGGGCTTGTCAAGTACGGTGCGGCATATCTCCATGCCATAGGAGGCGCGGGCGCGCTGACCGCAAGATGCGTGAAGAAGGTCGATGAGGTACTGATGTTGGAAGAGCTCGGCTCGCCGGAGGCATTCTGGGTGATAGAAGTGGAGGATTTCCCATTAGTTGTAACTATGGACAGTGCGGGGAACAGCCTGCACAGGGAAATATTTAAGGCGTCCGCCGAAAAAGCGAAAGGAATAATGGGGCGGATTTAATAGGAAAACAGCTTCCTCCATCCCTCCCTCATGCTTATCCTGACATAGTCAGAGCCCAATCCGCGTATGTTGGAGCAATCGCGGATGAGTACCCTATGCTCCAGCAGCGTTTCGCACAGCGCGGAGGCGGAAACACCGTTCAGGCGGCATAAGAAAAAGTGGGTGTTGCTGGGCAGAGGTGATAAATAGGGCAGGGATGAAAGCTTTTCAAAAAATTCAGCGCGCTCACCGGTTTGGAGGCCGGAAACAGGCAACTGCGGCAGATCCAAAAGTATTTCCGCCACGGCCTGCCCCTGAGTGACCACGCTCCACGGGGAGATAATCTCTTTTATTTTTTCTATCAGGCGTTCCCCGCTCGTTATATAGCCTATGCGCAGCCCCGGCAGGCAGAACACCTTCGAAAAGGAGCGCAGCACCGCTATATTACCTCCGGCACTGTTTTCCAGCGTGTACTCATTCGCATCCGTCACAAAGGGCATATACGACTCATCTATGACAAACAGCGTTTCCGGGGCCTTTTTGGCCGCCGCAAGGATATCTTCCCTGGATATCAGGCTTCCGGTGGGATTGTTCGGGTTGCAGAGAAAGAAGATATCGGCGCCTGCCTCATCTATACCGCCCCAAAAGAGGGTTTCCATGCCGTTTATCTCTGCATGGCGTTCATAATCGGAATATGTTGGGGAGAGTACGGCGCACCTTTTCCCCCTGTAAAGCTGACAGAGCGCGGATATCACCTCCGTGGTGCCTGAGGTGAGGAGGGCCTGCCTGCCGTATTTGGCAAAATATCCGGCAGAAAAACTTACTGAGTATGGCTCCGGGAGGATTTTCAAAAGGCTGTGATTTTGCAGCACCGGCAGAACCTCTCCGGGGAAGCTGTCCGCCACACAGGTGGAAAGGTCGAGTATCCGTTCCACGGGTAGATTCAGCCTTTTTGCCGCCCCCCGGACGTTGCCGCCATGTTCGTATTTTCTCATACTATAAGCCATGCGCACATAAGAAAAAGCGCGGTTTCGATGATCTCACAGGCGGCGCCCAGCGTATCCCCGGTGATTCCGCCGATTGTGTTTTTATACCACGCGGAAAGCCCCAGCAGAATTGCTGTGAACGTACCGTTGACAAGAAGCCAGCCCCACGGCCCCAGCGCAAAAAATATGATCACCTCCGCCGGTATGGCCTGTATATAAAGGCTCCTGCCATGTTCCTCCGAGAACCCTTTTCCCAGCCCCTTTTTACGGACATACGGCAGTGCGGTAAGCAAAAGCACCATAGAAAATCTTGACAGGGAAGGCACCGCCACCAGCAGCCAGCTGTTATCCGGCCCGGCGAAAGCGTGGTACTTCCCGAGGAGGCAGAGGATAAGCGCCGCCGCCCCCATGGCGCCTATGCGCGAATCGCGCATAATCCGCAGCATCTCCGCCGGGCTTTTGCGGGAGAAAAGGCCGTCGAAGGTGTCCGCAAGGCCGTCCAGATGGAGGAACCCCGTGATCACTGCAAGATATATGACCATCAGCACAGGGGAAATAACTCCAAATACGGCATGGACCAGAACGAGGCCAAGCCCTATGAGCAGGCCGACCGGTGCGAACCAGTACAGAGCGGCGCCGGGATCAAACCGCCCGCCATCTCCCGGGCGGACTATCGTTAAAAATGAAAGTGCATTGATAAAGCCTGATTGTCTCTCCATAAGTGACAGATGATATAACAAGACGGGAAAAAAGGAAACCGGGGATTTTAGAAAACATATCCCCGCGCGCCCGGACTGCCGTTGCAGACAGTAAACCGGGGCGGCGGGGACACAACCTGCTATCTTTTCTTTATGTACAGGTTAGGTCCGGTGTTTCTGCCGTTTGCCGAATCGGACGGAATGCCTTCGGCCTCCGTAGCCCTGACCGCATCCGGATGTGTTTGTAGGATATAATCCAGCGGACCGGCGTCCAGCGCCCTCTGAGGGCACGACATGACGCATGTGGGCTTTTTATTGCCGTTCAGCCTGTCTCTGCAAAAAGTGCACTTCTGCGCCGGGTGTGCGGTAAGCCAAGCGCTTTTAGTATATTCCTGGGAGTCGTCCGCAATCTGCACCGCGCCGAACGGGCAGGCGGACACACATGATGCATATCCACGGCACCTACTCCTGTCCACGATGACTATTCCGTCTTCACTCCGTTTTGAAACCGCCCCCGCAGCGCAGGCAGTCACACAGGCGGGATTGTCGCAGTGGTTGCACGAGTAAACAAGCGGCCTGGACACAATGTTCGGGAACTCGCCGGTCAGCTCTTCCCGTTTGTCGTGCATGAATATCCGCCGCCAGTTCACCTTACCCGGCTTGACGTCGTTCCAATCCTTACAAGCCACGGTGCAGGTTCCGCACTCCGTACATGCTGTCTGATCAAAGAAAAATGCGTATTGCATGGTTTACCCCCTAAGCCGGTTCCACAGAAGTCACCTTCTGTATTTTGATACGCTGGTACGAGCCATAGCCGTTCCCCTGGCATATGCGCGAAGGACGCTGCATCGACAGACTGTTTGCCGATCCTGCCACATCCACGCAGTATGTGCCGGAGGTGCCGTCCTCAAAGGTTATCCGGCAATTCTTAAAGGTCGACCATGCTCCTTCCGCCATGCGTGTGATTCCTTTCCTCGTCTTATGGGTTACGTTGACGGAAAGGAGCACGCCTGCTCTGGGAGAAGTGACCATGACAAGATCGCCGGTCTTGAGGTTCATAGCTTTGGCATCGGCCGGGTTTAAATCGAGCGGCTCATATACACCGAGTTCTCCTGCCGGCTCCACCCCCTTCCCTTTTCTGACAGTTTCCACGCCGCGATCCGGATTCCTGAATGCCGGGTTGCCCTTCCCGTCGCGCTTATATGTCTCGTTGCTGTACGGGCTGTTGTCCACAGAGGAATGAGCACGGTAGATCGAATGGTGGTTCCCGCACACCAGCGGATAAGAGCTTTTCAACCCCAGCGGATCAGGGTGCCGCATATCAACTCCCATATATGTATAGTCCGACCTGTCATCACAGGCGTGAAGCCCTTCAATTATTGGAATATACATGGGGATGGGATATACAAACCGTGCTTTTTTCATATTATCCGCCGGACTGACCACCACGGGAGCAAACACCGGCAGGCCGTTTGCGTCAACCGAGGTATACATATGCGGGTTATCGTCCTTATTGTTGCCGTAATTGCACGACTTGCTGTATATTCCCTCAACAGTCACGCCGTCTCTGCACTGCTGGCCTACATTATAAAGTGCTGCAGCCGTACCGCCGTATCTGGAAGGGTCATCATCGAAGTTGTACCAGCGCCGCGCCTCGTAATCCTCGACAAGCCCCTGGCAGTATGCTTCCACTTTGCCGGACGTTGTGGACAGCGGCGCACCTCCGGCCTTCCCTTCCAGCAGCGCTCTGTACGCTTTGAACAAAGGCTGCACCAGATCTGTTACCGAGGCGTAATCCAGTATCCCGCGTTTTTTGAACTCGTCGTATGTTAATCCCTGGCTGGTTCCGTATGCTTCCATCATGCCGAACCCGTCTTCGCAGAGCTGTGCGATGTTTTTATTCCCCATGATCTCTTTTTCAAGCCCCGGCTGGAAACTTTTCAGGATACCTTCGGCGATATCCTTTTCCGGCAGCGCTTCGCCGGGGGCACTGATTATTTTGGGAATATGGAAAAGTGCCGTGCCTCCCAGAGTATACCCTTCCTGTTCAAACGGCATAGCGGCCGGCAGAACATAATCCGCGTACTGTGCCGACGGAGACATGAATACGTCCAGGCTGACAATCAGCTCTAACTTGTATTTACCGCCCGCATCCTTCATTTTGACGATCTCCATCGACTTTTTGTTGTCCCCGGTCTGGTTGATCGGATTGTAACCATAAAGGAAGTGACACTTCAGCGGCGGACAGTATTTAACCTCGGGGTTGTTCCAAAACGATTTTCCCGTGCCCCCGTTGGCCGCCATATCCTGCCAGCTGGACATCTGCACGTACTGCCCGTTTGTATAGTCATACTGCCCAAAGCCGTTTGCAGTCCTGCTTGTATTGGTAAAGGAAAACTTGCTCCTGTTCATCCTGTGGAAGTTGATGATGTTGTTGTCCACCATTTTCGCTCTGTCAGCAAGGTCTGACGACATCGCTGGCATAGCGGCGCCGGGGGTGAAAGTATTGCCCGCCAGCACCATGTGCCCCTCACCCCAGAAGCGGCCGTTGTCGCCGAAATAACCGAGCACCGCCGCCAGGACATCCACCGCCCATGGGGCCTGCTCGTTTTCTATAGTTCTGTTGCTGCCCCAGCCGGTCATCATCCCGACATGCTTTGTGGTACCCAGCATCTCCGCGAAGGCCTTTATTTCATCCGCAGGAACACCGGTGATCAGTGCCGCCCATTCGGGGGTTTTGGGGAGCTGGCCGTAGATCGGCACACGTTTGTTATACAGCGGGTCGGCGGCACCGTCCGGCGCATCCTGGGCCGAGTTGACATTGTACCCTATCGTGTCCGGGTAAATGGATGCGGCATAGTTAACCCCGGCGGCCACCAGGTCTGTCTCGTTACCAAGTATGAACGCCGACCATGACGCGCCGGCGGGCACTCTGTATTCTTGGGCGTCGGCATCGCTGTCTGCCGGTGCCCTGAGGGTTTGCGGCGTCTGCGGGTTCAGCATGGGCACCCCCGCGGGCTGCGGCACACTGTAAAAGTCCGAGGCTACAGGCTTCGGAAGATCGAAAAAGCCGTGCACCGCCTTCTTAATAAAATTGAAATCCAGCCACTTGCCGTTATTGACATCACTCTCCGCAAGCTGTTTTTTAATCAGATGGTAAAGTATCGCCATTACCAGGGCCGCGTCCGTGCCCCCTGTCGGCGCAAGATGTTTGCAGCCCAGCATGGCTGAGGTGCGGGAAAAATGGGGGTCGACAACGGTGATCGGTATCCCCTTGTTCCGCGCCTGAATCAGCATATATGTGGTATTACATCCCTGAATGGCGTCGGCGGGGTTGATCCCCCATAGGACAATCTGTTGACAGTTCAGCAGATCCCGGGGGTAGTTACTGGGCACGATTACCAGGTTTGAGTCCACCACCAGCCTGTCGATATGGTATGTGCCGGGAAAGCTCAGCGCGTGCGCCCTGAAATCCATGTTACCGCCGATCGCTTTGAACAGGTTTGACGATATCACCGTCGGCGCGGGCATACTGAAAGGCGCCCCCCCGCCGTAAGGTGCGAAACAGGTGCCCATACCCCAGATACCCTTGTTCTGCGGGAGGTTGAAGTAGGGATCGCTGCCGGAATATTCCGCCTGTACTATTTTTTTCAGTTTTTCTGCTATTTCGTCAAATGCCTGCTGCCATGAGATCCGGACAAAACCCTCCGGGTCGCCCCTTTCCGCGCTTTCCAGGCGCTTAAGAGGATACACAAGGCGATCACTTTTGTATATTTCGCTGCGTTTGCCCCGGCACCTGTGACAGGCGCGCTTTTGCGGGTCGGATGTTGTTGTATGGTCCCCGTCCGGCCTTTCGTCGGTAGTGAACCGTTTGATCACTCCGTTCTGCACATGGGCGGCTATAAGGCAGCGCCCGCCGCAGTTGTTACCCATGGCACCATGATGGACCGCCGTTTCAGCCTCCGGTTCGGCAGTTCCGGATTCGCCGTCAGCAATAATATAGGCAGTCTCGTCGCTGCCCGAACCGCAGCCTGCGAACGCGCCGGCACATGCCAGAGCGCCGATTCCGGTAATTACATTACGTCTGGTTAACAACATTTTTCCCTCCTTGTTCGATTATGCGCACTAAACGATACATGCCGGGCGTCCTCTGTTCAAGATTCACAGCGGCGGAATATGTTAGGACATATAGGACACAAAAAGCAGGACAGCGGTTGAAAATCAGATCAGATTTGCAATTGAATGTCACATGCGTTATTCCGGGAAATCTTTAAAATCATTTTAAAATCACAGGAAATATGCTAGATTTTAACTGTCCGGCAGCATGTGATTGACAGTATTACACAGTTTAATATAATGGATAATTATGAACAGCTTAAATAACCTCGTAGACAGGATACGCAAGTACGTTCAGGATAACTATGTTCCCGGCAACAAGCTGCCCCCTATCAAAGAGATGGCGCACCTGTTCAACACAAGCAAAAACACAGCCAGCAATGCCTTGAAAATACTCAACTACGAAGGGTTCCTGAACATCACCCCCCGGCACGGCGTCTTTGTGGCGGATGATTACTGGAAGAAAGCTTACCCGGACATGGCCGACTGGGATTCGTTCATAGTCAAGAACACACACGTTTCCACGGACGACTTTGTCGCCTACCAGCGCAAACATGTTGAGCCGTCCATAAGCAACGCGCTGGGGATGAACTACGCCAATTCCGCTGTTTTCGACAGCTCCCCCATACTGGACTCATTTCGCAACCTTTACAGCCGCATCGCAGACGACCCGGAACTGCTCAACCGCCAGTACCGCAAAGGTGTGGACACATTAAAGGTAAATATCTGCCGCTATATGGCGGACAGACACCACGCTTTCGTCAAGCCGGAGCAGGTGATCCTGACCACTGGGGTGATAAACTCCATATCCACTATCGCAGCAGCCCTTTTCAGGCGGGGAACAAAGTTGATAGGCGCTCTTCCCACATGGGTAATGAACAGCTGTATAGATTCCTATGGCGTCAACTTTGTGCGCATTCCCACGGACGACAAGGGAATGGCGGTTCCGCACCTTCTGAACGCTATCTCAAAAAACCACAACAATGTCCTGCACATATGCCCGCTCAACGCCTATCCCACCGGACTGACCACAGGCATAGACAGGCGGAAAGAACTGGTGCGGATATGCAAAAACAGCAGCACGCCGATTATAGAGGTGGATCAGTACAGCAATCTCACAGAGCAGAGCTCTCCGTCAGTTTTATCCATGGACGAGACAAATTCAGTGATTTTTGTGGGCGCATTTTCGAAACTGCTTCCCATAGGGCTCAGGATGGGATGGATTGTCGCGCCGCCGACCCTAGTGAACCTTATCACCGACGTGCAGTCCAGGTTCACACACCCCACAAATATCACAACCCAGCTTGTGGTGGATGATCTGTTCACATCCGGCGGATTCGACAAATATGTACGCGCCCTCAACGGATATCTGCAGCATGCAGCCATTTTCACAGAACGGATTATGCGTCGCCATATCGGTGAATTTGCTGACTGGGATGAAAAAGGGCATCCGATGACCTTCTGGATAAAGTTTAAAAAACCGGTCGCCCCCTACACCATGCTCAAACTGGGACTGACACCGGGGATAATATTCGGCGTAAACGACTGCGCGGGGATAAGCAAATCATGGTTCACAGAGGAGGAATTCGAAACGAAAATGAAAACTCTCTCGATGCAGCTTCGGGAACTTTGAGCCGTCCCTGGGAAATGTGCGTTACAGATACAAAATATTAACTCTGCTTTCTGTAGACAAAAGAGTTGCCGGAATACTCTATCAGCCCCGCTTTCTGCATATTGCTCAGCTCCCTGGAAAGGGCGCTGCGGTTTACGCCCAGGTAATCAGCAAGTTCGTTTCTTGTAAACGGCACCTCAAAGTTGTTCGCATGTGTTTCCGCTGTCCGCAGACCAAAGTATGCCAGGAGTTTACTGCGAATGGTATTTTTATGCACCACGGCAAGCTTTTCTCTCATCTCCATAAGTTTCAGCGACAGCGTTCTGATTACATTTCTGATAAGTCTTTTGTGAAGTATGCAGGTGCTGCGGCAGGGGCTGAGCAGCCGTTCGTGGTTTATCAACAGCAGCGTGGACCTGGCGTCCGCGTGTACGTCGACGTTCGAAGCCGCGCCTGAGAAAAGGAAGGTAGCGCCGAACACGTCGCTCCTGCCCACTTTATTGATAAGGTTTACATCCCCTTCGGCGTCAACCTGGCTGATACTCAGGGAGCCTTCCAAAACAAGCCCTAATTTGGCTTCGTCCCCGGAAAGAAATACAGGCGCGTGTTTTACATACACAGATATGTGTGCATCCATACACGGGAGCACCGCCAGAATGTCGCTGTCCGCAAACCCATCAAAAAGCCTGTTAGATCTGATGTAGCGCAAATATTTTTTCATATTTTTTCTTCGCGCGTTGCATTTGCAACTTACATTTTGTGCCGCTTATGCTAATAACCAAGGTTAAAGCTTTATTCAGTTAATGTCAACAATCACATGTTTTAATGTGCCGAAAACTAATTAGGAGGGACAGTATGAAACGTATACTGGGAATGGTGTTACTGTTCGTGTTCATTGTTTCCGCGGGTTACGCGCAAACGTTGCAGGATGTGATGAAGCAGCGTAATTTGTCTGAAAAAGACGTGCTTGCCGCGGCGAAAACCTACCAGCCGTCCGGCAGGAAGGATGAGTATGTGGTGTTCTCGTCCGGCGGCCAGTCCGGCCAGGTTATTGTTTACGGTGTCCCGTCGATGCGTATTTACAAATACATCGGCGTTTTCACCCCGGAGCCGTGGCAGGGTTACGGCTATGACGACGAGTCCAAGAAAGTCCTAGCGGGCGGCAAATTCCGCGGCAAGGACATCACCTGGGGCGACTCCCACCACCCCGCCTTCACTGAAAAGAACGGCGAATACGTGGGCGACTATCTGTTCATAAACGACAAGGCCAACCCCCGCCTGGCGGTTATCGACCTGAAAGACTTTGAAACCGTGCAGATAGTTACAAACCCCGTGATGAAAAGCGAACACGGCGGCGCGTTTGTAACGCCTAACACCGAGTATATCCTTGAAGCCACCCAATACGCAGCTCCCTTGGACGACCAGTGGCACCCCATCGAGGATTATGAAAACTCATTCCGCGGTGCGCTGACATTGTGGAAGTTCGACTACGCCAAAGGGCGTATCGATGAGCCCAACTCGTTCTCGCTGGAGCTCCCTCCCTATATGCAGGACCTTTCCGACGCCGGTAAAGGCGTTTCCGACGGCTGGGCTTTCGTGAACTCTTTCAACACCGAAATGTACACCGGCGGTATAGAGAAAGGCCTTCCTCCGTTTGAGGCGGGGATGAGCCGTAATGACAACGACTATCTGCATGTCATCAACTGGAAAGCTCTTGAAAAACTTGTGCAGAACAAAGCCAACTATAAAGACTACAACAACCACAAGGTGATCACGATAGACGCCGCTGTTAAGGCGGGCGCCCTATTCCTGATCCCTGAGCCCAAATCACCCCATGGCGTAGACGTGACCCCCGACGGCAGATACATTATAGTCGGCGGTAAACTCGACACCCATGCGTCCGTATATGATTTCAACAAAATAAAGGCGCTGATCGACAAAAAAGATTTCGCCGGTAAAGATCCTTTCGGTATCCCCGTGCTGGATCTGAAAAAATCCCTCCACGGCCAGGTGGAACTGGGTCTCGGGCCTCTCCACAGTTCCTTCGTACCTGAAAAGGGCATCGTTTACACCTCCCTTTATGTGGATTCCCAGGTGGTCAAATGGGATTACCTCAACCTGAAAGTGCTCGATCGAATCAATGTACACTACAACATCGGCCACCTCGACACGATGGAAGGCAAATCCGCCAAACCGGCCGGTAAATACGCCATCGCGCTGGACAAGCTCTCCATCGACCGCTTTAACCCGGTTGGCCCTCTGCATCCGCAGAACCACCAGCTTATCGACATAACCACGCCCAGGATGGAGCTTCTCTACGATATGCCGATTCCGCTGGGCGAGCCGCACGATGTAATCTCCATCGCGGCCAGCAAGCTGCACACCAAAAAAGCCTATGACATGGGCACAGACTCCAGAACCGGTAAACCTCACCCTGACGCCACCCTCGCGGGCAGCGAACGGATAGAGCGCAACGGCAAAAACGTGAAAGTGTACGCCACCATGATTCGCTCGCATATTACGCCGGAGCATATCACCGTCAACAAAGGGGACACCGTCACCATCGTGATATCCAACCTTGAGCGCGCCCAGGATGAAACCCACGGTTTCGGAATAGACGGTATGAACGTCCACGCTTCCGTGGAGCCGGGCAAAACCGCCAGCGTAACCTTCGTTGCGGATCAGGAAGGGGTATTCCCGTACTACTGCACCGAGTTTTGCTCCGCACTGCACCTGGAGATGATGGGCTACCTGTTCGTCAAAGATCCGAATAAAAAATATGAAGATGTCAAACAGGCGCGCCTGAAAACGCTCACCAAAGAGCAGCTCCAGGCTGAGTATAACAAAATCACGGCCACGAACAAGGCCACCGACGATGTTATCCAGAGCGTGGTGAAATATCTTACAGCCAATCATTACGAAAAGTATCCCGATGTGGAAAGGCTTGTAAGCGACGCCCTCGACCAGTACGGCAAGATACCGGAGGTGAAAGCGAAAGCCGACGCCGAATACAAGAAGGGGAACCTTGATCAGGCAATCCTGTGGGAAAACCAGGTTTGGCAGTATATGGTTAAAACCGCCGACGTCGGCCTGCGTGCTAAGAACAACCTCTCAAGGCTCGCAGCCACGCCGATGAACGACAAGGCCAAGCGCGGCGAAGCGGCCTACCTGAAAGGAGGCTGCAACGGCTGCCACGTTATCGGCCAGGTCAGCTCCGGCCCGGATCTCACCGGCGCGCTTATCCGCCAGGACGAGAAATGGCAGCGCGAGTTCATAAAGAACCCGGCAAGCAAGTTTAACGAGCCTTATGTTAAAGAATATATCCAGTTCTTTAACCTGAGAATGCCGAACCAGAATATGACGGATAAAGAGGTCGACGAGATCATCGAATATATGAAGTGGATCGACGAGAACGCCGAAATCTTCTAAGATAAGGTGCGGGATAGTGATGAACCGTGATACGGGCGCGCTGCTTTGTTGCCGCCTCAGCCGGCAATCCTAATGTACGTTCAGGTACACTGCGGTTGCCTCCCTCGGACGGCGTTGCGCATCGCATCCCGTCTGACGGTTCATCCCCCGGCTCATTGCTACCGCTACATAATACAAGTTTCCTCTCCCCCAACGGGGGAGAGTTGGAGAGAGGGGGCGACTTGCCGCGCTTTATAAAGGCATCTCTCTTCCTCGATCCCTCCCCTGATGGGGAGGGAGATACTGGATTCCCACCTGCGCGGGAATGACAGGAATGTGAGTTGATAATGACAAAATTACCCCGCTCCAACATTTACGCCGGAGCAGCACTTTTGATAGTTATAATCGCTTTTTTACTCCCGGTACTGGCTTTTAACAAAGTGCCGGAGAAGATCGAGTCGGGCAATACCGACTCTATACCCTTTTATGTGGCTCCGCTGTGGAATCTTTACCAGACCGGGCGCTATGTCAGCCCATACGCTCCTCAGGGCGCCGCAAAAGATTTCAAACAGATGGTGGAGCGGAAAGGGGAGATCGGCGTGCCGTCCATACCCGTGTGGTTCGTCTCGCTCGAGGCGCCGAACTATCCCAAGGAAGCGTTCCCGGACGGCATCCCCGTATATTTCCATCTGGACGGCTACTCAGGCGACGTGCATGAGATGAATACCATAAACCATTTTATAGGGATGTACCCGATGGAAAAAGGCGCGCAGCTTGAACGCCGTCTTGCCCCCTACCTTCTTGTGCTTGAAACCTTTCTGTTGGTATTGTTTATCGCGGTTGCGCGTAAAATAACGATCCTTGGCATGCTGATGCCGATTCTGTTCCCGGTGGCCTTTGTGGCTTTTTACGCGGGCTGGCTTTACTGGTACGGTCACAATCTTCAGGACTGGGGAATGTTCACCGTCAAGCCCTTCATGCCGACGGTTTTCGGCGACGGCAAGGTTGCGCAGTTTACCACTCACTCATACCCCACGCTCGGTTTTTTCCTGCTCCTTGCTGTCTCCGCTTTGAGCTTGCTGGCGGTACTGTCCCGCAAAAAAGAGCTGAAATGACAAAAAAGTTAGCATTTGCCCTCTGCTTTTTTATTTTTTCCTCGGCCGCCTATGCCGAAAACATTCTCCAGAAAACGATCGACGGTGCCGCGGACGGCGCAGTGATCACCCTTGAAAAGGGGCTTTACAGAGGCAATATCGTTATAAATAAAAGTATCACGCTGGACGGTGTTGACCGCGGCGCGGTGATCATGGGTGAGGGGATAGGCTCCGTTATTACCGTGGAAGCCGGACACACGGATATAAAAAACCTCACGATAATGTCCGGCGGAGAGATGCACGACAGCATAGACTCCTGCGTCAGCGTCCAGGGCGTTGATGTGGTAAAAATTTTAAACAATAAAATGACCGACTGCCTTTTCGGCGTAAACCTTGAAAAGTCCAACCGCTCGCTGGTGGAGGGGAACGAGATTACCTCAAAAGCCTTCACGCTGGGTCTCAAGGGGGACGGAATACGTCTGTGGTACAGCCATTCAAATATAATAAGGAACAACGTCGCGGATAAAGTGCGCGACATGGTGTTCTGGTATTCCAGCGCTAACCATATAGAGAGGAATACGGTTACAAACAGCCGTTATTCGCTGCATTTCATGTACGCCGACAGGAATGTGGTGGCGAATAACACGTTCACGGGTAACTCCGTGGGCATGTTTTTCATGTTCAGTCATTCATCCAGAGTTTTCAACAACACCATATCCCTTGCCGACGGTTCGTTCGGCATAGGGGTGGGCCTGAAGGAGTGCTCGGATTTCCTAATCAGCGACAATACGCTACTTTACAACGCCCGGGGAATATATATAGATCAGTCCCCTTACCAGCCCGGTACCACAAACAGATATCTGAACAACAGCCTCCTGTATAACACGGTGGCCATACAGTTTCACGGCACCACCATAGGAAGCGCCTTTGATGAGAATATCTTTAAGGGCAATATAGCTGATATAGCGAACGATACCCCGGAATCGTCTCTGGATCTAAACAAGTGGCATATGAACGGCTGGGATATTTACGAGGGGTTTGATTTTGATAAAGACGGCTACGGCGACACGCCTATGATAGTGAGCGAATATGCCGACAGAATTATGCACTACCAGCCGTCGGTAAAGTTTTTCTTCGGGTCGCCGGCTATGAGCCTTCTGGATTTTTTGTCCAGACTGATGCCGTTTTCTGAACCGGAAATACTGGCGGTGGACGACAGGCCCGTTATGGTGGCAAAATGAGCAAGCTATCCCGCAGAAAAATATTAGGTTACGGTGCAGTGTTTGGCATAATAGCCGCGGGCGGCACCTTTGTCATCCCGAAGCTCGCCCCGGCGCACCCTGTGCTGCGCCCGCCCGGCGCCTTGAAGGAGAAAAAATTCCTCGCCACCTGCATTAAATGCGGGCAGTGCCTTCAGGTATGCCCCTACCACAGCGTGAAATTGATGGATATAAACCACGGCCTCTCCATGGGTGCGCCGGTGATCACGCCGGAAAAGCGGGGTTGCTATCTGTGCGATCTGCTCCCCTGTGTGCTTTCCTGCCCCTCCGGAGCGCTGGACCATAAAATATCCGACGGCCGGGACGTCATGATGGGGAAGGCCGAGATTTCCGCGCCGGACAGATGCCTGGCGGTTATCGGCACTCCGGTAAACGCTGCCGACGTGGATGCCGTTCTTGCCGGCAAGCCCATGATAACGGAAGTGGAGATAAAGCTTGCGGAAAAACTGAAAGGTTGCGCGGGCGGGCAGTGCCGCATATGTGTGGATTTCTGCCCTTACCCCGACAGGGATTTGGCTATAGGGATAACGGAATACGGCGCGGGCCTTGTGCCGGAAATAAAAGAAAAATGCGTGGGATGCGGGGTGTGTGAAGAGCTGTGCCCCACGAAAGTTATAACAACAGTGCCTTTGAGATAAGGTGCGGGATTGTGATGAACCGTCAGATGGGATGCGATGCGCGACGCCGTCCCCCTCCCCCTACGGGAGAGAGTTGGAGATATGGGGCGTCATAAGCGCAAATTATAGCCTCCGCGGGAGTTGACGGTAAATTAAGGAGCGAATATGCAAATATTTATAATAATAGCCGCTGCTGTTTTCATCATCGGCTGCAAAAGCGAAAATAAGGCGACCGCTATACCCGACGCGCCGGGGAAGATCACGGTCACACAGGGCGAAAAACGTCCTGCTGATAACAAGTCACCTCTGATAGGCTACAACGTCAAAGGGGAGTATCAGGTGCGGCTTGCTCCGGATGGTGAGGAGAACGAAACCACCCGCATGATCGGCGCGGAGGCTGTCTCCCGGAGCGCACCCTACAGCGAGATCGGCAGGCGGCTCGCGGAAAAGAGCCTGGGCAAGGATTATATAGTATGGTGCTCCCCCTGCCACGACAACTACGCCAACGGAGTGATCGGCCCGTCGCTCCTTAATAAATCGGCGGACGGCATCTACGGCATGATAATAAAATACAGAAACAACGAAGAAACCAACCATCTTATGGGTGCCTTCGTAAACAAGATGACTGACGCGCAGATACGCGACATGGCGGCGCGGATCGCAGAATTCAATAAAATGATGCATGAAGAGACAGAGTAGGATTTCAATCCTTGAATCTCCCTTTGGGGAGGTTTGGAGGGGGCGCAACAACCGCAGGGATGCGGTGTGAGCATGGATGCGAACTTTAACAATACGGAGAAGAAGATGAATAAAAAAACGGTTATTATTACCCTGGTGGCGGTGCTTGTGGTGGGATACCTGCTGTTTCAGGAGTTCGGCGGCGGGAATGAAGTTGTCACCGCCCCGCAAAGCGCAGTTGTTGATGTTCCGGCAGTTCCCGTCATCGTCGAAGAGGCTGAAGAAGAGCAGATCACAAGGGAGTTGGCCGCACAATCCAAACGCGGGGAGCTCAGCAAAGATTATATCGTGAAATGTGCCCCCTGCCATAACCGCGACGGCTCCGGCCCCGTGGGCGCGCCCATCGCGTGGATGTCCAAAGACGAACTTGTAAAAGCCCTCCGGGAGTATAAGACAGGCGAACGAAAAAACAGCCTCATGGAAAATTTGATGAAAAATGTTTCCGACAACGATATCGACAGGCTGGCGGAAGAAATTGCAGCTTTCAAATGAATAAGTATGAAAAACGCCCCACGCTGAATAATACGACTCTGACGGAGAGCCTGGCCGGGGTGAACCGCGCCGGGAAACGGCGGCTGTCGCTGCGGGCATGGCGCTGGATTGTGATAATACTTGTGCAATTGCTGTTCATAATGTCGTTCAGGGCGGATATGCAGGTGTTGGAAGGCACTCTGGTGGGTTCACGTTTTTTGGGCTTCCATATGATAGACCCTTTCGTGTCGCTGCAATATATCGCGGCAAACAGGGCCTTCCCCGTGAACCTCACCATAGGCACGGTCACGGTTGTCCTGATTTATCTGGTCTTCGGGCGGGCGTTCTGCGGCTGGGTGTGCCCCTATGGGCTTATAAGCGAACTTGGGGAACGGCTCCACGCCGTTCTCATCTCCAAAAAAATAATAAAGCCGCACCGCCAGCCGGAACATGTAAATTACGCTTTCTGGGCACTGTTCCTGCTGCTCTGTTTCACCACGGGCTACCTTGTGTTTGAAGCGGTGAACGTTTTGGGGATCATGTCGCGGCTCATCATCTACGGCGTATGGCTGGCGGCACTGGCCGCCGTTGCGGTGGTCGCGGCGGAGGTATTGTATTCCCGCCGCATATGGTGTAAAAGTATATGCCCTGTCGGTGCCACCTACGGTCTTCTGAACAGGATATCCGCAGTGAAGGTCGCTTACACGGGTGACTGCGACAGGTGCGGGTCATGCAAATCTGTTTGTCACGCGCCGCGCCTCCTGGACGTCACAAACAGGGACACGGGCGGCAAGGATAAACCTATACTGGGCACGGACTGCACCATGTGCGGCCGTTGCGTGGATGTGTGCCACAAAGACACGCTAAAATACGTAAACAGGCTGAAAAAACTGCTATGATAAAGATAGAGAAACTCACAAAAAGCTTCGGTGCCCAGAAAGTATTGGACAGCCTTGACCTGGATATCATCGGCGGCGAGAAAATAATCCTTCTCGGCCAGAACGGCGCGGGGAAAACCACGCTGATACGCTGCGTTCTGGGTGAGTATAAGCCGGATGCGGGTTCTGTACTGATTGGCGGGGTATCGCCCTATGCCGACCGTGTCCGCGCCATTGCGGATATCGCTTTTGTACCGCAGCTTCCGCCGCCGCTGAGGCTAACCGTCGCTGAGCTTATCGATTACGCCTCAGGGCTTTCAGGCTTCGAAAAAGACGAAGTAACCGGCCTGTGCGGCGAAATGCAGCTTGACATAAAGCCGCATCTGAAAAAGACTTTTTATAAACTTTCCGGCGGAATGAAACAGAAGGTGCTTATCAGCATAGCCCTGGCCAGAACGTCGGGCAGGCTTATATTCGACGAACCCACCGCCAATCTGGATACTGCTGGCAGGGAAAGTTTTCTGAAGCTGGTGGAGAAGCGCTGCACGGATAAAAGCATAATTTTCATCTGCCACAGGCTTGAAGAAGTGGAGAAGCTTGTCACGAGGAAGATAACAATGGATATGGGGAGGGTGGTGGAAGATGAAACAATTTAGTTGTTTGTTGTTGGTTTTGTTCGCTCTGTGCGCCTGCACAAAGAAAGAGGCCAAACCCCGTGACATCATTCCGGACAGGGACGTATGCGCCCGCTGCGTGATGCAGATCTCCGATCCGCGGCTCGCCGCGCAGGCAGTGAATATCAGCAACGGTACGCAGGCTGTGTTCGAGGAGATAGGCTGCGGGGTATCGTGGCTGGAGCATAACAAATACTGGGATAACTACACGCTGTATGTAACCGATTTCAGGAACGGCGGCTGGATAAAATTCGATGACGCCTTTTTCGCCGCGGAATACACTACTCCCATGGCTTACGGGGTTGCGGCGCTGTCTGATAAATCTGATCTGGAAGAGGGAAAAACACTTCTGGATGGAAACGCTGTGATTGAACGCATAATGGAAATGAATAAAAACCGCAAAAAAATGCACGGCGGCGAAGCCCAATAAGCCGCTGCCGCTATGCGGAAAGTAATATCGGATATGGGGAAAATGGTGGAAGATGAAAAAATTTAGCTGTTTACTGTTGTTACTGGTTTTTTTATGCGCCTGCACGAAAAAAGATGCGAAGCCCCGGAACGTCAACCCGGAGACGGATTTATGCGCCCGCTGCGGAATGCAGGTTGCCAACCCGCGCCTTGCCGCCCAGGCGGTGCCCAAAGAGGGTGATGAGAATCTGATATTCGAAGAGATCGGCTGCGCTGTGGCCTGGCTTGACAGATACAACTTCTGGGACAGATACGCACTGTATGTAACGGACTTAAAAAACGGCGGCTGGATTAAATACGACGAAGCCCTTTTGGTCATAGAGTATACGACACCAATGGGATACGGGATAGCGGCACTCTCCAAAAAATCCGATCTGGAGGAGGGGAAAGCGCTTGTGACCGGCAGAACGGCGGCGATGCTTGTGGCGGATCTTGAGAAAATACGTAAATGTAAGACCTGCGGTAATACACAGTGAACCCTGTCTTTCTTGTTATGAAAACAGACCTGAGGGAGTCGCTCAGGTCCCGCTGGTTTTTGATCTATACGATCGTGTTTGCGGGCCTTGTGGCGCTTATATTCGCCACCGGCGTGGCGAACAGCCGTGTATTGGGCTTCACAGGCCTTACGCGCCTGCTTCTTATATTCATACAGGCCTGCAATATAATTCTGCCGGTGTTTATCCTGATCACAACGGTCAGGAGCATCGCCGGTGACAGAGATTCACATATCCTTGAATACATGCTCTCTTTCCCGATATCGCTGAAGGCGTACTATTGGGGTAAATTTCTCGGGCGGTTTGTCTCGGTGGCCGTGCCGCTGCTGTTTGCGATGTTTCTGGCGGCCGCCGTGGGGATGTTCACCGGAGGGGTGCCGTGGCCGCTGGTAGTGCTGTATACGGTGCTTCTCACGGCATCCGCTTTTACCTTCCTGGGAATCGGTTTTCTGATATCGTGCCTGTCACGTTCGCAGGAGACGGCGCTGGGTGTGGCCATGTTTGTATGGCTGCTTCTTATCGCACTGATAGATATCGTGCTTATCGGGGTTTTGATCAGAAGCGGAATTTCGCCCGAAATAATTTTCTCCATAGCCCTGGCGAACCCGGTGCAGCTCTTCCGCGTCGCCGCGGTCTCCCTCTTCGACCCGGTGCTGTCCGTAATAGGTCCTGCGTCGTACTTTATATTAGATAAGATGGGCAGGTATGCCTTCCTGGCCTACAGCCTGTCGTACTGCGCTATAATCGGCCTTATATCCGCCTTTATAGGATATGTGCTGTTCAGGAAAAAAGATCTGTTGTGAACGGATATTTTGAGAGATGACAACAATGGAAAGTAATGTTATTATATATGCATGATAAAATATGATCATGATAAAGTGTTTGAAAACAGAGAATACTTTATCAGGTATAACCGTTTAAAAGACCCGGACGCGATACCGCAGGAGGTACTGGATTCCTGGCGGCGTTCTGCCGCCGCGGGAGTGGATCCGTACTTAAGTAAACTCCCGCCGCGCCAGAGCACGGAAACTATCTACCGCCTTCTGGACGAGCAAATAGTTTACGAAAAGAGTTATTGCCTGCAATGGCTTCAATCCGGCTATTCTCATTTGTCCAAAATGCATGCGGCTCTTTTTCTTGCCACTCAAAAAGAAAAAGTAATCCTCGTCAGAGGAGGCTGCAAAGAGCTCCGTGATAAGCTGAAAACACGGAATTTCGGCATCGGCGCTCTTCTCACCGTGGAGTCGGCCGGCACAAACGTAGTGGAGTTCGCCTCAACAAATCCCGGAAGCAAAAACTGGATAATAGGTGCGCAGCATTGGCTCGAAGCCTTTATGGATTTTGTTTTTGTCAGTACGCCAATCATTACCGAAACAGGCATATGCTATATCATCCTGGTGACGGAGCTTGTGAATTTTAACGTTCAGACACAGGCGTTTTTTGAGTTCTTTATTGATAATTACGCACGTTATGTTGAGTCTCAAAATCAGAAGATGTCCTATATGAACGAATTAATTAATCTCAGCATAGATCAGAATAAATCCGCAACGATTTTCATTGATGAAGAAGGCATTATTTTTTACGTTAACAAGAAAATGACCGGCATTTTGGGCTTACCGCCGAAAAAAATTATCGGAATGCGGATTCATAACTTTCTGCCCGGAATAAAAAATATCTTTTCCAAAGAACACGGCCTCATCTCCATTCATGAAATGAAAATAGGAAAAGAGAAATACTTTATGGATATCCACCCGATATATAAAGACAGCAAGCAGGCCGGATATACGGTCACATTAACGGAATACTCCGAGTTTTCCGAAGTAATTGAGAGGAAAGACATAAAGTATAAATTTGATGATTTGATGGGCGTCAGCCCTTCATTTCTGAAAAATAAATCCACAGCGCTGAAAGCCGCGCGCTCATCAAGCACGGTGCTGATCACCGGCGAAAGCGGCACGGGAAAAGAACTTTTTGCCCAGGCAATACACAACGAGAGTGCCCGCGGTGACGGCCCCTTTATAGCGGTAAACTGTGCGGCAATCCCCAAAGAGCTTATAGGAAGCGAACTATTCGGCTATATGGGCGGCGCGTTCACAGGGGCCCGCAAGGAAGGAAACGCGGGTAAATTTGAAATGGCCGACAAGGGTACCTTATTTCTGGATGAAATCGGCGACATGCCGCTTGATATGCAGACTGCCCTTCTCCGGGCTTTGGAGGAGCGCAGCTTCACACGAATCGGGAGCTCCCGGCAGATTCGTGTGGATGTGAGGCTCATTGCCGCCACCAACAAAGATCTCCGCGAGCTGATAAACGAAGGAAAGTTCCGTCTGGATCTGTATTACCGGCTGAATGTAATTCGCCTGGAGTTATCGCCCCTCCGCGAAAGGAAAGAAGATATATCATATTTACTGCATTATTTTATACATTACTATAACAGCGTTCTTGATAATACAATAAGAGGTATGGATAAGCGCGCGATGAACACACTTCTGAAATATGACTGGCCGGGGAATATCCGGCAGCTCCGAAACGCGGTGGAAAGCGCCATTAATGTTGCGGAAGGAAAATATATAACCTGCGCGGATTTAGGCGACGAAATAGTTTACGGCACGCCCGATGTCTCAGCCCTTAAGGAGTTGCAGGATTTTTTTCACTCCGAGGAACATCAGCTTATTGACAAACTCATGACAAAGCATAACGGCAATAAATCCAGAGTAGCGCAGGAACTCGGGATCGCCCGCACTACGCTTTATAAAAAATTAAATCTCTATCATGTAAAATAATTGTTCCCGGGCTTTTCGCATCCTATCCTTTATCTTTTTCATTTTTTGATCAGTTCATAAATTATTCGGAACTATAATATAATTACTACCAACAAATATAAACCAAGGTAAAATAATTTTTGCAAAAACTCTTTAAGTGTGATCGGACATCACTATAGATCTCATTCATTTTGTAGCGTATCGATACAATTTTTATCCTATAAAATAAGTATTTCAATACATATGTAGCAAATAGCTACACTTTTTTAACATAAAACATTATTTTGAAATATAGAAAATACCACAACCATGATATTTTTATAAATTGGCATATAGGTTGCTTATATAAGAAATACACGCGTGAATATATCTTATGGAGTTGTTGATGGACAAATATTTTCTGACTGAGGAACAGGAGCTGATACGCAGCGCCGCCCGCGAATTCACTATGGATGAGGTATTGCCTGTTACCCGCGAACTTGACGAGAAGCATGAATTTCCTCACGCGCTGATAAAGCGCTGTGCTGAACTGGGATTTTTAGGTATCTCCGTCCCTGAGGAGTGGGGCGGCGCGGGAGCGGACTGTGTCAGTGAATGCCTTGTGATTGAGGAGATAGCGAAAGTAAACGGTTCCCTTGCGCTTATTATTGACGCCCACACATCTCTCGGCGCCATGCCCATACTGCACGCCGGCACGGATGAGCAGAAAAGAAAATACCTCATACCGGCAGCAAAAGGTGAAAAAATAATGGCGTTTGGCCTGACGGAGCCGGGCGCCGGGTCGGATTCGGGTGGCACAAAGACCACCGCCGTCGACGATGGCAGCCACTACGTGCTGAACGGTTCAAAATGTTGGATCACAAACGTTGGCGTGGCTGAAACGTATATCGTCACAGCGAAAACAGATCTCAGTGCCAAAGGCAGCCGCGGTATATCATCGTTCATACTGGAGGCGGGCACTCCGGGCTTTGAGGTCGGCAAACCCGAGGTTAAGCTCGGGGTTAACAGCTCCAACACCGGGGAACTTTTCTTCCGGGATTGCCGGGTACCTAAAGAAAACCTCCTCGGCGGACTTAATCAGGGATTTAAAGTCTTCATGGGCGGGCTTGACGAAGGAAGGATAGCCATATCCGCCATGGCTGTGGGCATGGCTCAGGGGGCCATCGACCTCGCGGTGAAATACGCCAGGGAAAGGCAGCAGTTCGGCCAGCCCATAGCCAATTTTCAGGCCGTCTCCTTCAAGCTTGCGGAAATGGAGACCCAGACGGATCTTGCCCGCACCTACCTGTACAGGGTGGCCAGAATGCGGGATGCGGGGATGCCTTATTCCGCCGAAGCAGCCGTTCTCAAACTGTTTTCGTCCGAAATGTGCCAGGACGTTGTTTACAAAAGCCTTCAGATACACGGCGGGAACGGCTACAGCAAAGGCTACGACATAGAGCGGTACTACAGGGATGCGCGGATTCTGACTATCGGCGAAGGCACATCCGAGATATGCAAACTGGTTATCAGCAGAAACGTTTTGTCCTGACAAAGGAGTAAACTATGGATAAATGGAACAATTTCATTGTTGAGATCGACGGCCAAAAGACCGCGGTGGTCTGGTTCAACAGGCCCAAGGCTTTGAACGCGCTCAATTATGAGGTGTTGGACGAGCTGGAAAGGATCCT
Organism: Deferribacterales bacterium; assembly: GCA_031556255.1. Lineage (GTDB taxonomy): Bacteria > Chrysiogenota > Deferribacteres > Deferribacterales > JAISNW01 > JAIRQX01. The sequence continues at coordinate 8,907 of JAVBTI010000022.1, read as the reverse complement.
TGACGAGCTTGCGGCGGATGATTCAGTTTATACGGTTATTCTGACCGGGGCGGGAGAAAAGGCGTTCATTGCGGGAGGGGATATCAAAGATATGGCCGCAATGAACGTACGGGAAGGGAGGGAGTATGCATACAGGGGAAACGCCATACTCACAAAAATTGAGGAGTATGAGAAACCTGTGATAGCGGCTGTCAATGGCTACGCTCTGGGAGGGGGAACTGAGCTGGCAATGGCCTGTGACATACGCATCGCATCTGATAAGGCTGTGTTCGGCCAGCCGGAGGTGGGTCTCGGTATAATTCCAGGCTTTGCGGGAACCCAGCGCCTGCCACGGATTGTGGGCAGGGGCGTGGCCAAACTGCTGATTTTTACGGGCAGGAATATCAAGGCGGACGAGGCTCTGCGCATAGGCCTGTGCGAGGCGGTGGTGCCCCATGAGGAACTTCTGGACTACGTCAAAAAACTTGCCGCCGAGATAAATTCCAAGGCCCCGACCGCGGTGCGGCTTGCCAAAACAGCGATCAACCACGGGCTGGATGTGGATTTGAAAACCGGCTGCAAGCTTGAGACTTATATTTTCGGCCACTGTTTTTCCACTGAAGACCACACGGAGGGCACAACAGCCTTTATTGAAAAACGGAAAGCCTTTTTCACAGGCAAATACAAACCGGGAAAACAGGCATGAGCAAAGTAGTCACCAAAGAAGAGGCTATAAAGCGCATAAAAGACAACGACCGTGTCGGCATAACGGGGTTTGTGGCATCCGTCCATCCCGGAACGCTGGTGGGAAGAATCGGGGAGAGCTTTCTGTCCGCGGGTTCCCCCAGAAATCTGACTGTCTACACAAGCCCCGGAGTGAGCGGGCTGAATGTGCTGGCACATGAAGGGCTTATAGGCAAGGCTGTCGCAAGCCACTACGGTCTGGCGCCGGATCTGGCCCCCCTCATTAACGGCAATAAGTTTGAGGCGTATTGCCTGCCGCAGGGCACCATCGCCCAGCTATTCAGAACGCGGGCGGCAGGGCAGCCGGGGCTTTTGAGCAAAGTAGGCCTCGGTACATTTATCGACCCCCGTCTTGACGGTGGCAGGATGAATGAAGCGGCAAAGGACAGTATCGTCGAGTTGATGAATATAGATGGCTCGGAATACATTTTTTACAAATCGTTTGACGTTGATGTTGCAATCCTGAGGGGTACAACGGCTGACACCAAAGGCAATATTTCCATGGAAAAAGAGATGTTTTTCCTGGACTGCTGCGCTCTTGCCATGGCGGCGAAGGCCAGCGGCGGGATTGTTATGGTTGAGGTGGAGCGGGTGGTTCAGGCGGGCACTATCGATCCGAGAATCATCAAAGTGCCGCATTTTCTGGTGGATTATGTTGTGGTGGGGGACAGCGACAAGCTGCAAATGTCCGCCAACATAAAATATAATCCCGCGATCAGCGGCGAGATTAAAATCCCGATGGAGGCCATCCCGCCCCTCCCTATGAACGAGAGAAAGGTTATGGCCCGCCGCGCGGCAATGGAACTGGTGCCGGGGAGTATCATCAATCTGGGTATCGGCGTTCCCGACGGGATCTCATCGGTTATGGCCGAAGAGGGGATCTCCGACATGATAACCGTAACCATTGAGGCCGGCGTAACCGGCGGAACGGGCGTGGGCGGCGGGGACTTCGGCGGCGCATATAACCCTGAAGCCATTATAGACATGCCGTCGCAATTTGATTTTTACGATGGGGGAAATCTTGATTTAACCTGTCTGGGCATGGCTGAAATTGATTCCGGAGGCAATGTGAATGTCGGAAAATTCGGCACAAAGGTGGTGGGGCCCGGCGGTTTCATAAATATTTCACAGAATGCGAAAACCGCTGTGTTCTGCGGCACCCTGACAGCGGGGGGGCTGCGGGTCGGCACCGGGGACGGCAGTCTTTCCATACTTGCCGAGGGCAAGTCTAAAAAGTTTAAGAAAAAAGTTCAGCAGATCACATTCAGCGGGGAATACGCAGGGCGTTCAGGCCAAAAAGTCCTCTACGTTACGGAACGAGCGGTTTTCCGTCTGACGGACAGGGGGGTGGAACTGGTGGAGATCGCCCCCGGTGTGGATTTACAGAAGGGTGTGCTCGATCAGATTGAGGGTAATGTATCCGTATCGCCGCAGCTTAAGCTGATGGATGAACGGATTTTCAGGAATGAGCCCATGGGGTTGAATAAAATTATTTGCACTAAGGAGGTTCGGTAGTATGGCTAAGAAAATTACGTTAAGCACGCAGAATGTTGCGGAAATGGCAAAGTTGATTAACCTGCCGCTCAAGGCGGAGCGTATCGGCACAATTACCCGGAACACGGAAATTTGGTACAACAATGCCAACGCTCTTGCCGAGAAGATGATGGATGAGAAGTATCTGGACACGATTCCCGCGAGCATACTCCGGGCGAACGGTTAACAGGGGGAAACCATGAATACAAAAGAACTCCGAAGCCTCACGATTGCTGAAGCTCATAAGCTTATGATGAACAAAAAACTGTCTCCGGTGGAACTGCTGAACGCCTGCATTGAGAGGCTCGACAGCACCGAGGAAAGGCTCAACAGCTACATATCGGTTTACAAGGAGTCCGCCCAAAAGGTGGCGAAGGCTCATGAAGACATGCTCATGGCCGGGCACTGCCTCGGGCCGCTGCACGGAATTCCTCTGGCACTGAAAGACAATATCAGCATGGCCGGCTTGAAAACCACCGCCGGCAGCAAGGTCCTTATAGACTGGGTTCCTGAAAAAGACGCCACAGTCACTTCGAAGCTGAAGGGCGCAGGGGCTGTGATTCTCGGTAAAACCAACATGCATGAATTCGCCTGGGGTGCGACAACGGATAACCCCCATCATGGCGTATCACGCAATCCGTGGGATCCTGACAAATTTGTCGCCGGTTCCTCAGGCGGTTCCGGCGCGGCCGTGGCCAGTGGAACAGTGCTGGGCGCGCTGGGCACGGATACCGGCGGCTCCGTCCGGCTTCCCTCCTGCATAAACGGCATTGTCGGTATGCGTCCCACCCTCGGACGGGTAAGTAACGCCGGGATCGTTCCGCTCGCGTGGACGATGGACACCTGTGGGCCGATGACCCGCACTGTTGAAGATAACGCTATTCTTTTTAACGTCATCGCCGGGCATGACTACAGCGACGGAAGCTGCGCCTTCGAGCCGGTAACGGATTACACCTCACAGCTCCCGCTAGGCACGAATAAAATGCGCCTTGGAATTATTCCGGACATCATGTTCAAACGCGACCAGCCCGACGTGGTCAAAGCCATAAAAGAGGCGATTAAAACCTTTGAAAGTCTTGGCGTGCAGGTTGTTGAGTTCAGCTTTGAGCATCTGGACTCTGTCGAAACAGCCACCGCCCAGATAATAGTAGAAGCCAGCGAACCTTCAACCTATCATCAGAAATGGCTGAGAGAACAGCCGGAAAATTATGGCGACGACGTAAGGCTGCTGCTGGAGAGCGGAGAATTTTACAAGGCTACCCATTATATTCAGGCGCAGCGCTACCGCCGCCTTGTCCGCGAGGAATTCGTCAAAGCGTTCCGGGAAGTTGATTTCTTTCTGACACCGACCCTTTCCTATACCGCGCTTCCGGTGGGGGCCTACGATCTGGTCATCAACGGCGTCAAGGAAGATTTCCTTGATATGATGATGCTTTACACATCCATACCCAGCCTGACGGGGCTTCCGGGCATGAACGTTCCCTGCGGCGTTGACGGGAAGAATCTCCCCATCGGAATGCAGCTTATCGGGAAACATTTTGACGAGGTCACGCTCTACAGGGCCGGAGCAGCGTTCCAGAGCGTCACAGACTTTCACAAAAAATCGCCGGCGTTGAAATAGGCGGAGGCAATAATGAAAACAAACTCATCATATCGCTGGGTGATACTGGTCATAAACTTTTTTATATGTGTTCTGGCCTACGCCGGCCTTACAACATGGTATATGGCGGCTCCCAGCCTAGCCGAAACTTTTAAGATCTCCAGCGTACAGGCCAGCCTGGGCGGTTCAATGCTTATGCTCGGCTATGCGGTGGGCAGCTTCGTTGAAGCGTCCATTTCGCCCAAAGTAGGGCACAGGAACGCGGGGCTTCTCGGTCTTATACTCATGATTATAAGCGTTTTTTGCATTCCGCTGGCCAACTCTTACGGTTTGGTACTTGTGCTGCGCTTTTTTCAGGGCTGGGGGATACTGTGGCTCGTGGCTATCAACAGCAGCATGGCGTGGTTCCCACTTCAGCAGCGCGGCCTTGCGGCTGGCGTAATCGGCGGCGGCCTGACAGTGGGCATAGGCTCCGGCGGTCTTATAGCTGATATCCTCATGAAGATGGCTGGTACATGGCAGGGCGCGTTCAATTATTTCGCCATTATTCTGCTGATTTTCACCATAATTTGGGCGATATTTATGCGTAATCCTCCTAAGGATCTCTATCCTATGGAGGCATCCGAGAAAGCTGTGGCATCAATGGGCTCAAAAATCAATCCGTTTAAAACTATTGCGGCGTGGCTGTGCGCTCTCTGCCTTTTCTTCAACTGCTGGCAGCTTATCGGCTTCAACTCCATCCTGCCCGGATACATGATGACCCTGGGTTATACCGGTGCGCAGATCGGTCTTGCAGTACTGCTTACAGGCCTGATTGGCGTCGTGGCAACCCCTGTCGGCGGCATTATTTCCGACTCCCTTGTCAAAAAAGGCTGGGCGCCGGTTAAAGCGCGCTCCTGGGTGATGGCCGTACCGGGGTTTCTCGTAGCGGCAGTCACCGTAATACTGTTCCCCTTCCTGGCGCCCGTATCCTTCGCGGTGCTGCTTATCACCTGCATAATGGTGGGCTGGGGAGTGCCGGTTACCAATGCCACACTGGGCGCGCTCCCCATGGATCTGCTGGGAGATGCCGACGCGGCGGGTAAAATGTTCGGTCTGACAATTTTTGCGGGTATCGGCGCAGGCGGTGTGCTTGCTCCGTTAGTTTCCACTTCCGTCGCAAACACACTGGGATGGACCGGAGGATTTATAGTTCTCGGCCTTGGTGCGCTGGCTGGCGCCCTTATCGGCCTGATGCTGCCCAGGTTCCAGCTTGGGAAAAGCGCGTAGCGCAAGTAACAGGGGGGAACGGATTCCCCCCTCCTTAGTTTAACAGGAGTATGCCTCTTATGAATATCTTGGTGTGCTATAAAGTTGTGTATGAGGAGCAGGATATTTCGGTCCTGCCCAACAGGGAATTATCCTATGACCGGGCCGAGCTGAAACTCAGTCTGTACGATCTGAACGCGGTCGAGGAGGCGATTCGCCTGTCGGAGCATGTCAAAGCTCTGAGTGTGGGCGGCAGGCTGCTTGAGAACAGTAAGCTTAAGAAAGCAATCCTGTCCAGAGGCCCTCAGGAGTTATACCTTGTGATCGATGAAGCGCTTGCGGATGCAGACACCCACCAGACGGCTCTCGTCCTCGCGGCGGCGGCTAAAAAAATCGACTTCGATCTAATTCTGTGCGGTGAAGGATCCGCAGACGTTTATACTCAACAGACGGGCATCCAGCTTGGGGAAATCCTCGACCTGCCCGTGATAAACGCCGTAAGTAAAATAACGGCACAGGGCGGCAAGCTGGAAGTAGAACGCACTCTGGAAGACACTGTGGAGGTGCTTGAACTTCCCCTGCCTGCTGTTGTCTGCGTGACATCCGACATCAATAAGCCGCGCCTGCCCGGCATGAAAGACATTCTGGCCGCCGGGAAAAAACCTGTCACAGAGTGGAACTGCGGCGACCTAGGCATTTCCGTGCCTGAGCCCGCCGTGGCTGTGGTCAGTGTTCTCGCCCCCGAACAGGCGGATCGCAAACAGATCATTACCGAAAAAGTTGAAGAGTTTTTCGAAAAAATCAAGAACGATATTAAGTAGGAGTTGGCGATGAAAATACTGGTCTACAGCGATAAACTGGAAAACTACAGTGAACTGTGCGCCGGCGTAAAGTTTCTCGGTGGGGAGACTGTCGCCTTTGCCGTCTGTTCCGCCGCAGAGGCGGGTACCGTCCCCGCGGCAAAGGTGTTTTATTCTCCCGATACGCATAGAATGCAGGAAGACTGTTTTGCAACACTCAAAAACCTTGTGGACGCGGAAAAGCCGGAAGCGGTATTCATCAGTGCCACAAAACGCGGCAAGTATATGGCGGCGCGCCTTGCGGCGGCGCTCGGCACCTCAGCTCTGACCGATCTCGGCGATATTAAAACCGAAGGCGGGATATTTCAGGGCACGCAGATGTACTACGGCGGCGCGGCGGTGCGGACACTTAAAAACACAAAAAAGGCTGTCATCACCATTAGCGCCGGTTCTTTCGAACCTGTCGGCGGCGCGGCCGGGACTGTACAAGAGGTTGCATTCGTGGACGGAAACAGAAAAATTATCCGTAAAGAAACGCGCCGGAAGACAGGTCAGACCGTAAATCTTGCGGCCGCCAAAAGAGTGGTCGGCGTCGGACGGGGATTTACAGAGCAGGCGGATCTTGCGCTCGCGGAAGAGTTTGCTGCCGCCATCGGGGCGGAAATAGGCTGTTCCCGTCCGATAGCGGAAGGGGAGGGCTGGATGGACGCGAGCCGGTATATAGGCGTGTCCGGCGTGACGATTAAACCGGACGTCTATGTAGCCGTGGGGATTTCCGGCCAGGTTCAGCATACCGTCGGGTTAAGCTCCGCTAAACTTATCCTCGCTATTAACAAAGACAAAAATGCCCCCATCTTTAAACATTGCGACTATGGGCTGGTGGGGGACTTAAAACAGGCGTTGCCTGTTCTTTCCAGGCTTACGAAAGGCTGATACGGGGAAGCAGATGGAAGATAAATTTGATGTAATCATTGTCGGCGGCGGTATCGCGGGAGCGGTAACAGCGTTGTTGCTTGCCAAAGAAGGGATTGAGACGGTCGTGGTGGAGCGGGGCAACTACTCCGGCGCCAAAAATATGACCGGAGGCCGCCTTTACAGCCACAGCCTTGAGAAAATCCTCCCGGGTTTTGCGCTGAAGGCGCCAATGGAGCGTAAAATTACCAGAGAACGTGTCAGCATGATGACAGGAACCTCCAGTTTCACTGTGGATTATGCTTCTGACAGGCTTTCACGTCCAGGAGCAGAGTCGTATACTGTCCTGCGGAGTTTGTTCGACCGCTGGCTCATGGAGCAGGCCGAGGAAGCTGGCGCGGTAACCGTGAACGGAGTACTGGTGGAAGATCTGGCGATCCGGGACGGCAAAGTCTGCGGGATTATTGCAGGGGGAGAGGAGATGTTCGCGGATGTCGTCGTTCTCGCGGACGGCGCAAATTCCCAGCTTATGGAAAAGGCGGGGCTGCAAAAGCAGGCCGTCAGCCCCCGGCAAATCGCCGTCGGCGTGAAGGAAATCATCGAACTGGATGAAGAGACCATTAATGAGAGATTTAATGCCGCGCCGGGCGAGGGTACGGCGTGGATGTTCGCAGGCTGGCCGTCAGACGGCAGAATTGGCGGCGGGTTTCTGTATACCAACAGATCGTCCCTTTCTCTGGGAATCGTTGTAACCACAGCGGAGCTTATCAAATCCGGGAAAAGTGTGCATGAAATGCTGGAGCAATTCAGAGCTCATCCTGCCGTCCGGCCGCTTATAGAGGGCGGCAGGCTTGCGGAATATTCCGGCCACATGGTTGCGGAGGGCGGTTACAGCATGGTTCCATCCCTCCACGGAAACGGTATTGTGGCCGTGGGTGATGCGGCGCATCTGATAATAAACTCTGGCTATACCGTGCGCGGAATGGATCTGGCTGTGGGTTCCGCGGTTGCTGCGGCAAAGGCAATTACGGAGGCAAAGCAGATAGGTAACTTCTCCGCGGCGGCGCTGGGCCGGTATAAACAACTTCTTGATGACGGCTTCGTCATGCGGGACATGAAGCACTACAGAAAGTTCCCCCATTTCATGGAAAACCACAGAATCTTTAACAGCTATCCGCAAATGATTGACGAAATGTTTGGGAGTATCTCCACGGTCGACGGGACGCCGACGGAACCGATGCTGCCTAAGCTGCTGAAGCCGGCAAAGAAAGTCGGATTGTTGAATATTGTAAAGGACGGTTGGAAAGGAGTGAGGTCATTATGACGGTCGAAGAAAAACTTGGGGTGGATAAGTTTCATGTGGATGAGCATTACCCCCATATTGAGGTAAACAAAAACGCCCGCCCGGAAGATATCATGGTGCTGGTACGGGCCTGCCCGGCAGGGCTGTATAAATATACCGACGGAATTCTGACATTTGATCACGCGGGCTGTTTTGAATGCGGTACCTGCCGGATACTATCCTTCGGCGTGGTCGTATCCAAATGGACATTTCCGAAAGGCGGCATGGGTATCGAATACAGATTCGGATAAGGTATACAGCCTGTAAGAAATTATCTGCAAGTGAATATCCTTCCGTGATATAAATCATGGAGGGATTTTTTATATGCAAAAAGAGCTGGGACCAGACAGTCACAGTGATATAACCCGGAGCCTGCTTGAGCTTTACGATGTTGACAGTACCATAGGTTTTCATGAGGCACTCAAACAGAAAAATTTGTAAATGCAGGTCTGTAAAAGAATGCCGGGACCTGAATCGAACCGGTACAGGATTGCGCCAAAGCGATTTGATATTGTGCACCGGACAATAACGATCTGTAGAGAGTCGTGGTAATATAGCCAGGCATCTGCCCCATGATTTTCGACCGCTCGTTCCAGTCCGCAACAAACGGGTCTGTGCTAAAAAAGCGTACAGTTTGTTAAGCGAGGCATTTTATGTTAAGAACTGATAAGGAGGAACGTTTAAATGTCCGCAATTCGTCGCAAGTACACAGAAGATTTTAAAATTAATGCTGTTCAGTTAACACACGG
>JAVBTI010000052.1:0-9872 GCA_031556255.1 Deferribacterales bacterium | reverse complement strand
GATTGTCTTGTAAGCCGCGGGGACAGTCACGCCCTCCCACTGTGCCTTCATTATATCATCATCTGATATTTTGTCGGGGTTGCTGTCAGTAGGGAAACCGCAGTAGGTCTTGATTTCTTCAACAATTTGCTGGTCCGGCTTGGTATCGTAGAGCCGTTTTATCGCACCCTGTGCGCCGGCCATAAGACGGTCGTGGGTATAGCTGGTTGTTAAAGTGGTAGTCTCAAAATAGTGCCCCGCCGGCAGAAGAATATCGGATATCGCCGCGAGAGGGCTCATGAAAAGCTCATGCGTAACTATGTATTTGACATACTTCTTCTGTTTGAACAAATACATATTTTTAGTCAGGTCGGGCTGCTGCTGGAGCGGCGAGTTATGGCCCGAGCCTCTGTAGAGCATTCTTATATTTGCGCCGGCATTTTCTCCGGAATCCAGGAGGGTAACGTTATTGTTGGTCAATCTTTTCGTATCCGCTATTATTTCACTAAGCGTCCTGGAGTCATGCCCGCTGAGTATGGTATCGCCATAACACCAGTTTAAAATAGGGAAGGTGCCTGTTTTTGCCAAGTTTGGCTGGGAGATCGCATTGTCAATGGGGGATGCGCCTACGCCGAGCGTATGTCCGTCGCCCATCTCCATTTCACTGGAGCCGCCGCCGCGCTTGTTCAGGTGGCCGCACATAGCCTGAAGGGCTATCATCATCCAGGTGTGGTACATGCCGTTCTGAGCGCGGGATGCGCCGCCGCTGTAGAAGGATATTATGAAGGTACGTTTAGCGGCCATTTTCTTGGCAATAGCTTCGATCGTTTCAGCCTTCACTCCGGTGATCTTCTCGGCATATCTGAGAACGTTCCAGTATGTGTCGCTGCCTGCGGCGGCGGGGAACCTTCTTTTATGGCGGGCGGGGTAGGTGGCATATGAAGGCTTGTAATTAGGGCCGTCTACCATATATTCTGTGCTTGTCGGATCGGCGTACATCGCGTCCTCGGTCGGGCCGTCGTATTCCCAGTAGTTGTCGCCGCGGCACCAGTACAGAGGATATTTCGCGCCGCCCCACTTATACTCCAGCGATACCAGGTACTCTATGAAAGAGTCCCCGATCTTGGCCTCGGCGGCGGTGGCGACGCTGTTATGGTTGGCGGACGCGGTTTTATGGGTATTTGCGCTTCCATACGGCCAGTTGCTGTTGCTTGGGGTATACGTGGGGTTTATGCCGCTCTGGGTCTTCGCGGCGGAGGCTCTGTACCTCTCCCAGGTGGCGGTGGTGCCTGCCGGTTTCAGGGCAGCCATGTAATCGAAAACTTCTTTGGTGGTTTTGGAAGTATCGGTGATCATTGCGTCATTGGCTTTTTTTGGATAGCCTTCGGGCGCCCATGCAAAAGCAAACTCCTCAAGATACGCGTCGTCATACCATTTGTTTTTGTAAATAGCGTAAGCAAGCGCGGTCTCAAAACAACTGTCCGTCCCCGCGTTCGTCTGTATATAAGGGGGAACTCCGTCATTCGGAGTGGGGTTCCAACCCGTTGCCGCGCCGGTATCCGTATGGTAGGCGTTGATATCAAGAATAGCGATACCGAGATCTTTGGCTTTCTGCAGATAGAACGGCCAGGTGTTCCTGTTTGACCTTAAATCGTTCGACCAGACGATAATTTGCTCGGCGTTGAGCATATCCAGTGCCGGGTTGCAGTTGGCGCGGTTATAGTAACCTACTGATGCCCAGTACCCGTCGTTTACGCCGCCGGTGGAGGAGGCGCCGAAAGTGCTCAGGGTGTAATTGCCTTCTTTTTTTAACCGCCCGATACCGAGACCGTCATTCAAAATAGGCAGATATGGAAGGCCTTTACTTTCTTTTTCAGCCTGTATATCGTCGAACATTTTTTTGATTTCTTCGAAGGCTTCATCCCATGTGATTCTTTTGAAGCCGCTTAAATCGCCTCTTTCCTTGGTCTGTTTCAGAGGATATTTCAGCCTGTCGGGGGCGTAGACCATTTTGGTCTCGGAAAGCCCTTTCATGCAGGGGCGCCGCTGTATCGGCCCCATGGATTCGTCGGCGGCCTGCGACTGGCACCAGATTCCGGGAACGATCCCCGCTTTGGCGTCTCTGTCGCTGGCGTTTTTATTGATAAGCCTTGCCGCGTTCGCTTTTTCTTTTTCAACGGGGATGTCGCCGCCGGATGTGACTTTCAGCAGTTTGCCGTCTTTCACGTGAAGTTTCAGCATGCACATTGCGCCGCAGTGGCTTATGTGGGCGGTGCTTATCTCTTTTACGGTTTTATCCAGAACCAGGCTGTCCTGGGGGGTTACGGGGTAATCGTCTGAATTGCTGCCGCTGCAACCGTATGCAGCCGCTGTAACGCTTAACGCTCCTGCCCACTGCAGAAAATTCCTACGGCTTAAACCCGTTCTTTCTACACTTTTTTCAATCATAGAGCCTCTCCTAAATTATTAATTTTGTTCATAGGCATGTTTCATCCCGAGCTCACAGCTCATAAAAACAAAAAAATACCCTCTCCAATTTTTTTCTTCCTTCCTACTTTTTTACAGCTGCCATACAAACGTAAATGGAAGCCTTTTCAATCACGGAAAACCTCCTCCTTCAATGTTATTTGCTCCAAACACAGGCACACCTTGCTCTCGCCCCGCTATTTTCAAATACGATTACTCCTCCCCGGTAAACGTCTTTTTGCCGTCATAGTCTGAAATACGGCAATCTGCGGCGGCCGCAGGCGCGGCCCGTTCTTCCTCAACACAGAATAACTTTTTTGGCCTTAACCACCCCCTGTTCAAATTTTTGATTAAAATCGAATCCGAACTTTTTTACAGCCGGCGTATGTCGCGCAGGTGTAAGAATTGCCCCCGTCCTGTCCCAAAAGGAGAGGAGGGGGGCAATAGAGAGGAGGAAGATCATATCAGCATTCCTTCCGGCTCTGCCGGCCGGAAAAGAAATATCGTTATACTGTTTGTGGGGATAAGGGTGTACGGCAGGATTGTTGCCGTTATTCAGATTATGTATCATATCTACACAGCAATACAGCGCCTGCTGTCTCGTAAACTGCATATAATCCTGCTTATTAATAATGGTACGCTCCACCGGGAAATATTGTTTCCTTAACGCCGTCATCATAGTCAGACGGCACGGTGCCTAATAAATAGGTTCCCTTCGGTATTGTATGAAAATAATAACGCAGGCCTATATTAAGATCTATATAATCGACAATCATTAATATTTATTTTTATTCATTAATATTAATAAATCTTAATAAATTTTGAAATTGCTTGAGAGTATGCGTTTTTCCGGGAGGATATGATTAAAATATAATTTTAATTTATATTAATATTATGCTTTTTCTATTTTTACTAATACGGTCATCATGGCGGGGCCCCGGTCGCAGCGGGTGGGCTGCTCACTCACCAGAGTGTTCGGGCAGCCGCCTCTGTCTATCAGCGTGCCTTTGACGGCGACAGGGTCAAACCACGAGCCGTCCCGCACGATCACCACGCCGTGCGTACAGCGCCAGGTGGGCTTGACAGCGGCATAGATTGCCCTGCCCGACATGGCGCTTGTTACCTTTACCTGCATGCCTTCGCTCAGGCCCAGTACGGCGGCGTCCAGAGGGTTTATATGTATCGGTTCATACTCCTCCCCGCCGTATTTATAAAGTTCCCGGAGCGCGGGGTTGTTGGCGTTGGAGGAATGCGTCCGGTGCGGGCTGTGGCTGCCGAGGCAGTGGAACGGGTATTCCCCCGGCCCCGCCTTTTTCAGCGCCGTGTCCCTGTACTCATCCATAAAAGGCAGATATTTAGCTATGGGAAAAACCTCCGGATCACCTTCGGAATCTACGTTCGCATGGCCCGGCGCGCCCCAGCGCCTGCCTCTGTTCTCATACTCCTCTACAAGGGCGCGGCTGTAAAGCTCAATATAGCCAGTTTTAGTGCCGAAATTCAGTTTTCCGTCACATTTGCCGTTGGCGCGGATATCCATGGAACCGGTGAACGTGCCCTGTGTTTTGTATGTGTATATGCCCTGTTTTTTCCACTCCTCAAAACTCATGTCCCTCGGCACGGCGTTATACATATCCTCTACCCACTGTGAAACGTTTTTGCCGCCGGTGGCTACGTTTCGGCCCTTTTCATCCTTCAGGCCGAAAGTATCCGCCAGCATTTCCCCCATTTCGAAATGGGATTTAACATCTCCCACGCTTTTAGCTGCGTCAATGGCCCTGCTCTGGTAAATAAGGTTATTGTTATACGGCAGGATGTCCTCCTGCTCGAAGTGCGTGGTGCCCGGCAGGATAACGTCGGCGTAGCGGGCGGAGGGCGTCATGAAATTATCCGTTACCACTATAAGCTCCACATTGGATCTGTCCGCCAGCAGGTCTGTTGTGACAAAGGTGTCCATATGCTGGTTAACAAGAGCATTGCCGCCGACGGAGAAGATCATTTTTATTGGCTCAGTCATGCCGCGTATTTCGGAATCGCTGTACTGCGATGTCCCGTTGCCCTTTGAGCGCACGGCGTCCGGCCACGTGTTGTTGGAAAAGCGCGCGGGGTGGGGCACGGGATTTTTGCCGGAGGAGTATTTGACATTGCCGGTGTTCAGCTCATTGTCGCTGGAAATATAGTACCAAACGGCCCCGGTGCCGGTTTTCCCCCAATTGCCGGAGGCTATGGCCAGGGCGTAGCTCAGCCAGACGTTGTCAATGCCCGCGCTCTGCCGCTGTAGGCCCAGGCTGGCGTATAAAAACGATGGTTTTTTTGTGGCGTATGCTTTGGCAATCTCGCGGATCTTGGCGGCGGGCACCCCTGTGATTTTCTCAGCCCATTCCGGCGTCTTGGGCACGTTGAAATATTGTTTGAACTCGTACTTGCTGCCGGGTTTGAGTTTGTAAGATGTTTTACCGTTAATAAAGGCTGATAGACTCATCCCCGCGGGAACTTTTAAATACTCTTCCGTACCTTTGCGGATTACGGTTTTCATCCCTTTCGGGTCATCGAAAAAACCTATGGAAAAATTATCTATGGATTGCCTGTCAAGCCAGCCGTTCACTATCATCTCATATAGCATGGCCAGCATCATGGCGCTGTCCGTGCCGGGTTTTATGGGCACCCATTCGTCGGCCAACTCCCCGGTGTTTTCGTAGACGGGGCCTATATAGTAAGACTTCATGCCGTTTTCCCGGGCCTGAGTCAGCCACCATACGGCGTTGGTGTTCGCCACGGAGGTGGCTATATGTGTGCCCCACAACAGCATGGTTTGGGTGTGCATCCAATTTTTAGGGGTGGTGCCGAATGTGTAATGCTGCTGTTTGCCCGCCACCAGGCTGGAGGTATACCGCAATGCGTGGTTGCTGTAGCCGCCCCAGCCGTGTATGAAACCGCCCAGTGCGTTCAGCACCCGCTCAAATGGTTCCCTGCCATGTAAAAGTCCCACTGTGCTGCCGGAACCTGACGCCCTGAAAACACATTCCGGTCCATGCCGTTTGCGTATATCCTGGTATTTGGCTTTGATGTAGCTCATGGCTTCTTCCCAGGTGGCCCTGCGGAATTTGGTTATATCGCCGCGCACTGATGCGTTCTCATCATAGATCAACGGATACTTTAGTCTGTCCGGGTGATGCAGTCTTGTTTTATACGCCCGGCACCGCAGGCAGGCCCGCATTTGGGGCGTGTCATAGCTGTCCGGGCGTTCGTCGGTGGTTATGCGCTTTACAGCGTTATTCACCACGTGCACCCTGATGACACAGCGCCCCTTGCAGTTATGCGCCGCGCAGCCCGGGTAGGTTGCCGCATCCTCGTCCTGTTTAACGGGCACGATGGTTTCGGCGGCCGGAATGTTCAGTCCGGCCGTGGATACCAGCGTGAGAGCGGCCTTGTTGAATTTTCTGCGGGTAAATTTCATTGTATTCATTGCATCATTTTTTTATAAACAGCCGGTTAGGGTGGGTTCCCTTATCTTCAAAACCCATCACGCCCTCCTGTGTGGCCTGCGGGTATTTCTTTCTGAGCTGCTCCATAGTGCCGAAATCCAGGGCCCTGTTGATACAGGCGGACACGCATATGGGGAGTTTGCCCTCCTCCAGCCTGCCGGGGCACATATCGCATTTAAAAGAGGGCGTGTTGATGCGCCATGAGGGGTCTTTCACAATAGGGCTGTTTTTCCCCGGGCGTGTTATATTGCCGTAGGGGCAGCCCGACGCGGTCTGACAGCTTACAAGCCCGTGGCACATAGTCTGGTCGAGGTATACTCTGCCGGTATTTTTGTCTTTTTTTATGGCTCCGAGGCCGCAGGCTATTACGCAGCGGGGTTTATCACAGTGATTGCAGGAGTGCAGCATATTGTATATTTGGAAAGGTGAGGTGGTGACTATTTCCGAATGTCTGCGGAGGAAAAGTCCGGGAGTGTTTATTCCGTGCCAGTCCCGGCATGCCACCACACAGGTCTGGCAGCCTATGCACCGGCTCTGATTATACAAAAAAACGTACTGCATAAATCTCACTCAATATTAAATTTATATCCTATGCCCCAGATGGTTTGCAGATATTTAGGCATGGACGGTTCTTCCTCGATTTTTTCCCGTATTTTACGGACATAAACTGCTATGCTTGTGAGATCGCCGGAATAATTCTCACCCCACAGGTATTCCTGAAGATGTTCGCGGGAAAAAACCTCGCCGGGGTGCGACGCCAGGTATTCCAGCAGTTTAAACTCCGTGGGCGTCAGTTCCACGGGCCTGTCGCTTATCTTGATCTCCTGCCTTTTTACGGAGAACTCGATATCTCCGGCGCAGTAACTGTCACCTGGCCCTGCGGCTCCTGTTGCGTTATTCTCCCTCTCCTTCCGGCGCAGATGCGCCTCTATGCGCAAAAGCAGTTCCAGCGGGCTGAAAGGTTTGACCAGATAATCATCCGCTCCGGCCCGGAAGCCTATGCTTTTGTCGAGTATATCTCCCTTGGCCGTAAGCATGAGTATGGGCACATTGCTGCCGGAGGCCCGGAGTCTGCGGCACACCTCAAAGCCGTTCATTTTAGCCATCATCACATCAAGTATGACCAGATCGGGTTTTTCGTCATTAAACACGCGGAGTGCGTCAATGCCGTCCGACGCGTAACAAAAATCGTAACCCTCATCCATAATCATGGCTTCAACCGGAATTTTTATGCTTTCCTCATCATCCACCAACATTACTTTCATCGCTTTTCCTCTGTATTTACGGGGATAGTCACGGTAAAAACACTTCCAGTACCCACTTCGCTTTCCACCGCAATGGTGCCGCCGTGAAGCTCCGTCAGCTCCTTTGCCAGTGCAAGCCCCAGTCCGCTACCGCTGTGCGGCCTGTGTATGGAGCTGTCCCCCTGCACAAACTTCTGAAAGATCAGATTCTGCTCTTCTTTCTTGATGCCCAGGCCGTTATCTGCAACGGTGATCACGACCCGGTCTGTATCGGGCAGGTAGCTGATATCCACCCTGACCTCGCCGCCGGAACGGGTGAATTTTACTGCGTTGCTCATCAGATTTTCCACTATCCTGCGCAGTTTTTCCCTGTCTCCCATGATGACGGGTACATCTTTGTCTACCTTCGTCTGTATGTTTATGACCTTTTTGTCCGCCAGCGGCGCAATCATGGAGCGTACCGTGTTGATTACATCCACAAAATCCACCGGTTCGATCAGAAGTTCCGTTTTGCCGGCTTCTATCCTTGCCATATCCAATATATTGTTGATCAGCGAGTATAAGATCGAGCTGTTGTTCTTAATCTCGCCCAGCATCTTTTTCTGCCGGGGGTTGTCGCCGGTGAGAGTTTTTTCCAGCACGTCCGTGCAGGCTATGGTGGATGTGAGGGGGGTGCGCAGTTCATGGCTCATGATAGCCATAAAATCGGATTTATACTGGTTGTCATTCAACAGTTGCTGATTGATCTTTTCAAGCTGCCCCTGTTGTGTCTCCAGGATGTCGTTAGCACGGGCCAGATCCTGCGTGCGCAGTTCCACCTTGTTTTCAAGGTCGTTATAAACAGCCCGCAGTTCTTTGATCATGGCGTTAAAATGCACGGACAGATCCCTTATCTCGCCCTGCGCAGAGATATCGTCTGCGTTGACGTCCGCGTTCAGGTTGCCGGAGCGTATCTCCTCAGTAATGGCCTTGAGCCTGGTCAGGGGTTTTGTCACAAGGCTTGTGGTCACAAAATATATGATCAGTATGAAGGTTATGATAAGAACTGAGAAAAATGCGACTTCCTGATGTATATTATTGGTCTTGTGCGTCATATATGTGTCAACAGGCATAACTATGCTGAGCGCCCCCGCCAGATCGCCTATAGACCAGCCTTCCCGGCGAAAGCCCGTGACGTCCAACTCACCGGCGGGCTCGCCGTGGCACTCAAGGCAGCTTGTCTCTATATACATGGGGGCCACATATCTGAACGCCGCATCATTCTCAAACTCAGTCAGTTCATATACCTCCACTACAGCGGGGTTTGAGGCGAACACATTCAAAGCGGCGTTTTCAAAAGCGTCGGGTATATCGTCGGGGTTGCGGGGATTATGGTTGACATAGCGGGTGATGTATTCGGTTTTATAGCTGAAAAGCTTTCCTATGCTTTTACCCACCAGCGAGCAGTGCAGCCCTTTGAAATTATAGGAGCCGTCGGCGTCGTAATTAATCCTGTCCTGATGTATGGACATGAACTCCCACACCGCGTTCATCTGCTGTGAAAGGGCGTAGGCCTTTTCTTTCATCTCATTGATGGCCTGCTTTTGCTGTGTGTAGTTACTCCACGTGGCATACGAGATCAATGAAATTGCAATAATACCGGCAAAAAGTATAATAAATCGCGTTTTTAGCTGTATCTTGTTCATATTCTACCAATTTATCCAATATTGTCAAAATACTACATAAAGTGTCAAACGTCAATCCGTCAGAAAACCGGTAAATCTGATTGAAGCTTCTGGTGTTACATCGAGGCGGCGCGGATGCATTTAAAAGGGGGCGAAACTTATGGCCGGGCTGAATAAATCCGATACCGAAACTCTCAGCATCAGGCGGGAACAAAATCACAACTTCACTTTAGATTGGATATTCTGAAAAAGGCAACACCAACCTCATGATTACAAAAGAGATATGCGCTTCATCCTTAGAAACATCTGAGGAAAGGGATGTGGGCGGTTGGGTGTATAACAATAATATGGATTTTGGGGTAAGCGGCAAAATCTTTATAAGCAAGAATGCTATTGATTATGCAAATGAGACGGGTAAGTATTTCCCATATTTAAAACAAGAAATCCTAAAAGAAATGGAGCCTCTGATTCTTATCGGAAGAGGTATTGAAGCAAACGTTGTGTATCATTGAATATGACTCTTAATGATATGACTAAAACCACACCTCTCTGCGACCGTTTAATAT
This sequence comes from Deferribacterales bacterium, assembly GCA_031556255.1. Taxonomy (GTDB): domain Bacteria; phylum Chrysiogenota; class Deferribacteres; order Deferribacterales; family JAISNW01; genus JAIRQX01. The sequence continues at coordinate 471 of JAVBTI010000052.1, read as the reverse complement.
GAGCCAATACCCCTTTATCCAGATAGACTGAAACCGCAAAGCCGCCCCTAAAATAGATTATTTTAGGGTTCGACTTTGCGCCTTTCGATGGAGCGGACTTCCCGCCAAACGAACCTTTCGTACTTAAATACTGGTTTTGCTATAACCCTTCATTTACAGTAAAAATAAAGCGTTGGGGTTACAGAGTTGCCACGCGTACGGAGAGTTGGCCACCGGCTGCCTTGATCCGTTTTATTTTTCTATTGATTTATCTGTAACATGATAAACATTGCCGGCCTTAAAATCATACTCGTTGTGGTATACATCACCAGCACGAAAGACATCCCGGTATGTCGTTGTCATCGTATTGCCTGACGTACTCTGTGAAACAATTTGCGCCCCGTCTATATTACGTGCTTTTATCGTATATTTTCCGGCAATACAAATCATTTCCTTTTCAGAAGAATCATTCCTGTAAATATTTAAACCGTC
>JAVBTI010000146.1:0-43045 GCA_031556255.1 Deferribacterales bacterium | reverse complement strand
TATTAACACTGTGCGGAATAAATTACTACGACATGGCCTTGTCTCTGTAAAGAAAATTCATTGATTATATGCGGCTTTTAGGTCACAAAAATAAACTCCGTGTTTTATTGTGTTAATGTATTAACTAATATGATACGAATTTTTAGATCATTTTGTAAAGTATTTTTTAATGAAAATTAATTTATTTAGAACTATTTTTGTAAAAACACCATATAAGCAGTCATTGCAGAAGCGATCGTTAATTTGGAATGAATCAGTAAGAATCGTAGGAAAGAAAATCCCAATCCTGAAGGGGATTGGGATCGCGTATTAGGTTTCTGCTCCGTTACCGGCACCGGTATGGGGGAATAGGATTTTATCCGGCGAACACTCTGAAATCTATTTCCGGGTAGAAGTCATTTCTCCCCTCCGTCTCTCTGAAAAATTCCCAGTCGAACTTATGATCCTCCACCATGCCGTAGATTTTCATGAAGTTCGATATATGTTCCTTAGTCCGCTGGACAGAGTAGCTTGGGGCGGTGCCGGTGGTCATCAGGAACGCCCAGTCGCTTGCCTGCGCAAGCAGCAACTCCCGCGCCATCTGGTTCAGGCCGCGTATTTCGTCAACGTTTTTGGTGTTCTTATATTTGCCGGCCAGCCTTTCCATATTATCGGCCATGAAGCTGAGATGTCTGTAAATCCAGTCGTTCCCGGCGTTCAGCCACACGCTGTAGTAGCCCTTGTCCCCCCATGAGGACGGGTTCACCTGCACCGCCTGGTTTGTGGGGTACTGCTGCAGATACTCAATCGGCGTGGCCGGCATCACCTTGTGCCCGCCTTTCTGCATCTCCCGGAAAAGGTTGCCGATGAATTCCGGTCCTTCAAACCACCAGTGGCCGAATAGCTCCGCGTCATACGGCGAAACAATCAGCGGCGGTCTGTCCATATAGGGAGCGACATCGTTTATTTGCTTCACCCGCTCATTCACAAAATGTGCCGCGTGGTGTTTCGTGCGTTCCTGTGCAACTCCTGGGTTGTAAGCCTCTTTATAGTCCGACTCCCCGGTAATCCTGTGGTATTTTATCCCGGTAAATACACGCTCGCCATCGGGGCTGATATAAGGGGCGATATAGTCCATGTCCAGATCATAGCCCACGTCCCGGTAGAAATCTCTGTAGCTGGCGTCGCCGGGATAGCCTTCTTTAGAGCTCCAGACCTGCTTCGACGAATAGTAATCCCTGCCGAATGCGGCCACACCGTGGGAAGTGAATACCGGGGCGTATGTGCCGTATCTCGGACGAGGGTCGGCGTAAAGGATACCATGGGAATCCACGAAGAAAAATTTTATCCCTGCTTCGGAAAGAAGCTTGTCCGCTCCGGCGTAATATGCGCATTCGGGGAGCCATATCCCCTCCGGCCGTCTGCCGAAATGTTTCTCGTGTATTCGGCATGCTATTTCTATCTGTGCCCGCACCGCGTTTTCAGACATAAAGGGCAAGAAGCCGTGGGTCGCCCCGCACGTGATGATACAGAGCATCCCCTTGTTCTGAAACTCGCGGTAGCCGTTCAGCACTCGCCCGTTCAGGTCGTTTTGAAAGAATGACTTTATTTTGCGGAACCGCTCGTTGTACATATGCGCGAGCGGGGAAAAATTTTTATCGTTTTTTGTACGTTCAATCTCTTTACCCGCCAGCTCGATTAATTTATCCAGATAATTCAGGTATTTGCGGTTGAGGTCTTCGTTGTCCAGCATTTCCGCCAGCGGAGGTGTTACGGAGGTTGTTATGCGCGTATACACGTTTTCCCGCTCCAGCTCTTTCAGTGTCATAAGCAGGGGGATATATGTTTCCGAGATCGCCTCGAAAAGCCAGTGTTCTTCAAGGAAATACTCGTAGCCGGGGTGATGCACATACGGCAGATGGGAGTGCAGTACCAGAGTCCAAAAGCCGCTCATGAGCGCTCACTCCCCTGCTTGCCGGATGAACTGATGAAATCCCTCACCCTTCTTACTATATGATCAGGCATTGAGGCCCCCCCTTTATATTTTGTTTCGTCCACGCCGGAAAGTTTATAAATAGATTCCCAGTTATCAGCAACGGTCATCCATTTCATGTCGACATTGCTCGATACCACGTCGGAAGGCATAAGCACGGGGACGGATCTCATTACAGTATGGAAATGGCCATTTTTATCCCAGGTGCCCAGCTCCGCCCACAGGGTTTTCAGCGGCGCCCACAGTCCGAAATACCAGTCTCCCCTGGAGTCTACCGGTTGGTGAGCAAGTTGTTTTGTATCGTCCTTGTCTCTGCAGTGAACACGGAGTTCGAAGCTGCATTTTTTCACATCCAGATCCTTTTTCAGTTTTTCCTGGGTGCCGGAAGATACCTCCCAGTAAGCATATTCAGCGCCGGGGTCAACTGGAAGGAAAAAGAGGGTGTCCTGATCATAAAACGATGCCACATAATAATCCTGAACCGGAGTTTTCGCCTTGGCCTTCGGTTTAGGCGCAGCGGCTGTTGCTTCGTATCCTTTCTCGGGGGCTTTCTTCTTGAGTTTTTCTACCCCCGATTTTTTCATCACGGCCTTTACGGCTTTGACAAGCTCCTCTTTATCCATAATGGTGCGCCGTTTGATGTCGTGTGTTTTGGCCAATGCCAGCAGCTCTTTTTTAGTCATTTTGTTGAGATCCATAGCTTATGCCCCCTGATTTTAAATCGTCTGTGCGGGATTCATCAGGCTGTAATAAAGCGCCTCGTGTTCTTTCGCCGTGAGTTCCCACGAATTGTTATGCTGCATCAGCTCTTTTACATACCTGTCTTTTTCGCCCTTATTATAATACAATTTCATGGCATTTTGTACAACTTCCTGAAGATTTTCAACTGAGTAATGCCGGAATCTTATTATGTCGTCTCTGGACGCTTTCATGTTGTCGTCTTTGGCGTTGCCATAGCCCCGCACCAGCGGAATCGCGCCATACCGCATGGCCAGCCTGCGTTCTTTCCCCATGGATGGGTTTACGTAGGGGATGATTATGAAATCCGCAGACGCGAGCATGTTGTGGAAAACCGACGGGTCGGTATCGGCAATGACACGCATGTTTTTATATACCTTCTGCTGGTAGAACAGTTTGTTTACGTGCGGTTCCTCTCCCCGGCCGTAGAGGAAGAGATTTATGTCGTTTTTCATCAGGGCCGGCAGCACCTGCAAAACTATATCTATTCCCTCTTTGGTGACGTAACGGCTTATGACGCAGAAAAGGGGTTTTTCACAGTCCAGACCGTATTTTTTGCAAAACTTGTTCTTGTTTTCTTTGCGCCGTTCAAGATCGTGGAAATCGTAACGTTGCTCCAAACGGTCGTCGGTGGCAGGGTTCCAGTGCCTGCTGTCTATGCCGTTGGGGATGCTTGTGAGCTTATACTGGTAACGGCGGAAAACCCCGTCCATGCCGAATCCGGTGTCATGCATCAGGAAGGATTCCGCATGCAGTGCGTTCTGCGCCACCACGGCGTCGGCGTAGACTATCCCCCCTTTGAGGATATTTATGTTATCGTAAAACTCAAGTCGTTCCATGGTATACATATCCCACGGCAGGCCGAGCGCTTCCATGCTGAATCTGTTGAAGATTCCCTGTTCGGAAAGGTCATGTATGGACAGCACCGTCTCCCATGGCATGGAAGGATAACGGCAACTTTTATAGACCGGGATTAGCGCCGCCGGCCAGTCGTGTGAATGCAGTATCTGCGTGTCCGGGGCAAAGTTATTAATATAGTTCAGGCAGGCCTGGCAGAAGGCGCCGAACCGTATGTCGTTGTCGGCGAAATCAGTGCCGCCGTAGCCGTACACGCCCCGGCGGTCAAACAGCGTGCCGTTGGCGAAGAAGCAAAACGTTACCCCTTCGATGGTGCCCTCATATACTTCGAACTCCATGACCTTGTCGTGTACGTTAACCCATGTTTTACGTCCGGTTTTCACAAGGGCGTGTGCGGCACGGTCTATGATGCCGTAAAGGGGTGTTAGTACGGAAACTTCATGCCCGAGCTTCGCAAGATGCAACGAAAGTGCGAATATGTTCCCCCCTAGCTGGTTGTGTCCGCGCCGATCCGGCGCGCTGTGCGGGTAAATTTCAGGCGTGATCTGCGCTATTTTCATAACTGCACCTCTCTGAGGAGTTCAGCCGACTCTTCCGGCAGCACCGTATTTATAAAAAACCCCCCGACCCTCTCCGCGCCGCCCAGGCGTGAGATTCTAGGTGAAATTTCTATATTCCAATGATAATGCAGGGCTATTCTTGAGCAGGCGGGATCGCCCGCCACCGCTGACGGTGCCGGGGAGGTGTGCAGGAGCATTTGGAAATCAGGCTCGTCCAGTATCTTTCCAAGCCGTCTGAAACATTCGGACATGATATCCCCCAGGTGCAGCAGAGTGGCGTCCGTGACGCCGGTAAAATCATGGCCGTGCATTTTCGGATAGACCCGTACCTCGAACGGAGCCGCGGCTGCGTAAGGGCAGATCGCTATGAAATCACTGTTTTCAAACACTACGCGGCTTTTGTCCGTTCGCTCCCCATCTATAATGTCACAGATGAGGCACCGTTTGTGAAGTTCGTAATGGGTGCGGGTGTTGTTTATAACCCTTTCGGCCGCTTCGGGGATTATGGGGAGCGCCAGGAGCTGCCCGTGTGGATGCGGCATTGTTGCTCCGGCGTGATAGCCGTTGTTCTGGAAAAGCTGCATATAGACAAGGCGCGTGTCTTTGATCAGGTCGAGCATCCTTACCCGTGCCGTGCTGAAATATCTTGTGAAAAGCGCCTGGTCATGCTCCTGCATAAGCTTTGAATGTTCATTCGTGTATACTATGACTTCGTGCGCTCCTACCCCACTGATCGTGTCGTAAAAGCCTTTTCCATGTTTTGTGAGCTCCCCCTCTACCCGCAGGATCGGGTATCTGTTCGGGAAAACCCGCAACTGCCAGCGATTATGATCCAGGATGCTGAAAAGTTCGCGGGGTGTCAAAGCTTCATTGCCGGGACAAAAGGGACATACACTCGGGGCTTGCGGAATATCCATGCGCTCGACAAAATCACCGGGGCGTCCTTTGCGCTCCGGCGCCATAACGGTCCAGTGCTTTGTCACGGGGTCCCTGCGCAGTTCAGACATCCGTTACCTCCATGATATTTCCAGCCTGGTGTCAAGCGTAAATGAGCTGTTCCGTCCGAAAGCAGCCAGAAAACACAAACCCTGGGTAGTAAGCTCCATAGCCTCCACCGATTGGGACACACTGTTCACACTGAATATAAATATATGTATATCCCTGTCCCATTTCCAGTGCATATTGCATTTGGTGTATGGGTCGAACATCGTCATCTCCCTGCCGGAGAAGTTCATGCCGTCTTTATAAAGGATGCCGTTTATAAGCACCACGCCGGGGTCGGCGAAGTGAAAGTTATGCTCCTGCACGTACCAGCCCTTCCCGCCGCCGTCAACGTCCGTAATACAGCGTATCCCGTTTGGCTCGCAAGTGTACGTTTTTGTGATGGCACAGGCAATGTCGCCCTGTTCATGGTAAATCCCGCCGTAACGTTTGAATTCAAGCACGCCGTCGGCAAACTCCATATCAAAAGGCTGGTTTACGAAATCGCCCCGTTCCCTGAAGGTGCCGTTCACAAACTCCGCCGGATCGTACGTATCCAAAAAATGATCTATGAAGGAGTTTCGGTTGTACCAGTCGTAGCCAAGCTTCTCTTTGAACTCCGGGTCGATCTTGATTTTCCGTTCGTGGATGGTGGCCACCCCTTCCGCTTCGGCCGCTGTTTCCGCCTCAGGCTCTTCGAGCAACAGGTTGTGGTAGACCTCCGGTCTGCGAGAGAGTGTGTTCATAAGGTTAAATACCGGCTCCTTGCATTCGAAAGTGGCTATCTGCCCACCGTCGCGGCTGACGAACTGCATGTTGAAACGCTCTGTGCGCAGGTAGGCCTCATTGTGGCCGTCCAGGTCGGCGTCCCCCTGATCCCATGAAGGGAATTTTATTTTTTTTGAACGCTCATAACATTTTTCCGCCTCTATTGCGGCATTCCATGTGTTGTTGCGCAGGTTGGGCAGGTAGAGGCCTCCGAACACACCGTGCCACAGGCAGTCGTTACACTGTGCCTGATAAAGCCAGTCGAGGAAAGCCTTGTCATTCCTGTCGCCCCGTCTGGAAAGATCGAGGGTGCGCTTGTGGATGCGATTTGCCTCGGGGTATTTCACGAGGAAGTTCTTCCAGATACCGCCTCTGACAAAATTGTTAACCAGAGGTGCGTATTTTGTGCCTTTAAGATATTTTTCCAGATCCACAAACTTCAACTGGGCGTCGGTGAAAAGTGACCATTCCCCCATCTCCTGATAGGATGTTATCGGCAAGTAGGCCATACCGGACGGATGCTGTTCCTTCCTCAGTTCGGCGAAATGGCGGGTCCTTATCTCTTTGTCGGAAGTGATCCCGTCCATGAATCCGGCCAGCCAGCCTTTTTCGTAGACCCATTTATGTGTTTCCGGCCATAGGCCGAACTTTTCGCCGTCATCGAAACATATAAGCATTTTCCGTCCGCCGTCGCGCATCTGTTTGATATAGTTTACCACTTCAGGGACAGGGGAGAAAGGGATCTTGTACCGCAGCCCCTGATCTATAGGGAAGATATTGAGGGCGCAGCCGTCCTGCTCTGTTCGGAAGTAACCGGTCAGCGAGGGCTCTGAAAAGCCGGCGGCATAAAAATGGTAATCATCTACGATAAGATCTTCTATGCCGCAGGCGGCGAGATCGGGCAGGATGGACGGATCCCAGACACGTTCCGTCAGCCACGCTCCGGTTGGGCGCACACCAAAATATTTGCCGATCATATCGGAGAGCATGTCTATCTGGCCGCGCCGGTCAGCGGATGGAATCGCTGAAAGGATAGGCTCATAGTAGCCGCCGCCGAAGAACTCCACCTGACCGTTATCCGCCAGCTTTTTCAGGAGTTTGAATGCGTCCGCGTGGTTTGTGCGGATATAGTCCAGAAGCCAGCCGCTGTAATGGACGGCAAAACGGAACGCAGGGTGTTTGGCCGCCTCTTTCAGAAAAGGTGTGTACCCTCTGGCCACAGCCTCATCCACAACGTGGCTGAAATTGTGGGCCGGCTGATGGCAGTGAAGGCCGATTATTAAAGGAAAGGACATGCTGCACTCCTATAAAAATTTATACCATCCAGTCAACATCAGATGCATCGGGCAGCTCTAATTTAACCATGTTATACCTCGGCGCCCTCTCCTGTATCGCCCCCGCGCTGCTGCTCATATAAAACACAATTCCCCGGCTTGCGGTGTCCGCGAAGAATCGCTCACATGGGATGGCTATCTCTATAATGTTGTCCATGCAGCACAGGATAGCGTCCTGCGCTATCAGGCCGCCCCTGGTCAGTTTCAGCGCCGTACAGCCCAGCCCTTCTATTTCTATTTCCAGGATGCATTCCCATGGAAATCCGTCAGGCTTGCCGCAATTGATTCTAAGGCAGACGTGTTCATCGTTGTATCCGAAGTACAGCCGCTTCATATATCCGCCGCCGCTATGCATGGAGCCTTCATCGAACGAAAGGTCGAATTCGCCCGCTCCCAGCCATTCGTAGAAACTGGATACCTTCCCATCCAGCACCGGGTAAACGGGGACGGACGGTTTGCGCAGAAGTCCCGTTTTGGCTGTGCTTTTGATAGGCTCAAACAGTTCCCTGGGAACGTTATCTCCCATTTTGCGGTAGATATTTATGAGGTGCCCGCGAAAAAGCCGATCAAATAGATCTGCCTGTGAGGTGTAGTGGTCGTCACCGTACCACCAGAACCAGTCACTCCCCTCAGCAACGTGGAGTTCCTTCAGCAGTGCGTCCTGAGCGCGTTTATCATATGAATCAAGTTTTGTCATCAGCTTGTTTCGGGTGGCGGAGAGGAGTTCCCACGCGCGATTTTTTTCATGATGTCCGCACCATATGGCGAAATTGCCGTATATCCATGACCCGCTGGCAAGACGGGGAAGCTGGACTCTGGGTGTGTCTCCGGTACTGTCGTTGTGTGCCTCGGACATTGTCTGCATCTCAATCCACGTTGTTTCAGCCAGCCGTCTGTAAAATTCCGTGAAAAAATCGAAGGCATTGCGGGGATAATATTCCCAGGCATTTTCTCCGTCAAGTATGACGGAAACATGGGGGGAGAAAGCGCATGAGCTGTAAATTTTTTCCAGCCGGGTGAGAAAATCGCCCACCGCTTTCTCGGCATCCCAGGTGGCGTAAGTGAAACCGATGAGGTCGCTCAATTGCTTATCTCTGAAAAAAACCGAAACTTTTTTATCTTTTTTTACATAAAGATGCTGACGATAGAGAAATTCTCTTGCGGGGAAGGTTTTAAGGTTGTTTCCCAGGCTGCGCGCCAGTATGTCCTCATCGGTGGCGATCCAGTTTATGCCGCATTCTATGTAATGATCGGCGGTTTTCTCGCTTACCGCGCCTTCCGCCGGCCACATGCCCGCCGGAGGTGCGCCGAAAATATCTTTATGCATGCGCATAGCTTCGTCCGCGTGCCATTTCCAGTCGGCACCGAAATCTCCTAAAAGATTAGGCATTGGGGCATCGGGCATTGCTTCCCGGGCGCTGGAAAAATCGGCCAACAGCGGAAGGATGGGATGAAACACCGGTGTGGTGGAGATCTCTGCCGCACCGGCCGCCATAAGTTTTTTATACAGTGGGATTACAGATGCCACTTTTTCGGTGTGGAAATTCAGGAGCGCTGCTTTTTCCGCCTCTGTGAAGCCGCGCCCCTTTTTAATCAGTGTTGTCGGGATCTCTTCAGATCTCAGAAAAGTACCCGTCCATGCGAGGAGATAGAGTACCGACATGTCCCTGATCTCCTGCTCAAGGAGCGGGTAGCCTTCTTTGACCTTCGCAAGAAGATCGCCCATTCTCCGGAATTCTCCGGCCATTGTCCCGGGCTGGAGCATTATAAGCTGCCTCAGGAGCGTCCGTTTTTCCGCGTCATTCAGTGCCGCCGTATCTTTGCGCAGGAGGATCATGAAGGTATCGTTTACATTGGCCGATTCATAGTCTTTCAACTGCATCAGAAGGGAGGGTACATAGTTGAATGTGGCTTTGACTTTGCCCCCGGCGGCAGCTTTTTCAATATGGGCAGCCATCTCGTGATAATCTTTTATAGCGTGCAGATATACCCACGGCATGTGGTACAGACCGTCGGCGTCGTCTTTGTAATATGGCTGGTGCATATGCCAGAGAATGCTTAATCGAAGGCGTTTCATAAACGCTCCCATGTATGTGGTCAGTTTTCCCCTTCCCTCTCCCGGTGGGAGAAGGATCGCATGAGGATAGCAATTCCATATGAAGCCATTTCTCAGCGGTGCGCGCTAGTTTCGCCATAGCAAGCGAAACCGGCCCGGATTGCTATTTCGAAGCAAGGCGAAGGTTCGTTTGCTATGCGCCCTGTTCCCAGAGGACTCCGCGCTGCCCTGCAACTGATAATGCAGGGCAGAAGGAATTGTCTAAAAATGTCATCCCGATCCCTAAGGGATCGGGTTTAGTATTATATACAAGTCACATCCAGATAGGATGCGATGCTGGCAGAGCCGACTGAGGCAACCGGAGTGTACTGATACGTACATGAGGATTGCCGAGGGAGGGGCTAACAACACCGCGCGCTCACATCACGGTTCATAAGCTATCCGGTTCCTTACTTTTGTCGTATCCGCCGAGCCACCTGTTAATCATTGCAACATACTCGCCATGCAGCTTATCCGCGGCTTCAGGGGTTGCTCCCTCCACATACAGGTGCACATTAGGCGAATACTGGTCCGGCAGCATATGCACCCATGTGTCCTGCTTGAATGTTATCTTGACGCCGTCTATGAACGATGCATCTTTATCCATCGCCTCTTCGCTCATCTTCCTCATCAGGTAGCCTTTCAGATCAAGCGGGCAGCTTACCACAGAATGGTAGTACCTGTAATCCGGTAGCTGGGAGTAAAGTTCCGACAGAGATATATCCGTCCTCGCCGCCATCTCCAGGAGTTTGATGGAGGCAAACATCGCATCGGTATGCGCCATATGGTTTGTAAAGCAGAAGAGGTTGTCTATCGTGCCGCTGAAGGTAAAATCCCGCAGGAATGTGGCTTTTATTCCTGTGAACTTCCCGCGCACTATCTCTATGTTAGTGAACCTGTTGTCCATAACGGTGGGAGCATAAACTGGGAGGTACACACGGCTCATCGGCTTTGCTGATTTGTCCAGAAGCAGCAGCATAAGCATCAGGAGCCGGTCGTCCTTGATTACCTCCCCGGTATCGGTGATCAGCACGAACCGCTCACCGGACGGATAGATCACAATACCCGCGTTCGCGTCCAGCGTGCGGGCGATCTCGGAGGTTTGCCGTTCCGTTTCATGCTTCTGGGAAAGGGTGCGTGAGAGGCGTGCCTCGTCCTGATAGGCATTGAGGATGATTGCTTCCGCGCCGATTTTGTTCAGTATATCGGGTAGAAGGGAAGCGGTGCTTCCGTTCATGAGGTTCACCACCACCTTCAATCGTGCCGCTTTCAGCACTGGCAGGTCGAGCATCTTGAGCATTCCCTCTCTGTAGAACTCGCGTACCATGGGCTGTTCCACTATCTCCCCAACCTCGTCATGAGGGGCGCGGCGGAAGTTGTCGCGGAAAAAGATCCGCTCTATGTTTTTTTCCATCCCTGAGTCGAGGGCGTTGCCGTTATCGTCGAAAAAAAGTATCTCAGTCTGGGTCGGATCGATGTGGTGTTGACGGAAGTATACTCCGCCCACCTCTCCGAAGGCGGAAAGCTTATAGCGCATGACGGGCACGGCTTCCATCTTAAGATCTACAGCATTTATCCCTGTGGAAAGGAGACCGCCCAGGAAGGCGCGTTTCAGCATGCGGGAAGCGCGGTGGTAATCCCGTCCTACGAGCACTTTGGCCCCGCGGGGGAGGATGGAGCCGAACGCCGCCCCCAGCTTGGCCGACATTTCCGGCGAAAGCTCCATATTCGTGCGGGCGCTGACCTTGCCCCCCTCGAAGATGGAACTTTTCCACTTGTCGCCCCAGATGAGGTTACTGGAGACTATAGAGCCGCTCTCTATCTGCTTGTCAGGCCAAACGGTGACGTCTTTATCGAACACCACGCGGTCTCCCACCTCCGTGTTGTCGGCAATTATAACCCCTTGGGCGCTTTCAACCTTTTTGCCCAGGACGACGTGGTGACAGAGCACCGCGTTTGTGATTTTGCACTCTTCACTCACCCGGGCATAGTCCCACAGGACGGATTTGCTGATGTTGCTCCCCTTTCCCACCGTACAGCCGTCTCCCAGAGAGGTGTCTTCCAGGATGGCGCCGTCTTCCAGCGTGCAGTTGTTACCGAGAGCCACAAGCCCTTTGAATACAACATTTTTGCCAATCTCGGCGTTTTCGCCCATATAGCATACGGCATCGTCCATTTTATGCAGTGTGCCGGGTATATTGAGCTTGACCTTCCCTTCCGCGATCTCGTTCATGCAACTGCGATATGAATCCGGGTTGCCCACGTCGCGCCAGTATCCTTTGGCGTTATAGCCATAGAGCGTCATCCCTTTTGACATGAGCGCCGGGAAAAGGTCTTTGGAGAAGTCAAAGTTGCGGTTTTCCGGGATATAGTTCAGCACTTCCGGTTCGAATATGTATATGCCGGTGTTGATGGTGTCGCTGAAAACCTCACCCCAGCCAGGCTTTTCAAGGAAGCGCAGGATTTTGCCTCCTTTGTCGGTGATGACCACACCGAACTGGAGCGGGTCGCTCACGCTTGTCAGGGTAATGGTGGCCGTGGCATTTTTAGCCTCGTGGAACCCTACGATTTCAGGCAGTTTTATATCGGTGATTAGATCGCCGGAGACGACGATGAACCGCTCATCCAGCAGGTGCTGTGCCTTTTTCACCGCCCCCGCCGTTCCGAAATCGTCGTCCGGTGTGACATAGTGCATGCGAACGCCCAGACGGGAGCCGTCGCCGAAATACGAGGTTATAGAATCGGGCTTAAAATAAAGAAGGGTTACTATGTCGTAAACACCCAGCTCTTTGAGTGAACGGATGATATATTCCATCATGGGGCGGTTGAAGACCGGAATCATCGGTTTGGGCAGCCCCGCCGTCAGCGGCTGTATGCGCGTGCCGAACCCTCCCGCCATAACTACTGCTTTCATAAAAACCCCCAACACAACAGATTTTCCCGGAACATGACAATTGATCCCGTTGCGGAGACAACAGGATTGTGCGGCAAATGTCGCTAACAGGCGGGTTATAAAATTTGCCCCTCCCGTTACTTTTTATTTAGTACCTTAACGATCTCTTCTTTAAGCGAGTCAAGATCCTGCGACTTTACCCAATATCCGTCCGCCTGCCATGTGGCGAAATCGTCCTGATAGGCGCTGTACGCGGAGCACATGAGCGTGCGGACGCCGGGATATTTACCCGTTATTGTCTGCAGGATGTCGATGCCGCTTTCATCTTTGAGTTTAATGTCGAGAAGGCAGATGTCTACTTTTTGTGTGTCCAGAATTTTGTAGCACTCTTTGCTGTTGGCGGCTTCGTATACATTGTAACCGGCGTCTTTCAGTTCGCTGGAAAAGAGCATGCGAATATCCGGTTCGTCGTCGACGATAAGAACGGTTTTTTTCATGGGCCACCTCCTGAGTTATCGAATCACCCGCCGCAGGTTGCGCATGTTCGGCGGGGAAATGCGTAATCGAAAGAAGCTCATATTTAGTTTAACAGAAAATCAGGAAGTTACAACCGTTTTCATAAATAAAATATTTAAAACTTGTAAAGAGGTGTAAATTGCAGGATAGAGTGATTTTTTAAATCTAAAGAGGTGCATTTCCGCGCTAAATGTTTATACACAATTAAATAATTAATGGCTATCTGTGTACCGATACCGAGGGTGTTTCTTCGCAGGAGTAAAATTACGCGGGCGGTGTCTCACACACCAGGGGGCCTGTGCGGCCCCCCGAAGTGTTAAAAAAGGAAGAAATAAAGACAAGGCCCAGCGGAGATGTGCCGGGCGTTTCGGTGTAACTTACTTGTAATTGCCGGTGATCGTCAAGGGTTTGCGTGGTTTGATGATGAGCGACGGGCCGGTATCATTGGTGTTGTTCTCGTAAGCGTATGGAAAGTCAGTGGGGTTCACCTGTTTGGCTCCGGGATTGTCCCTCAGAAGCTCGTCATAATCGCCGACCTGTATGGCGTGCGCCGGGCAGGCCCTCATACAGACAGGGTTTTCGCCCTTATCCAGCAGCTCCATACAGAGGCCGCATTTCTGCATGGGATGACGCACCGCCCACTTGTCGCTGAAATCCGGCTCCTGCTTATCGTCCGCTATCTGCGGTTCCGCGAACGGGCAGGCCGTGATGCAGGCTTTGTAGGACCGGCACTTGGTTCTGTCCACATAGACTATGCCGTCCGCACGTTTAGAGATTGCGCCTGCCGCGCATGCGGTTTGGCATGCCGGATTTTCGCAGTGGTTGCAGGCCATCACGAGGGAGTAGAAAACTCCCGCGCTGCCGTCTTGTTCGTGTGTGGCCTGCCGGCGCCACCGTACCTGGCCGGGATTGGTGTTATAGTAATCCTTGCATGCCACGGTACAGGCGTTGCAGGCCATACATCTGGATTGATCGAAATAAAATGCCATTCTCATGTTGTACTCCCCCTTACTCCGTTACTTTGTTGATTTTGACCATCGCGGACTGCTGCCCGTTGCCGTGGTCGATTCGGGACGGCTGCGACGCCATAAGTGAGTTGCAGCAGCCGCCCACGTCCACAGTTTTGCCGCCGATTTCACGCGGGTCGAACCAGCAGCCCTGATGCAGTCCGACGAAGCCTTTGGCGCAGCGCATGGTGAGGCGTGCGACGCAGCGTACCGCTCCGATGGGATTTTCTACCTGCACCAGATCTCCGTCTTTCAACCCCATGGTTTCACCTTCTGCTTTGTTCATCCAAATTTCGGTATAGGAAGCAATATCCTTGTTGGCGGTGTCAACGGTACCATCCGGGTTGATGGTGCGGTTCAACACAGGGTATGTGCCGCTGCCGTTCACTGCGAACGCCTGGGAAGGCGGCATGGCGTAATCGCCGTAGTCATTGCCCTGTTTGTAATGGTCTTTGGAATCCTGGCCGGGCACGCGGTGGGTAAGCTCGCGCATGAGCGGGTTTTCCGCCATGGAGGAGTGCGAACGGTAGCGGTCATGGGTAGTGGTCAGGAGATATGTCAGCCCGGCACCGGTCAGTTGTGACTGGCTTGTGAAGCCGTAAGCTTCCATGAAGTAATCTTCATAGGCGTAGTAGACAGGGATTTCGATAACTATGCGGTCGCCTTCGATGTCCTTATGCTGTTGCCCCATGAGGGAGTTGCCCTGTGCGTCGGTTTTGCCGTAGAGCCAGCCGTGCCACTTGGAGAATTTATTCACATACTGCCATGTGAGCACGGGAGAGTAGACTTGATAGCGCATGGACGCCATCGGCGCATCGGTGGTGATTGCATACTGGTTGCCGTAGCCGGTGCCGTTGTCCGCCGGTTTGTCGTCCAGGGCGTCGTTGGTGCGTATACAGTTGGCGTAATCGCTTCCCCACGCGCTTGTTTTAATATAAGGATCGCTGAGGAGCTTTCCGTCCGCCACGTGCTGCTTGTAGCCATCCATAGCCGGTTTGGTACCCATTGACGGATCTTTGAAGTCGTCGAACTTCACTGGCACTATAGGATTTTTGACATATTCGTCCCATGTTTTGCCGTAGAGCTGGCTTACGGGGATGAGCGCGACAGTCTGGAACTGCTTTTTGATGATAGCCTCAACGGTTTGGTTAGGGATAGTGCCGGTGAAATCAGTGGCTGCTCCTGCCGCTTTCGGTTCGATTTTTTCGAAGGTTTTCAGCAGATCGTTGGCGAAATCCCAGGTGGGTTTCGATTCGCCCGGAGGGGTGATGACCTGCGGTATATAGAAATTGTTGCCGCAGGAGGGCGCCATGATGTCCTGCTGTTCCCACGATGTGGCTGCGGGCAGCACATAGTCGCTCCACCTTGGGGAGGGCGCCATGAAGTTGTCGAACGACACCAGACAAAACGTGTCCGCGTCGCCGTTATTCAGCGGCAGGCATTCCAGCATGTCCCGGGAGTCGTTTACGTTTTCGTGCTGGTTCAGGAAGATGTTGCCGCCGGAGTTATACATCAGACGTATGCCGGCTATCCTGGGTGTGCCGGTGTGGGCGGCGGGGGAGCCATCCGCGCCTGTGCGCCCTTCCCAGTCATAGTATGTGCCGGTTCCGTCGGAATAGGTCTTGATGGTGCCGTCATCGTTACGTTTCCAGGTGACGAACGTTTTTGTGCCGCCGTCATCCCAGTAGACATTGCCGTCGCCGGTCCGGGCACCTGAAATATCCCAGTTGGGTACGTATTTGGCAGTGTAGCCACCCTGTTTCAGTTCGTCCATATAGCACATCTTGATCGCGGTGTGCCAGGCGGTACAGGATGCTGCCGCTTTTTGTTTGTTTACCATGTAGGTCTTGCCTTGGGCAAGGTATGCGGCATCGCTGGTGCGGGGGGGATTGGCGCCTATTCCCTGATAGCCTGAACCCGCTGTTGGCGTTATCATCGGATCTTTTACTATAGACGGTCCCATATAGTTGGACCATTTGAAACCGGCACCTGTGGCGCCCGCGTTTTTGGTGATGATCTGGAGCGCTTCCACTGCGTACAGGTTGGCAATGCCGTCCGCCTGTTTCTGCTGACCGCCTGACCATGTGGAGAGGACAGGGGCGTTCTTGATGAATCTTTCCGCCAGTTCTTCGATCTTTAACACAGGCACTCCGGTGATGGCGGAAGCCCATGCCGGCGTTTTCGGGGTTTTGAAATCCTGCTTTGTCTTGTACTGGGTGGAAGAAGCTGCGGAGTAAGAGCAGGTTGCCCATCTCGGCATATCAGCGCCTGCGGCGAACTGTTTCGCGGTGTAGTTTGTGGAAGCGCCAAGCGCGCCGTACGTTTTGGCGTTGGCATTGTCACCCAGGAGCCATGAGCAGTATGATCTGCCCGGCGGAACCGCGGAAACAAACCTGTCACCTGTTTGGGCGACAGTGGCATCAATTGCGCCGGTGGCCTGGGTGATGCTGTATGCGGGCGAATCGAAGAAGCCGTAAACCATCGTGTCGAGATAGTCAATATCAAGCCAGGGGTTGGATTTCAGTGAGCCGTCGGTGAGGTTGAAGGTGTTGTCCAGCATGTGATACAGCATCCCGGCAATCAGGGCGGGGTCGGTGTAAGGTTTGGACACCACCCACTCGTCGGCTATGGTTACGCCGCCGTCCACGAACTCCGGCCCGACGAAGTATATCTTTGCGTTAGGATCGCGTTTTTTCATGTCTTCCGCGCCGCGTATATGGCTGTAAGAGACAGGGTTGGCCGTGGATGGAGCGTTGTTTCCCCAGTGGATCACGGTATTTGTATACTTGGCGATGGAGTTGGCGTTGGCCACGCCGTCGAAGGCGTACGATCCTTCATCAATACCGGTGTAATATGTGCCGAAATATCTGTACTGATGGGTGCTGTAGGAACCGAAAAAGGAGCTTTGCGCGCCGCCCATGTAGCGGAGAGCCGCGCCGCCCGCGCCGCCCGCGCCGCCCGCGCCGAGCGGGCCGCCGGAAGCGCCCTGAAACGCTCCTGTTGCAGCACCCCAGGCATAGATGGAATAGATGCCGTCAACAGTATACTTGTCAACCACTTTTTTATGCTTGGCGGCGATCTCTGTAAGAGCCTGTTCCCATGTGATGCGCTCGAACCCCGTAAGGTCGCCGCGTTTTTTTGTCTGCTTCAGCGGATAGAGCAGACGCCCCGTATGGTAGAGACGGTACCTGTAGCCGCGGCAACGCGCGCAGGAACGAGTCTGCGGGAAGTTCCTGCTCTCGGGATCCAGGTAGAGCCCGTCGGTTGTGTACTTGCTTTCGTCGGTCAAAAAACGCTGGATTTTTCCTTTGGATACTTCCGCCCTTGTGATGCAGCGTCCGCCGCAGTTGTGCCCGCTGGAGCCGTAGAAACGCTCCACCGGTGCTGTAGGCTCAACAGGCGTGGTGTCACTTTCACCACCCGGGACGATAACGGTATCGGAATCGTCCTTGGAGCAGCCGGCAAGCATTGCTGCGGAACCAAGCGCCACCGCGCCCTGCATAAAACCACGGCGCGAGAAAAGCAACATTTTGTCAAAATCGTTTGACATTTTCGCTGGATTCTTCATCTTTCCTCCTTTTTGATGTAAGAATAAAAGCAACTTTTACAAAGTTGCAACGTATCATTCGTTTGATTGGTGGCGCGATTTGTGTTTTTATATTAAGCAATTTACTTTTTAAATTAGCTTATAAACATATAGTGGCGATTATTTTTAATAAAATCAAGTTATTTTTTTGTTTTTTTACATTAAAGAGGCAAAAAATATTGTCTTTTGGGATGGGCAGTTCACATATTTTCTTGCTTTTTGATCGGCCGCGCTATATAATAAAATTGTTATAAGTGCGTAAAATTTAAGAGGTTCACGATGCAGAGAAAGCTTGTTGCGCTATCCCCCGCGCTTTTAAAAAGTCTCAAAAAACTGTTTATTTTCAGGGATATACCTGACCAAACCCTCACTGCATGCCTCACCAGGGTGGAGGAGATCCATCTTCTCAAAGAGGAGTTGATTTTCCGTAAAGGGGAGTCATACCACAAGGGCATATACTTTGTGCTGTCAGGCTCGGTGCGTATGGTCACCCAGTCCGATCAGCTGGACGTAAATCCGGGCGAAGCGGTGGGGATATCCACCTTCCTGGGGAAAACAATGTACACCGTCACAGCGATCGCCAACAGCGACAGCGATATAGTTTTTATCGACGAATATTCAATCTACAGCCTGATGGATAAAGCGCCGGAATTCAGGGAACGGTTCATGCGTGTGATAGTGGAGCGTCTTAACAACCTCGAACGTATGACCACGCGTATGGTTTCCCTTTCCGCATATCAGTCGGTGGGCGGCTGTATGAATTCCCCCCTTATTACCCTGCATAACTCGAAAACTGTGGCTGACGCGGGCAGGATGATGGCGGAGCATAACGTAGGCGCGCTGGTTATCATGAACCGGAAGCATGTGCTGAAAGGGCTTTTGACTGCCCGTCATCTGGCGCAGCGATATCTCAGCAATGCGGTTGATCTGCCTGATGTTGCCCTGGCGGAAAACTTTGCCAACCCTGCTCCCCTGATGCTGCCGCAGGAGTATCCTTTGGTGGAAACGCTCGTGGAGATGCTCCGCAGGAGCGAGGATTATGCGCTAATCACACGGAAAAATCGCCCTGCCGGAATTATCTCCAAATCCGATATTATGAGGCTTCTGGCGAACGGCAGCGACGTGTTCGCCGCCAATGTATCGCTGGCGGACAGCGTGGCCGCGCTTACCGAAGTTGCCCGCTCCATGCCGAAAATAGTCGAAAATATGATGAACAACACCTCCCTGTTCAGGGAGATCCTCCCCACCATATCCTCGTACCATCTGTTGATACAGAAGCGTGCTTTTGACCTTGTGAAGCAGGATTACAAGAAAAAACACAATTTCGAGCTGCTGGCGGGCAGGTTCTGTATTGTATCTCTGGGCAGCATGGCCCGCAGGGAAATGACCCTCATGATGCAGCAGGATCACGCCATTGTGCTGGGCAATAAACTTTCGGAAAAAGAACGGCAGCACTACACGGCGTTCGCCAAACAGTTCGCCGCCACTCTCAGCAAGATCGGCTACGCTCACCATCCGCTGGGGATGTCTCTCAACAATCCCGATATGGTGAAAACGGTCTCCGAATGGCAGGAGTATGTCTCCGTAAATGTGCATAAATCGAACGAGACAAATATTCCCACCACTCGGGTGCTGTTTGACTGCGATCGCTTCGAGGGGGACGAACCGCTCCTGTGGGAACTGCGTGACGCCATCTATGGCACCATCAAAGAGAAAACGCTCCTTTTTGGCAGGCTTTTGAACTACCAGAGCATGGCGAAGATCCCCATATCCCAGTTCGGCAGCTTCATAACCGAAAAAGAAGGGGAGTTCACGGACACTATAGATCTCAAGGAGAACGCCTTCGATTTCATCGCCTACACCGCGCAGGCGTTTGCTCTCTACGCTGATATTCTGGACACGAACAGTGTGCGCAGGCTGGAACATCTTGCCCGGAAGAAGGTTATATCCGACGACCTTGCAAGGGAGGTTATCTCTGCTTATGAATCTCTGGTTGGCCTGCTTCTGCACGAACAATTGAACCAGGCCGGGCAGCATGAAACCATGCCGTCGTTCAGGGTTTATCCGGCGAAATTGTCCATGCATTCGCAGGAGCAGCTTAAAAGAGCGTTGCATATAGTGGCGAGATTTTTCGGCGAAGGGTTAGCCTATTTTAAATAAACAACCGGACTTCAATTGATGATTGCCCAGACTATCAGCATCGTCGTACTGCTTATTCTACTGGCAGTAGTGGTGTTTGTTATTATAAGGCAGTCTGCCGCCATGCGTAAACTCATTGCTGCCAAAGATAAAAACTGTGGCAGTCCTTATGCGATGTTCCAGGATTTGTTTAAAAACAGTGCGCTGGTTTTTTATACCACGACTGTAGATAAGCCGTACAATATTGTTTTTACCACGGAAAACTGTAAAAATCTTCTGGGGTACATGGCGGAAGCGTTCATGTCCGGTGAGGTGACCGTCAATAATCTCATACATCCTGAAGACATCGACATGGTAATCACAAAGCACCGGGAGATGATCCGGGATGATAAAACCATGGGGCTGCACTTCCGTTGCAAAACCGCGGATGGCGAATATATATGGCTGGATGAATACATTTTCCTCCATAAAGGCGTGCCCGGTGGTCAGCCGCTGGTCATGGGGTTTATTACAAACGCCATAGAGGATATCCATAAGCAGCGTGAACTGCAAAAAAGCAGGGAATATTTTTATTCCCTTTTTGAAAATGCCGGAGTGGCGATACTGATAGTTAACCGTTACGGGGCGGTTATAGACGCAAACGAAGCCGCCTGCACTCTTCTGAACACCTCTCTTTTCAGCCAGCACATACAGAACTACCTTGACTCGGCCGGGCTTAAACTTTTCGAGGACGCAGTAAAAGCGTGCAACGAGGTCGGGGATAATAAAAATACCTTCGACTGCACGCTTATACCGAATAACCGTGAGAATCGGTATATCCACTGCGTACTGAACCTTTTCGATCAGGATAAATCGCTCTGCATGCTTCAGCTCATTGACATAACAGAGCAGAACGCCATGTTTGAGCAGATGAAAACCCTTGTGGCGGAGGAGACGGAACGCCGGGTGGAGGGAGAGCGCCTTCTGGTGCAGAAAGCCAAAATGGCGGAGATTGGCGAGATGATGGACGCAATTGTCCATCAATGGAAACAGCCCCTCAGCACCCTGTTCATCACCGCCGAAATGATGAAAGACGACGTGGAGGAAGAGGAGCTCAACCGTGAAGAGCTGGAGATAAGCGTAAAACAGATCATAAAACAGCTCTCCTTCATGTCCGTTACGATGGATACGTTCCGGAACTTTTTCAAGGCCAAAGGAGGGATAGAGAAGTTCAATGTTACCTCCGCCATTGAGAATGTACGTCTGATGATGTCCGGTGTGTTTTACCACAACCGTATAACGGTGCAGATCATAACGGATCTTAAAGAAGAGGACCTCATTATAACCGGTAACCCTAACGAGATGCAACAGGTAGCGCTCAACTTGCTTTTGAATGCTAAAGACGCCATCCTTTCCCGCCGGGAAAAGGAGGACAACCAGCTTTTGGAGGGGGCGGTTATCATCGGGATCACCAGGGAAGGGAGCAGGCTGACAATAATTTTCACGGACAACGGCGGCGGTGTGCCTCCGTCTATGATCAGCCGCATATTTGACGCCTACGTCACCACCAAAGGTTCCGACGGCACGGGCATAGGGCTTTACATGTCAAGGCTGATCATTTCCAAATACAAAAATGGGAACATGACTGTACGGAATGTGGAAAACGGCGCCCAGTTCATAATATCGATGGATGTGTAAAGTTCTGCTAAAGTTATTATAAATACACGCCGATAAAGGCGGTAACAGTTGAACATGGTATGTAAACATTACAGCCGAAGAGAACCACTCTTCGGCTTTTTGGCTTTGCCAGCCGGGCAGCCTTGTTTAATACCGATGGCGAGCGCTCCAGTTGGTCACTGAATAAAGTGAACGATAGAGCGAATTAAAAAAGTGGTATTGAGAAACTCAGGCCGCCTTCTAAGGGCGGCTTTTTTTGTTGTAAGGGGGTGACAAGAAGAAAAGTGCCGGATAATATTTGACGCAATAATGCCTGTGTGCACGCTCAGCCAATATCAATCCGTTCATTTCACGCGTCGGTACCGCTATATTAAGCGACCGTGGGGAGCGGCATAGCGCAGGCTTCGCCATAGCCGGATGCCCGCAAGGGCTTTGCAGAGCAGATTACCACTCCGCAGAATGCTCCGCCATTCGATCAATATCTTTTTGTTCTTTTTTCCTAAAGTTTTTTCCGTACCTGCCGATAAGCTTCCTGTAGGGGAAGACGGGATGACAACATTCAGCCGTCTGCGTGTTTTTCCAGGCACGCACCCTTTCTTAACTGATTTTTAAAATTGAGCAGAGCATTCCAAAACGCCCTCGCGACGTTAATACGGCGCCGCGCGGCGGGAAACGGAAGGCTACAGTATCGAACCAATCGGGCTGGCACGCGATAACGCTATCGCTGTCAGCTTTTTCAGGTTTGAAACAAACATTGATAGAACTGGTATCGAAAGAATCGGGCCGGCATGCGGAGAATACCGCGCGCCGGCTTTTTTTGTCGACAGGGACGTCGGCAGTTTTATTTACACGGAGGTAACACCATGGCTCTTGAAATCTACACCAACAACTATTCCATTACGGCTCAGCGCTATCTGAACCTGGCCAACGCAGGGCTGGCGAAGAATATAGAGAGGCTCTCTTCCGGGCTGCGCATCAACCACGCCGCTGACGACGCATCCGGCCTGGCCATATCCGAAAAGATGCGCGCGCAGATTCGCGGGATCAAAAGAGCCACCCTGAACTCCCAGGACGCCATCAGTTACCTCCAGACCGCGGAAGGCGGGATGAGCACCATGACCGACATTATCCAGCGTATGCGCGAACTGGCCGTGCAGGCCGGCAACGGGACATACACCACCAACGACCGCCGGGAACTCCAGAAGGAGATCGACCAGCTCAAAGCCGAGATCGACCGCCAGGCGGCGTCAACGGAATTCAACACCAAGAAGCTGCTCAACGGGGATTCCACAGCTCTCTGGTCAGCGGACAAGCCGTACATCAACGCCATCATCCGCAGTGAAGTGGCGGAGGGGAACTACCGGCTGGATTTCAGCGTCCGCCCAGGTCAGAATAACGTATACAAAACCGATATAATGACCCTCAATAAAGATGCCATTGGCGCGGGAATAGTCAGCGCCAATACCACCAACGTGGGGCAGATCGTCGACCCGAAAGGGTTGAACCCCACGCACACGGCGTACTACACCATAGGTGTGGAGGCGGATGCGAACGTTACCGCCGCGTTTAATGCAATCCAGGTTTACAAGCAGGCGTCCTCCAACTGGAACACAACGCAGGCAATAACAAATATAGGGTTTGACGGCTTCGTCGAGATGGAGTTTACCACCTCCAGCGCGGGGGCGGGAGACTTTGCCGGCATAGGCGTGCGTTACCGCACCATCGACGCCTCCACCGGTGCCATCAGCCAGTGGTATACAGCCACAAGCACCGCGGCCGGGGTTGTGGCCATTGCTGCGCCGAACATTAGCGCCACTGTGACTTTTGACGTCAATGCTCTCGGAAATGCTCAGGGCGGGGACAAGATTCTCTTCACAGCTAACCGTGCGGTGTTGGGTGCAAACCTCGCCGCCGCCGACGGGAGGGGTGTGATCAAAATCAGCGACGGTCCGAATGAACTGGCCACCCCCATAACCATAAGTTATGACGTCGATGAAGGGCTTACGAAGAAAGATAACGGCGATCAGTATGTGGACTACAACGATGTAAAAATCACCATCGCCGACATGGACGCCACGAACGGCACAATAAATATAGGCAGCATGGTATTTCAGTTCAAAGAGAATTCCGACGCGCTTACCGGCGACCCGCTGACGGTCACGGGCGCTTTCCAGCTTATGGTGAACGGTGCGGGCGAAGCGGCCACCACCGGTACGCGGCTGAAAGATATAGCCCGTTTCACCAACGCTGACGGCAGAAATATTCTGGATAACGTCCAGGAGCTTACTGTTTTCGGAAACGGTAAACAAACAATAGTCTATGTGGAAGGGAATGATACTATAGCCGATCTCGAACGCAAACTGACGAAGGCTATTGTTGAAGACCTGGGCATGGGCGCGGACAATGGAGTGGTCAGCGCCGGCGGCAGTTTCACCATGATAAACGGCAACCTTGTAAACTATGTGGGGCCGACCGGCGCCACTTTGAACTCAAACGAGGCGCTTGCCGGCACATTTGTAATCCAGACCGGGCTTCTGGGAGACGATTCCCGCCTGACCTTCACCGGCGACCAGGGGCTGATAGACGCACTTTCCCTGGCCACAATCCAGCAAGGGGAGAACTCCACCATCAAGGTGACCGTCCGCGACGCGCACACGGGCGACCTCGTGGGTTCCGAAATAGTTGGCGACGGCGTGCTGAGAGGGATTATCAAAGGGGTTGAAGTGGAGATCGACAGCAAGGTGGGAATCTATGAAAGATGGGACGCCATCTCCCGCAAAATAGTTTACCGCACAACCGGGAAAGACGACACAGCCTATCTTCACGTGGTGGACAACCGCACCGACGTGCAGGTGGGCGCTAACAAAGGACAGAGCATGGACATATCCGTTACCCAATTGGACTGCCGCGCTCTTGGTATACTGAACATGTCCGTGGTGGACCCGGAACTGGCGCAGAAAGGGATAACGCTGATGGACAGGGCTCTGGAAAGGATAAGCAGCGCGCGGGCATCCGTGGGTGCGCAGATAAACCGCCTGGAGTATACAATATCAGGCCTTCAGACCGCATATGAAAATATGGTGGCAAGTGAATCCCGGATACGTGATCTGGACTACGCCGAAGAGACGGCGCTGTTCACACGCAACCAGATTCTCGTGAACGCGGCCGTTTCAATGCTTTCTCAAGCGAACAGGCTGCCGGAAGTAGCTCTGGAATTGATAAGGGGATAAGTACTTAAGGTAATAACCTAAACATTGTATATCAAAAAAAAACCCCCTGCCAAGGTTGCCTGGAGGGGGTTTTTAAAATTCAAAGCTGACTGTTTATCCGTCTACGGTTTGGGTATCGCTTTTGTTATTGCAAGTGAACTGCGCTTATTAATCAAAAACGAAGGCCCTGTGGTTGTATTGTCGTTAGCGTAAGCGTAATGGAAATCCGTTTTATTCATTTGCACGGCTGTCGGGTGCATAGCCTTAAGTGTGTCAAAATCGCCGGCATCAAGAGCGTGTGCCACACAGGAAGCCACACATTCCGGTTTCTGGCCGTTCTGCAGACGGCTGAGGCACATATCACATTTCTGCATAGGATGGCTCGAAATCCAATATGCCTGACGGTTGGGCTCCTGCTGGTCACCGGCTATCTGTGGAATAGCGAACGGACAGGCGGTTATACACGACTTGAATTCCTGGCATTTGTCACGGTCGACTAATACAAGGCCGTCTTCGTTTTTAGATATGGCGCTTGCAGGGCATGCAGCCTGGCATGCGGGTGTTTCACAGTGGTTGCAGGCCATAGAAAGCGGGAAAAAATATGGTGCGCTGGTTTGTTCATGGGTTATTTGTGTACGCCACCTGACAGCGCCGGGGTTCACCTGATTCCAGTCTTTGCACGCAACAGCGCATGTATTGCAGCCCATACATTTTTCCTGATCAAAATAAAATGCACGTCTCATGTGTTATCTCCTACCATACTACCTTAGTTATTTCGACCATAGCTGACTGCTGGCCGTTACCGTGATCGCCGCGGGATGGCTTGGTTGCCATCAGTGTGTTGGCGCATCCGCCGTCGTCTACGTTATCCATAGGATCCGGGTCGTACCACGCGCCCTGGTGCAGGCCGGCAAAACCTTTGACGCAGCGTGTGGAAACTCTTGCGGCGCATCGCACGGAACCGATAACGTTTTTCACGAGGACTATGTCGCCATCATTGATACCGCGCGCTTCGGCGTCCTCATCATTCAGCCATATTTCCTGCCAGCTTGCTTTTGTATAGTCTTTATCGGCTATTGATTTGTTCAGGCGTGGGATGGTGCCCGAGGCTCCGTCGGCTACGTTATCCGCGTCGAACGGTGTGATAAGCGCGTAAGTGCCCCAGTCGTTACCGGAGTAAAGCTTGCCGCCGCGCGTACGAGTGGTAAGCTCCCTGACAAGTGGTGTTTCGGCCTGAGACGAGTGCGGGCGGTGCCGGTCGTGGGTTGTGGTGAGGCAAAGAGGACTGCTTGGCAGTTGGTTCTTATAGGCTTCCATGAAGTAATCTTCATATGCAAAATACATTGGTATGGGAAGCATTATCGGGTCGCCTTCGGCATCGGTATTGTTCTGCCCAACCGGTTTGCCCTGTTCAGCCAGGTATCCGTGCCATTTTGCGAACCGCCTTTCATACTGCCATGGCAGAAGTTCGCAATAAACATGCGCCCGTCCTGATTGCTCTGGTGCCACATAATAAGTGCCGCCCTGAGTTGGTGTGGGATAATCCGCTCCGTGGGATGAACCGCCGGTGGCTATGACGGCCCCTGTGCTGTTGTTTGTTACGGGCAAAAACGGAGTGTTTCTCCTTGTTGCATCAGCCAGGTTGAGGTAGGTGTCAATATTGGTTCTGACGGTGGAAGGCGTCACAGTGGTCGTTTTAGACATTGCCCCGGTGGCGTACGGCTGATACTGTATCTGCAGTGCTTCATCAAAAGTTTTCCCGTAGTAGCGGCTTGTGGGGTCGTTTGGTTTGCCGCTGTTCTCATATGAGCGCTTCCATTTGTCATAATATTGATCCACTACACCTTTTGACGGGTCATAAATGGTTGTGCCGCCGGCTGAGTGCCCTACATACTGAGCGGCTACTCCGGCTTTGCTTGGCTCAACACCCTCATACGCCTGCAGGAAGGCGACGGTGAAGTTATATGTGGATTTAGATTCTCCTGGCGGAGTCGATACCTGCGGAATAATTATAGTCGGCCCCATGGAAAGCTGAATTCGGTTGTCCTGCTCCCAGTTTGTGGCGGCAGGCAGCACATAGTCGCTCCAGCGCGGCGTCGGGGACATGAAGTTATCGAAAGATACTATGCAGAGCGAATCGGCGTTGGACGGATCCGCAGTACAGACCGGCAGGCTTGCAAACATCTCGGCAGTGTCATTCGGGTTCATATGCTGGTTCAGCAGGATGTTCCCACCGGAATTCATTATGAAACGGAAGCCTGAGTACACCGGTTTGCCGTTTTTGGTTTCCCAGTCATAATATTTATACCCGTTGACCTCTCTTTCATCAATTGAGCCGCCGTTTCTTTTTACTTTGACAAGCGCTTTTGTGCCCCCGTCATCGTGATATACAGTACCTGTGGCCGGGGCCGCTGCATCCGGGATAAATTTGCCGGTGTAACCGCCGGCAGCCATTTCGTCGCCTAAAGCAAATCTTATGGCATTATACCACATTGTGCAGGAAAGTACCGGTGTCGTAGGTTTGGTTGGAACAGTACCGCGGTCGATTGTGGCGTAGTTTGGTAACTCCTCCCTCCCTGAACCGCTGGTTGTTGCTGGTCCGAAGTTGTTGCGGCCGTGCGTTTCACCGGTGCGGCCGTATGTCTGTGTGACTATCAAGAGGGTCTGGATGCTGAAGAAGGCGTTTATGATACCTTCCGCCTGTTTCTGCTGGGCGCCGCACCATTCGTTATATATAGGGTGTGCTGACGGAGTGCAGTACAGCTTGGCAAGCGCTTTTATTTTTTCTTCGGGTACGCCGGTGATCCCCTCGGCCCACTTGGGGTTCTTTATCGTCATGTAGTCTTTCTTGCGCAAATAATTAGTAGTTGGTGTGCCGGATATTGTGTTTGCCGTGGTTCCGCCGATTGTGTACGAACATGCGGAACCGTTGCGGAATGTCTGCCCGGCGGCAAATTTTTGTGCTATGTAGCTGTTTCCCGCATCGTATCTGGCTTTGGTAAGACGGATATCGGTGCCCATGATATATGCGGAGAGCGACCTGCCTGCGGGAACTGCGTTTATCATGGTGTAATCCACTGTGGCGGATGCGCTGTCGGTAACGATGGTGCCTTGAGGTATGGCACCGCCGCTTTCTTTTACGACCCAGTATTTCGGTGAATCGAAAAATCCGTAAACCACGGCATCAAGATAATCCACATTCAGATATGGCCTGCCGGTGGTGCTGTCCGCAGAGTAGATGGTGCCGTCCTCTTTGAACGTGTTTACGATCATCTCGTGCATCATGCCCAACACAAGGGCAGAGTCGGTGTACGGGCGCATCTGTATCCACTCGGTGGCGCAGTTTACGCCGTGATCTACAAATTCAGGCCCTATAAAGAGTATTTGTGTGCCGGGTCTTTTGCGCATTTCACGATATGCATGGATCTGGGCGTTCGCCTGGTTGTTTTGCGTGGTCATGGTATTGGAGCCCCAAAGCACCGCGGTGTTCACAACGCCCGCAATGGCGTTTGCATCGCATAAGCTGGTTGGAGCCATGGAGCCGTATCCGGTATAAGATGTGCCGAAAAATGACTGCTGATGGAAGCTGTAATGGCTGAAATAGTTTGAATACCCACCCAGCATGTTCATAGGTATGGAGTTAGCGTTGTTTCCTGCATACACTCCGTTGAAACCGCCACCCTGCAGGCCGCCTGAATATGAACCGCAGGCGTAAAGGTTGTGTATGGATTCGGGGCCGTATGCTTCTATAGTGGCTTTGTGCTTGCGCGCTATATCGTTGAGGGCCGAATCCCAGCTCACGCGTACGAAGCCGCTCAAATCGCCGCGTTTTCTGGTTTGCTTCAGCGGGTACTTCAAACGGCCGGGGTGGTAGAGGCGGAATTTGTAGGAACGGCACTTTGTGCATGCTATTGACTGGGCGTTGTTATAACTTTCCGGGTTCTGGTACGTGCCGCGAGCATCATTAATTTCATCAGAGACAATTCTGACAATTTTACCGTTTTTTACATGAGCTACAGTAAGGCAGCGCGCCCCGCCGCAGTTATGCCCGCCGGTTCCGGGATAGATAGCGTCCGGCTTCAGCGGGTCATCCGTGGATGTGGGAATAAAAATGTAATCGGTTTCACCTTCGTCTTTCGAGCAGCCGTACAGTGCTGCAGACGCGCTCAACGCCGCTGTCCCTTTCAGGAAATTACGGCGCGAAACATTGCTGAGATCTTTCATCTCATTCAAAATCTTCATCAACCTTCCTCCTTGATGCGATGCATTCCATCAAAGACAATTTTAGTCCTTTGTTATAGAATGACATCAGCCCTAAGCTATAGTCTTAAAAGGACAAATTGTCAACACCATGTCTTCGGGTATGATGCAGGCTGTTGAAATAGTTGTCGATAAGAATATTGCATAATGTGTTGCTGGGGAGAAAGGGATGACTCTTTTGCGGCTGTGGGATTAACTTCCCCCGGATCTTCGCCCCGGGCGCAATCCGGGGCGAACAAAAAACAATAGAACAACTGTTAGATTTTTATTGCTCCGGTTCCTTATCAAAATCATTCGCAGTGCCGAGGTAGTCCGGCAGCTTGATTCCTGCCGAACTCATCAGGTCATGCAGCGGCGGCAGGCTCTTTAAAAACCCGCTCATAAAGTTTGCCGTGGTGGTGTTTCCGTCCTTGTCTTTTCCTGAATCCCATACTGTGATCTTGTCTATCCTCAGGTTTTTTACTGCTTCCACCTGTGTGGCTATGAGTTCAGGCAGTTTTTCCACGATCATCAACATCGCCGCGCTGTCCGGGTTGCCTCCGGCGCTGGCTACTATGCTGCGCAGGCCTTCAGCCTGTTTCAGAAGGATCTGCCTGTTACCTTCCGCGCGGCCGATCAGTTCCTGCTCTATCTCTTTGCCGCGTCCTTCGCCCATCTTCTGCATGCGTGTTGAATCGGCCTCTGCAATGGTTGTAATTTTGCTCGCCTCGCCTTCCGCCAGTTTTTTGATCTTTCCTGCCTCACCTTCGGCGAGTTTCTGCATCTTAAGCGCTTCCGCCTCGGCGTCAATGACGGCCTGCTGGCGTTTGATCTCGGCGGGGACGATCACGTTCGCCTGCATTGTGGCTTCCTCTTTGGCCTTCCTTACCATTTCCGCCTTGCGTTCGCTTTCGTAACCCTCTTCCAGCGCTTTTGCCTCCTGTACAAGCTGAGCGGCTTTGGCGCGGCGGTTTGCCTCCGCCTGGGCTTCTTCCCGCGCGGCGTCGGATTTAGCAATGCTGACTTTGGCAAGGTTTTCCCCTTCCACGGCCATGGCGTTCGCCTGGGCGACGCTGATGCGCTCCTCTTTCTTCGCCTCGGCCTCGCCGATGGCGCCCTTCCTGTCCTGTTCGGCGACCTCAACCTTGGCGCGGTTTATCGCTTCGCTGGCGGCTTTGCGCCCGAGGGCGTTTATGTAGCCGCTTTCGTCGGAAATGTCGGTTATGTTCACGTTGATGAGGCGGAGGCCGATTTTGCGGAGCTCTCCCTCGACGTTTTCCATGATCTTTTGTTCGAACGCCTCGCGGTCGGAGTTGATCTCTTCTATATCCATCGTGGCGATCGTGGCCCTGAGCTGGCCGAAGATGATATCCCTGGCGTTGTCCTCCCTCTCCCTGGGGTTCATGCTGAGAAGGCGTTCCGCCGCCGCCTGCATAATGGCGGGGTCGGTGGAGATCCCTATGGTGAAACGGGAAGGTACGCTGACGCGTATATTTTGCTTGGATAGGGCGTTTTCCAGCTGTATATCGATCGTCATGGGCGTGAGATCGAGGAACTTAAAGTTCTGTATCAGCGGCCAGATGAAACGTGCGCCGCCGTGCTGGCAGATCGAAGATCTGTTCGAACCCACCCGGCCGAACACGACAATGATCCGGTCTGAGGGGATCACTTTGTACCTGCTTATCAGAATCAGCAAGGTGAAAAAGATAACAATAACCGCTACAAAAATCATGCCTACGGCAGTTCCCATAATTTATTCCTCTGTATATATTGTGCGGCCGTCCGTGGCCGCACCGCGTCTCTGCGGTGGTTGCGTACAGCAGTAAGACTGGTCATTCCGGCGCTGCTGTGAGCTTAATTTATACAATAGCGCGGTCACCCCCGTTGGTCGTTATAACTTACGCGGCTGACCGGAGCGGCCACCACAGCAAATGAAAAAAGAAACTGTGCGCAGCACCCGCAATGACGGAGTTATTGGTCATCACTCTCACAACATTTAACAGGTCCTGAGCCCGGAAAACCTTCCTAATTTATCAGCGTTCTTTTGACCAGCAGGCTGCCGTTTTCAAGTTGCCTGATGACCTGTACCTGTGTTCCTTTGGGGATATCTTCATCCTCGTCGGTCACTGCCATCATCTCTTCCAGCCGTTCGTGGATTGTGAGCTCCACCTTCCCCTGGCTTTTTCGGTTCGCGCCGAGGCGGACAGTGACAGAAGCGAAAAGCCCCCGGTAATCATGTGGGGAGATGGCGTTTTCCTGCTGTAGATTCATAAGAAGGCGCATTCCCAGCATGACGCAGCCGGTAAGGAACAAGCCGAACGGCACGCCGATAAGGATCGCCAGGAAGGCCGAATGTCCATTCCGCAGTAAAAGGTATCCAGCCGAGGAAAAACCCAGGATAAACGTAATGACGTTGCGAACCGTGAAAAAGCCGAATATCCCGTCCCCGCCGCTGAACTCGATATCGTCGGAGATGCCGACAAGCCCCAGGATTGTTTGGATTATAAACGCAAGGCCGCTAACGATAAAGGCCACCAGAAAAAATGTCAGCATGATTGCCCCCTAATACCCTTAATATAATAAAACATTTTTTCTATGAAAAAACAAGAATATCTGATAGTATATAAACAGCGTTTATACTTGGGGGTTAAAATGACTAAGGAAAACGGTAACAACATTCCAAAAAAGAAAAGCCGCAAGCTGCTCATATTCATCATTATTATCGTAGTGCTGGCCCTGGCTCTTGTCGCTCTCCAGATAGTTGCCAACCGGATGGCGGAAGCAAAACTTCGCGAGTTTATAGTCCGGGCGAATATTCCTTATACCGTCTCGTGGTCCGGAGTCAGCTATAAACTGTGGAGCAGACAGCTACGGGTTTCCAATGTCGCCGTCGGCGATGCAAAGGCCGATATGATAACCGTTCCGTCAATGAAAAAAGGCTCTCCGCTACCGGAGTTCATCTCAATCAATATTTACAATTTCAATATCCCTGTCACGGAAGAGTTTTTCGGCAAATATTATATGCCGCTCGGCCGCATGGGATACAGATACCTGAGCGGTTCCGCGAATATTATGGCGGGGCTTTCATCCGACAAGCAATTAAACCTGGAAGTCAACCGGCTGATGATAAACGAGATGGGCTCCGTGGAGGCCAAAATGTCCATCGCCGACGTCAGTGAAAAGTCCCCGGCGGATCTGTTCCGCAATTTAAAGAATAAGACCGTCCTCAGCGCGTGGGGTTCCTTTGACGATGAAGGGTTCGCGGGCAGGATGATATCTCTTTTCGCCGCAGATTCAAATACACCGCAGGATAAGGCCAAGGCGCGGGTGCTGGATGGTCTTAACCGCCGTATGCATACCCAGTTCAAGACGGACAGCGTGCAGAGAAGGACATTGGCGCAGCTTTACCGCTTCATGGACAGCCCCAACACGATAACCACGCAGTTATCCGGCGGGCAGGCAATAGTACTGGTGAAAAGCCTTATTCCGCCCACAAATATGGCAGGCTGGCGCAATCTGGCGGGATGGTTCATAGAGCTGCCGCAGAACGTTACGGCGAATTGACAATTATAGCGGCGGATCGCATACCCGCCGCCTTTTTAATTTGCTTTACCCTTCCCGCTTAAAGGAGGGGTACTGTTACCCGTTCCTCCATGCTCACAATGTCATAGTGTAGTGGGAATATACAAATCAGAATCGATCTGTCGCGGTGGGCGGGTTTTACCCGGCTTTACACATTAACGCCAACAAATTCCTTTACTTCACCGTACGATTTCCCGTAAAATAGACGGATGAATATGAAGATTAAAAGCGGAATCGGCTTTGACGTGCACGCCTTCGCTCCCGGCAGGCGGCTTATTATAGGCGGGGTGGATATTCCCCATGAAAAAGGTCTGGACGGCCACAGCGACGCCGACGTCCTCACCCATGCCATTACGGACGCCCTGGCCGGCCCGGCGCTGGGAAAAGACATAGGTAACCTCTTCCCGGACACCGACGCGGTTTACAAAAACGCCGACAGCCTGAATTTGCTGGGGAAAGCAGTTTCGCTCATAAAGCAGAACGGATGGGCGCCGGGGAACATTGATGCCGTGATTATCGCGCAGACCCCTAAAATGGCGCCTCATATTCCCCTGATGAGAGAGAAACTCGCCGCCGTACTGGATATATCCGTGGAAGACGTCACAATAAAAGCCACCACCACCGAATACTTGGGTTTCGCCGGCAGAAAAGAGGGTATAGCCGCTCTGGCTGTGGCGACAATATACCGCAGTCTCGGAGGGGAGAAATAGACAGATTCAGTGTGGCCTGCCTTGGCGGTGCCGGCGAAATCGGAATGAACCTGTATGTGTACGAGAGCGAATCCTCCGCCGTGGTTGTGGATTACGGCATTATGTTCGCCGATCCGCAGATGTGCGGCATAGACTGGATCATGCCCGACATCACCTACCTTGAAACTATCCGCCATAAAGTAAAAGCGGTGCTTTTCACACACGGACATGAAGACCACATCGGCGGCGTGCTTGACATGGCGCGTTTGTTTTCACTGCCCATATATACGGGGCGATTCACCGCGGAACTTGTAATGCACAAAACCCGCAATGAACAGTCCCACCCGCAGATTACCGTCATAGAGCACGGCCGGAAATATGAATTCGGGGATATAAGCGCGGTATTTTTCCCGGTGGCGCACTCCATTCCCGACACCTGCGGGATAATACTGGAGCATAACGGGTTTACGGCCGTGCACCTCTCCGATTTTTTGAATGCCTGTTCCATAAAAGAGCGGCTCCCTTGGGGGCGCGCGGATCTTCTCCTGCTCGACTCTACCAACGCCATGTCGAGCAAAGAGCCGCGCAGTGAACAGGAAGTGCACGAAGAGCTGGTGGATATATTTTCCGGGGCGCGCGCGCGGATATTCCTGACCACCTTCGCCTCCAACGTCGCAAGGCTCGACAGTGCCATAAAGGCGGCAAAAGCCGTGGGCAGAAAAGTTGTGATCGAAGGCGCCGCCATGGAGCGAACGGTTGCGATTGCCTCCCGGCTGGGGTATATTTATCTTCCGGAACATGATATACTGACCGCGAAAAAAGCCCACAACGCGGACCCGGCTTCGCTGGTATACCTTGTGAGCGGCTGCCAGGGCGAGGTTACTAGCGCTCTGCATTCCATTGCCATGGGGGAGCGGAAGGCCGTCCGTATGGTGGATGGTGACATGCTGATATTCAGTTCCCGCGCCATACCTGGGAATGAGAGCAGTATAAACGCCATGATAAACGAGACTATGCGGCGTGGAGTGGAGGTTCTGCAATCCCCCGGCAGGCTTGTGCATATATCAGGGCACGCCTCAGTGGGGGAGCTTCTCCGGGTGATGCGCGAAACCGCGCCGAAATACTTTGCCCCCATACACGGGGAATACAGGCACCTTGCCGCGCACGCAAAGCTGGCGGCGGAGGCGGGGATACCGGAAGGGTGCCGGTTGTCACTGGAAACCGGTGAACAGCTTGTGTTTGAGAACGGCAAATTCGCCGGAAGGGATGAGATCCCGTCCGGAAGGGTATATATTGACAACAGGGGCGGGTTTGTGTTGAATGAGGCGGATCTGTCCGCCCGGAAACATCTTGCCCGGGACGGACTTGTACTTATAGACGCAGGAAGCGGGAAATTATCGCTCTCCACTTACGGTTTCAAACTTACCTTGGGGCAGGAGGCGATGATACTGTCGTATGCCGCCGGTGTTGAAATTGCCGGGGAAGAGCCATATGAAGACCACCTCGTGAGAGCCGTAAAGCGGTATTTCAGGAAGTTTTTCAATCGCAGGCCGCTTGTGGAAATTTTGAAAAGTAACCGGTTAATTTAAAAGTTCTTACTACCCCGGACGACGGATTGGAACAGGAATAAAAATCGTCGTCATTACGGGCTTGCCCCGGAATCCGGAATTTAAAGGCATAGGGTGCTGAAGGTGCAGCCTATTTTCATTTTGGACCCCGGATCGGGCCCGGGGTGACGGGAGAGTGGATTGCGGCTTGTCTGCGTTACTCCGCAGGCCGAGTGTGGTTATATTAAGGAGCAGTATTAAATGTCAGTTTTGCAGGCATTAATTTTGGGTATAATACAAGGGCTGACCGAGTTTCTTCCGGTGAGCAGTTCCGGACATTTGGCACTTGTGCAGTCGATGTTTACGGGTTTCGAGCAGCCCGGCCTTTTGTACGACACGCTTTTACATATGGCAACCCTGTTCGCGGTGGTTTTTTTCTTCCGCAGAAGGATAGTGCGGCTTTTCCTTGCTGTTTTGGGTTTTGTCAGCACTAAGTATAAGGTGTATTACTACGAGGAGAAGCACCTCCTTGCGGGAATAATCATAGCCACCATTCCCACAGGTATCATAGGCTATCTGTTAAAGGATTATGCGGAGGTGCTTTTCACTAAACCCCCCGTGGTTGGGTACTGTCTTATCGTAACGTCCGTGATGCTTTTCCTGTCCGACAGGCCGGTTAAAGGGGGGCGGATCACTCCCATCAGGGCGCTGATAGTGGGGATCTCCCAGGGGTTGTCGGTCTTCCCCGGCATATCCAGATCGGGCACCACCATATTTGCCGGGCTGAAATCGGGGATACCCAGGGCAGATGCGGCGGAATTCTCGTTTTTAATATCCATACCGGCCATACTGGGTGCAACACTGCTGCAGATAAGGCATATCGGAGAGGTCGCGGTCTCATCAAGCTGGGTTGCCTACATAATCGGGATGGCGGCGGCGTTCGTATGCGGCATTTTCGCCATAAAAGTGATGATAGGAGTCGTGAAGCGGGCGAGAATGGGGGTGTTTGCAGTGTATTGCCTTATTGTGGGGATTGCTGCTATACTGTGGTTATAGATTATTATGCGTAAAAACTATTTATACGAGACTCTTTTTGTGCTGCTGGCGGTGGCGACGCTGTTTATCGGGCTGTCACTCTTTTCATATAGCGAGAGCGATCCGTCATATACTAAAATCGTTTTCAGCCGCTATCAGGAGAGCGTCCACAATCTTTTCGGCAAGGCCGGAGCCTACGCGGCGGACCTGCTTGGCACAGTGTTCGGCTGGTGCGCGCTTTTCATACCCTTCGTGCTTGTGTACGTTTTATTTCAGCTGGTAAAACTCTACCGGGGAAAAATTTCCCGCACACGGACTGCGGGGGCGTTGTTTTCAGCGGCGGTATTCCTTCTTTCGGCGGCGGTTCTCAGCGGGATTATAGGCGGGCAGGATCTATTTTTTAAAGACACGCCGTCCGGCGGAGTTTTTGGCGTAACCGGAGGCACGATCGTCGCGGGGATACTAGGCAGAGCGGGAGGGATAATCCTCTGTTCCTTGATACTGCTGCTGTCCGTCCTGGGAATAATACGCATTTCTTTTACCGAGCTGGGCAGGCGCTTTTCTGATAAGTATGATGAGATAAAATCCCGACGGGAAGAGAAAGCTGGGCAGGAAAAGCCGGAAGAGGAAAAGGAAGGCCTTTTTGGTCGCATTATCAACTCTTTCAGAGATCTGAAAGACGATTTAATAAAAAACCTGGCATCAAGAAGCGCTGCGAGAGCGGCGGCGAAACGCCGGCTGACCGAAGAACGCGTCTTATCGCACACTCCGGTGCCCGCCGCTGAGATAGAACCACCCAAGGAAGAAGTGTGCGAACCGCTGTGCCGGCCGCAGGTGGTGGCGGAACCATTGACGGCGGATAGTCCCGGAGTGACCCCCCCCCCCCTGATTGTCCCTCCTTTTACGCAGGTGTACGGGGAAGAAGACGAATACGAAGAAGATGCTGAAGAAGACGGGGAACATGTGCTTGACGGTTTCCGGCTTCCGGAAGGGGAGGAATTTCTCACCGTGTCCCGGTTGGAGGAGCTCCTGGCCGAATATGAAAAAGACGCTCTTGACGCAGCCGGAACGGAAGAGCCTCAAAGCGCACCCCTCATAAAAGAATACGATCAGAAAGTGCCGCCGGCAGCAGGCGTGCGAAACATTGTGACGGGAAAAGATTATAAACTCTCATTCTCACTGCTGGACGCCCCTGACGGAAAAGTGACCCCACCGGAGCCGGAAGAGCTGCGGGAGAAAGCCGACCTGCTTTTAAGCAAGCTTCGGGATTTTGGCGTGGACGGCCGCATAAGGGAGATACGCCCCGGCCCCGTGGTGACACTTTTTGAGCTGGAGCCCGCGCCGGGTATAAAGATCAATAAGATTGCCAACCTTGAAAACGACCTGGCGCTTGCCATGAGCGCTCTGAGCATACGTATCATAGCCCCCATACCGGGGAAAGCGGCGGTGGGCATCGAAGTGCCGAACCCTGCCCGCGCAATGGTAAGCTTGCGGGAACTTTTGGAAGCCAAAGAATTTAAACAGGACGAGTCTCCGCTGGCAGTGGCATTGGGGAAAGATATCTCCGGCAGACCTTATTTTACTGATCTGCGCAAAATGCCGCACCTGCTCGTGGCCGGCACGACGGGCAGCGGAAAATCGGTGTGCGTGAACTCCATCATCTGCTCAGTGCTTTTTAAATCAGCGCCGGACAAGGTGAAGTTCGTAATGATCGATCCTAAGATGGTGGAACTCAGCGTTTACGAGGGGATTCCGCATCTTGCCGCCCCTGTTGTCACCGACCCGCGCAAGGCTAACGCCGTGCTGCAAAACGTGGTAAAAGAGATGGAGTCGCGCTATGCCCTGCTTGCCTCATGCAGAGTGCGAAGCATGGACTCATACAACAATTATATTGAGATTCATCCGGAGAGTGCCGAAGGGATGCCATATTCGCCGATGCCTTATATGGTGGTGATTGTGGATGAGTTTGCCGACCTGATGATGGTGGCGGGGAAAGAGGTAGAAAACTCCATCATACGTATTGCTCAGATGGCGCGGGCGGTGGGGATACATCTTGTGCTGGCCACGCAGAGGCCTTCCGTTAACGTTATCACCGGCATAATAAAAGCCAATATGCCCGCCAGGATATCTTTCAAGGTGTCATCCAAGATAGATTCTCGCACCATACTTGATCAGAACGGAGCGGAGTTGCTTCTGGGCAGGGGAGACAGCCTTTTCATACCGCCCGGCTCCAGCGATCCCTTGCGTATACACGGCTGTTTTGTAAGTGAATCGGAAGTACTCCGTGTGGTGGAAGAGCTGAAAAAGTACGGTGAGCCGGAATACAATATGGCGCTGCTGGAGGAGCACAGTGAGAACGGCGGGGATTTTGACGAAGAAGAGTTTGACAGCCGCTATGAAGAGGCGCTGCGGATTGTGCGGGAGAAGGGATTTGCTTCTATCTCCATGATCCAGCGGTATTTGAAAATAGGTTATAACCGCGCCGCGAGAATAGTGGAGATGATGGAGAGGCAGGGGTTGATAGGACCCAGCGACGGGACGTCCAAACCCAGGGAATTGCTGAAGCGGGATTAAGGAGCGGGATAGTTCCCGCATGGCAGGCCCCCGTTCTGAATGTTATAATGCAGTTCATAAGTAATCGGCAATTTCTCTCTTTCCATGGGGGAGAGTGAAAGATAATCCCTTCTTTCCGCCATTTTAATGCGGGATGCGGGGGACGGCTTCCCCTGAAAAACAAGGGATTATAACCGCGGATTCAAACCCCCCATAATGCCTGGGTGAAATGGGTTCCGGGACAAGCCCGGAATGACGGAAAGTGGGACTGTGCTCACGGATGAGCGTTCAAAAATCAGGAGTTTATTCATGCCTCATAAAAGAAGAACCAGAGTCGTCTGCACCATAGGCCCCGCCTCATCAAGCCCTGAAATGATTCGCAAGCTGATAAAGAACGGGCTTAATGTGGCACGGCTGAACTTTTCCCATGGCACCCACGAGTCCCACCGGGAAGTGATCCACCGTGTGCGTGCCATTGCGAAAGAGCTTAACACCCATGTGGGGATACTTCAGGATTTGTGCGGTCCCAAAATACGCCTGGGCACGCTGCCGGATCAGGGAGTCACTCTCGTTTCCGGCGAAGAGATTGCCCTCTGCGGCACCTGTGGCTATTCCGAAGGGGTGCTGCCCATCGCCTACCCCGGCATTCATAAAGATGTGCACCCGGGGGAGTCTATCCTCCTCTCCGACGGGATGATGGAGCTTGAGGTGGAAAGAGTAGAGGAGGAAAAGGTCATCTGCCGTATAATCAATGGCGGCCAGATCTATTCCCGCAAAGGGGTAAATATGCCCCGGTCAAGTCTCAGCGTATCCGCCTTTTCTGAGAAGGATAAAGATGACCTTCGCATGGGGCTGGATGAGGGGGTGGATTTTGTGGCACTTTCCTTTGTCCGTGACGAGAAAGATCTCGCGGAGATTACCGGCATCCTTGCCAAAGCCGCGTACCGCCCCAAACTGATTGCCAAGATCGAAAAACCGCAGGCGGTAGACAATATAAACAGGATATTGCCGCATGTGGATGGAGTTATGGTCGCCAGGGGCGATCTTGGGGTGGAAGTGCCTCTGGAAAGGGTTCCCATAATACAAAAAAATATTATCCGCGCCGCGACGGACGCCGGAAAAATCGTCATCACCGCCACTCAAATGCTTATGAGCATGGTGAACAACCCGCGCCCCACGCGGGGGGAAACATCCGACGTTGCAAATGCCATTCTGGACGGCACCGATGCCGTCATGCTTTCTGATGAGAGCGCCAGCGGCAATTACCCTGCGGAGGCGTGTGAGATGCTCGGGCGCATTGCCGCCGCCACCGAGCCATATGTGACCAACATACTGGCGAAAAATTCCAGCAGTATAAATTCCACCTCTTCCGTATCCCTCGCGGTGGGGCGCGCAGCCGGCTGGCTGGCGGAGGATATAAACGCCGCGGCCATCGTTGCTTACACCCAGTCCGGTTTTACCGCCTATGCCGTGGCGCAGTTCCGCCCCAGCTGCCCCATATTGGCGCTCACTCCCCTGGAGCAGACGTGCAGGCAGCTCACCCTCTGTTGGGGAACGACCGCGATGCAGACAAAAAGGTTTGAATTTACCGATGAAATGTTTGAAGAGGCAAGGGTGCTGGTGGTAGGTTCCGGGTTAGCAAAAAAAGGAGACAGGATCATACTTACAGCCGGTGTACCCATGGGAAAGGTGGGCTCCACGACATTGTTGAGGGTACTTGAGATCTAGCTCATATAAATTGTTGAAAATCTGCTTTATTACAATTATAGTGCGTATTAACATTTCGGAGGAGTAAGTAGTTATATGTATACACTTTTGATCGACGTGCTTGTGGCGCTGCTTTTGTCTTATGCGACATGGTTTTTTTCCGGCAGCATACTGCTGGCGGCGCTGGTCGCGGTTTTCGTGGTGGTGGGAATCAACGTGCTTGTGGGGCGGTTCTTTTTGAAAAGGATGACTGCGGTTATGAACGCAGTAGAGAAAGATCTCAAGGCGGAACGGATCGAAGCCGCGCTGGACAAACTCAAGATCGCTTATAAATTTGCTAACTGGCAATTTTTGGCCAAAAAAAACATAGATTCACAAATAGGTTCCATACTTTATATAAGAAAACGGTTTGATGAGGCGCTTCCGTACCTGAAAAATTCGTTCATTAAAAACTGGTCGGCCATGGGGATGCTGGCCTCCTACTACTACCGCAACAAAGATTACGACAAGGCTTTCAGCACGATGGAAAAAACCGTCGCCTCCAATAAAAAAGAGGGGTTCGTGTACAGCCTGTACGCGTATTTCCTCACAGAGCAGGGGCAGACGGACAAAGCCATAGCGCTCCTTACCAAAGGGGTGGCGAAACTTCCTCTGGATGAACGCCTCGCTGGCGAACTAGACAGTGTGAGGAACCGCAAGAAGGTAAAGATACAATCGTACGGCCCCCTCTGGATGCAGATGCATCTGGGGAAGGCGCAGGATGGGGCGAGGCCCTACCAGGCGCTGCTCGCCAACCAGCGCATAAAACGCCGCTAGTATAAGGTGCCGGATTGCTCCGGCCTGTGATGCTGGCGCACTGCTGTGCTATTTTTTCGGGGTCAATCCTCACACACCAATCAGTATGCTGCGGTTGCCCCTCAAAAATATCTTCGCATTGCATCCAGCCTGACAGGCCTCGCCCGGTGCTTTACAACACGGTTCACGTAATATGCGTTGAGGGAAATAAATTCCTTATTAATTGGCTCAAAACTTCCACCTGCGTGGGAATGGCGTGAACGGACTTTACTGGAGGAGAATGAACATGAAAAACGAATTACGCACAGTGCATAACTACTTTTCACATCACATGAGAAACTGCACGGCGATGATCGCCGCCTCGGTCACTCTCCTCTCCTACCGTATGACCGGCGACGAGCAGAAGCTCATAGACGAGGTTATCGAGGCCTCTTTCCTGCTCGACCTTTTCGACGCCGGGATGGACATATGTTTTTCCCACTCCTTCGGCGCGGAACCTATCGGCCTTAACGACGATTATGATATCGAAGCGTCCATACTGCATTTTCTCGATCAGTGCAAAACCATTATGGCCGAAAGGGAGATCAGGCTCGACCTGTGCGTGACCGACCCCTGCGTAGTAAAAGGGAATGCCCACGAACTCCGCACCATTACGAACGTTATAATATATGAAATGATACTTCAGGCGGACAAATCTATCGCCATCGATCTGAATAAAAATTGCCTCCATCTGTCCGCCGACGCCTATCACGGCGCGCCGGAAGTGTGGGGAGTTATCAAAGATGTCTGCAAAAAGCGCGGTATCGGTTTTTCTTTCGACAACGAAGGCTGTACGATAGAGTTCGCCATATGAACATCCTTATCGCGGACGACGAACTCCGTCTGCGTAAAGTTGTCGCCATGTTTTTGCGGAAGAGCGGCCACGAGGTGACGGAGGTCTCGAGCGGCGAACAGACGCTGGAGTCCATTAAAACAAAGGTTCCTGACGTGATCATCCTGGATGTGGTCATGCCGGGGCTGGACGGGCTGGAAACGTGCAGGCGCATAAAAAGCGACCCGGCTTATAAAGATATTCCGGTGTTGCTCTTGACTGCGAATATTTCCGCCGAAGAGCGCGCCGAGGGAATGAAAGCCGGAGCCATCGCATATGTTACCAAACCCTTTTCCCCCAAGGATTTGCTGGAAAAGATTACGGAAATAAAGAAGTAACGGCACGGCGTACGCACGCCGGTAGTATGGGGATTATAGTGTTACAGATACTTTTTACAGGTACGGGCCCTACTTTAAGCAAACTTCAGGCAGCCCTCAGAGGGTATGCCACCGTTGTGCCCACGGGTAAAGGTGAGATACACGTGTGCGAGGTGCGCAACACGGAGGATCTGAAACGCATTCCCTCCAAATCGCCCATACCGCTTTTTCTGATTATCGCCACGCAGGATAAATCGTTGATCGAACAGTTGAAAGGGTTCCGCATAAGCGGGGTATTTCTGCCTCCTCTGGATGAGGCGGTGATCAAACGTAAACTGGGTATAGCCACCGAAACGCCCCCTCCCGCGGGAAACGGCAAGGAACGGGATTTCGAAAGCCTGAAGGTGAAGATTCTCGCCAAGGCGGAAAGTATAAATGCTTTGCCGGTTTTTGCTCAGCGGCTTCTGAAACTCACAAGCAGCGACATCAGCACTATCAAGGAGA
The DNA here is from genome assembly GCA_031556255.1 of Deferribacterales bacterium. Lineage (GTDB taxonomy): Bacteria > Chrysiogenota > Deferribacteres > Deferribacterales > JAISNW01 > JAIRQX01. Next base: position 894 of record JAVBTI010000146.1, on the reverse strand, counting down.
TCACCGAGCAGATAAAAATGGATCAGGGGATATCCAGCAAGGTCATTCGTATGGTGAACTCGCCATTTTTCGGCATGAGGCAGGATGTGAATAGTATCGACAGGGCTGTGGTGCTTCTGGGATTCAACACTCTTAAGAATATAGCTCTTGTCGCGGCGACCAACGCCTACTATAACAAGCAATTCACGATGTATAAAACTACCGGTAACGCCCTCTGGGAGCATGCGCACACCACCGCTCTTCTGTGCGAGGAGTTTGCGAAAGATCTCCAGGAGGATTCGGAAGCCCTTTTTTTGGCAGGGCTTTTGCATGACATAGGGAAGACAATCATGGTGGATTTTCTCGTGCAGGAGGTCTCAAGCTGCGAAGAGGAACGCAAACAGCTCGGCACCGATCACGCGGAGGTCGCAGGGATGGTGCTGAACCGCTGGCAGCTTCCTCCGGATATAATCCAGATGGTGCGCCTCCACCATAATCCTGATAACACAGTTCAGTCGCGGATCGTATATAATGCCAACAGGCTTGCCCACTGTAAAGACAATAACAACACCACCCTGGACTCGACGCTGTCGTCGGTGTTCGGCTTGCTGCCCGCGAGAAACCGGGAGGCGCTTACGCAAAGGATAAATACCATACTCTCCGTTGACAGGGGGGAAACTCAATGAGCACATATCCCCTTCTCGACACACTCTTTTCTAAAACAGATGCGGAGTTTATAAACGGACTCACGGCTTTGCTTATCTCCCGTGATTTTGACAGATTCACCATATGGGAGGTGTCCGGCGGAAACCTCTGTAAGCCAAGGGGCGGGCATAAAGGTGTGACCGAGGGTGCTTTCGATCTTTACGATCTGGGCTATGACGGGGCTGGCTCGTACAGGAAAAAGCACACCCT
>JAVBTI010000039.1:0-5340 GCA_031556255.1 Deferribacterales bacterium | reverse complement strand
AAAACAGCCGGGCTGTTGACCATAAATGCAACTTTGTTTGTTCTGCCTTTCGGTGTCAAGGCAGTAATGACAGGAAAAAGCGGCGGGCGCCGGAACCCGGGCGCCCGCCATGAATGTCGCTGTTATTTCTTGATTTCCACTGTTGTTTTTACAAGCCCGTTCAGAATAAACGGCGCTTTATATTTCTGAGAAACTGTAGTACCGTAGTCTGCGCCCACATCCATCCCTTCAGAAATACCGAAACGGTAAGGAACTGTCTTTTCAACTCGTCCTTCAGCCACCTTCCTGCCGTCGATATAGATGGCCGCTACACCGCCCGCTCCGGGCTTCTTGGTTTTCGGGAAGTCGGAGGTGAACTCGACCTTCACTTTATGCTTGCCGGACGTTACCGCAGTCTGGGAAGCCACTTCGTAGTAGTCCGCCGCATTCGGATTTATATAGCCGAAGGTGGGCTTGCCGCCGGCCAGCCATAAGCCGAATCCGCCGAACCTGCCACCCATCGTGAGCACCATTCCCTCGGCAGTCTTGCCTGACGGAATGTCCAGATCGGCTTCGATGCTGAAAGATGCATTTTTAAAGTTGGGGGAGCCGCCCTCGGAAATATGATCTACCGTGCCGTAGTATTCAAACTTGTTTCTACCTTCGTTCGCGTTCGGGCGGTATCTAGGATCAATCGGAATAAACTTGGTGCTGCTTGTCCAGATCGGGTAAACATTGTAACGCCCCGCCTCGATATCAAACATCTGCCTGAGTTCCGCCAGTTTGTCCGGGTACTTTTGGGCAAGGTCCACAGCTTCGGTGAAATCTTCATCCACATGATAAAGTTCCCATACTTTAGGCAGTTCGGCGTCCACCTTTCCCTGCATCCACGGAGCCATAGCCGGTTTGGCGGCGGCTACCCATCCGTCATGGTACATGGCGTGGTAACCATATACCTCAAAATATTGCTTTGTATGGCGGGACTTCGCTTTACCGTCGCTGAACGCATAAGCCATGCTGACGCCTTCGATAGGCTTCTGTTCTATGCCGTTCACTTTGTCCGGCTCTTCGATGCCTATTATCTCAAGGAGCGTAGGCGCTATATCAATGACATGATGCCACTGGGAGCGAATTTCGCCTTTGGCCTTGATCCCTTTCGGCCAGGATACTACAAGGCCGTTACGCGAACCGCCGTAATGCGACGCCACCTGCTTCATCCACTGGAACGGGGTGTCCATGGCATGGGCCCAGCCGGCAGAGTAGTGGTTATATGCTTCGGGAGTGCCCAGCTTATTTATATCCATGCTGTCAAGGGATTCCACCTGAGCGTTAAACACGTAGTTTTCATTCATAGAGCCGGTGAGCGCGCCTTCGCCGCTCGCGCCGTTGTCGCCCTGGATATAGATTATGACGGTGTTGTCACGGATTCCCAGCTCGTCCAGCGTTTTAAGCATATTGCCTATCTCATGGTCGGTCTGCTCCAGATAGCCGGCATACACTTCCATCTCCCTTGCGTAGAGTTTCTTTTCTTTGTCGCTCAGGCTGTTCCACGCCGGGATCTCTTTCGGCCGCTCGGTCAGCATGGCGTTCTGCGGGACTATTCCCATCTTTTTCTGACGGGCGAAAGTTTCTTCACGTATAGCGTCCCAGCCTTTGTCAAACTTGCCTTTGTATTTATCGGACCACTCTTTTGCAACCTGGTGCGGCGCGTGGGTCCCGCCCGGCACATAGTAAAGGAAGAACGGTTTTTCAGGGGCAATCGATTTCTGATACCTCATCCAGTCCGACGCATGCTTCGACAGGTCCTGATTGAGATTATAATTAGGATTACCCAGATATGGTGAAACGCTCACAGTACCGTCATAAAGGGCGTACGGGGTGTATTGATCCGACTCGCCGCCGATGAAGCCGTAGAACTTCTCAAAGCCCAGATAGGTCGGCCAGCGGTCGAGCGGTCCAGCGACAGGGTTCATCTCAAAATCGGGAACGTTATGGTTTTTGCCGAACCATGCGGTATTGTAGCCGCTCTGTCTCAGCATTTCGGAGACGGTCGCCGTGTCTTTGCCCAGCAGTGTGTCGTAACCAGGATAACCCAGAGAAGTTTCCATGATACTGCCGGTGTGGGCGGTATGGTGGTTGCGGCCGGTCAGAAGCGCCGCGCGGGTGGGGGAGGAAACGGCCGTGGTATGAAACTGGTTGAACTGCAAACCGTCCCGGGCAATCTGTGTCTGTGCAGGGGTATTCACAGGTCCTCCCCAGGTACTGCCCGCGCCGAAGCCGACGTCGTCGGTCATGATAAGAACGACGTTCGGCGCGCCTTTCGGAGCCGTCGGCCGTGCCGGCCAGTCGGGTATGGAGTTCAGATAGGTGGTGTTCATCTCTCCTTTAAACGGCTTCGGCGGCACGGGAATCTGCGAATCGGCGAAGGCCGGCGAACACAGGGCGGAGCCGGAAATCAGCCCCGCCACGGTAAACATTGCGGCGCCTTTTTTCCAGTTGCCGGTGGTTTTAACGCTTAACATTGGTTCCTCCTTTATTTTATCCGGGAATCACGCCCGCCGTACTTTTCGCACAGCCCGGCCATCCTTCCGGATATTTTTTCAAAAAAGAGCCTGTACCCCTCACACAGATAATTCAGCCCGGGGCCGTCCTCCGTTTTAACGAAGCGCTTTTTGGGGCACTCGCCGTTACACTTGTCGAGCCAGAGGCACTCAAGGCACTGCCGGGGAAGATCGTCCTTCAGCCCGGCAAATTCGCTCCGTTTCGGCGAACGCACCACTTCGTAAAGCGGGGTTTCGTTTATATTACCGTAATAATACTCTGGATAGGCGTAGTGATCGCAGGCATAGACGCTGCCGTCCCTGTCCAAAGCCATCGCATGGGAACACACTTTTTCGAAATAGCACATCTGCGCGCCCTTCCCCAGCCAGAGCGACAGGAAGTTTTCGAACAGATAGACGAACACCTTCCCCTGATCTTTGTTGTACCACCGGTCAAAGATTTCAAGGAGGAAGAGCCCCCAATCGCGCGGGGCAACGGAGAATCCGTCGGCCTCCGGCGCCTCACCCCACTCCTCCGGCGCAGAATCGCGGTGGCCAGCCACCTCCACGAGCGGAATAAACTGCATGTGGCGGGAACCTATGACATCTTTCAGGAAACGGTATGTGCGCAGAGGTTTTTTAGAGTTGATATTGTTAACCACGGTCAGGGTGTTGAACGGCACATCGTGGCGGCGCAGGAACCTAGATGCTCTGATGGCACCTTCCAGGGCGGGCTTTCCTGTGTTATCCGTCCTGTAGATATTTCCTTCTTCGTCTCCGTCCACACTTAAACCAACAAGAAAGCGGTTCTCCTTCAGGAACTTGCACCACTCGTCGTCGATAAGCAGGCCGTTTGTCTGGAGGTCGTTCTCCACACGTTTGCCGGGCGGGCAGTACTTCTGCTGAAGGCGCACGGCTTCGCGGAAGTAATCAACGCCCAAAAGAGTTGGCTCTCCGCCGTGCCATGTGAAAAATACGGTACCCGCAGTCTGGGATGTTATATAATTTTTTATGAAATTTTCAAGAGTGGCGCCGTCCATTTTGCCCCGGCTGCCGAGACTTTCTGTTTTGCCGAGGAAATAGCAGTATATACAGTTCATGTTGCACGAGGCACCGGCGGGTTTTACGGTCAAATGATAGTTGCTGTCCAGAGACATATCTTCACCATACGATCCATATTTTCAGGGGATGCGGCCGGGTGCAGCCAGACATAAATAACCCCATAAATTAATCTATGTCCGCACCGCCGCTTGCGCAATAGCATGTTGACATTAAGAGAAAAAAAACCATGCCGCCAATGACCCCTCCCGCCTTGCCAGTTGATTTTTACCATTAACCGGATATAATCACAGAATGAAGAGCATTGTTTATGTGGTTACACTTTTCGGTATCCTTTTCACGGCCGGCACAGGTTACGCTCAGGACAAGGTGTCCGATAACGTCACCGGGGCCAGCGGCTTTGTGGTAATGCCCATCATAATCACGGAACCGGCCTTCGGAGGCTTCGGGGGCGGGCTGGCGCCGGTATATATCAGCAACAGCAAACCTGTGGCGAAAGACAGGGTGGAATACCCCATGCCGCCATCTATCACCGCCATCGGCAGCATATATACCCTTAACGACGCACGGGCCATCATGGGTAGCCACGCGGGCAATATCCGGAGTACGGCCTCCGCTATAAAATCGGCGGCGGCTATGCCGACGTCAGCCTGGGGTACTATTTCGGCGACAATGAGTTCAATTTCAACATAAAGGCCGTCCCGGTATACCTGTACATGGGGCGGATCTGGCAAGAGGACCGGAGGGGTTTGTATTTTACATAGTGCTGGGCTCAAGCTGGCTGAGAATTTAATAATCCGGAGGGCATATATAAAAAAAATACTTTTTCTGGTGATATTAGCGGCATTCATGGCGGGCTGCGCGGCGAAAGACCCGGAACTTGCCCCCACCGACATTCCCGACTCGAAGTATGCCTATGTGACGGGGCGGTACGACTTTTTCACAGGTTCATCCACCTGGGAACGCCGGGGCAGTGAGGGAGAAGTTTTAGAAAAAGTGGAAATAGGCAACAAAGGCTATAAAGTTTACAGGCTGACTCCGGGAAGATACACAATTTATCAGGCCTGCGAGGCGGGAAAATCGGTGGAGTCGGACACAGGGCTGGCCTGGTTCGATACGGCGCCGGGGAAGGTTACATACATAGGCGACATCCGCCTCACTATAGATCCTTTCGCCCTTTCGGCAAAGGATAACTCCAGGGCGGCCAAAGAGTATATCAAAGCCTCCTATCCAAACCTGGAGAATGATCTGGACGAACTGCTCGTCTTCAGCCCGCCGAAATCGGCGTATTTTCAGGGAAAGTAACTAATCGCAATTCAATTTGGCTCCGTTGCCGATACTGTTGATTTTAACCTGCGTAAAGGATGTTTCCCCGCCACCCCTTGAAAAGCAGATGCAGAAAATAAGTTTATTACGGCTGCATACTGCCGCAATTTCCGGTTCCCCGTTTTCATAGTATTGCCCGGCAAAGCCGTTCCTTTTTCCGTCAGCAAACAGGGCTTCTGCTTTTACATTTCAGCTTTCGCAATATTCCTTTGTAATGCCGGTGATCTCACCGTTTTTATAAGGCTGTGCCGGTTGGAGTTTGCCGTTTTCACCGTAAGCCTTCATAACACCCTGACGTATGCCACTATTACAAGGCACTCCCACTTCCTTTTGTCTCCGCCTTCGGCAAATACAATTACCACGCCGGCCAGCGGCCTGTCGTTTTTATCCACCAACAGATTGTTTTCATCTATAAACGCTGTTTCACTCAACACAT
>JAVBTI010000105.1:0-66937 GCA_031556255.1 Deferribacterales bacterium | reverse complement strand
AATGAAAAAGACTTTTTCAGCACCCTGGAGGGTACACTGGAAGAGCTCAGCTACGAGGTAGGGCAGCGGGAACTGAATCTTTCGGAACTGGCCGCCGCGCTTGAGGAAAAACGTCTCGTCATGCTCTTTACACCTACTCTGTGGCCGGTCAAAGGCTGGCTGTCCAGCCAATTCGGATATAGAGTTTCGCCGTTCACAGCCCGCCAGACATTCCATGAAGGAATCGATATCGCAGCGCGTTACGGCACGGACGTATACTCCACTGCCAAAGGAATCGTAGTCTACGCCGGGCCTAAATCCGGCTACGGATACCTTGTGACGATAGATCATGGTTATGGATACATCACCCGTTACGGCCATAACTCAAGTATCTCTGTAAAAGTGGGTGACAAGGTCGAAAAAGGGCAGGTCATAGCCAAAGTCGGCTCCAGCGGCCGCAGCACCGGCCCGCACTCGCATTATGAGGTGTTGGTGAACGGGATACCGGTTAATCCCCTCAAATTCATAATCGAAGACAGGCTGGATTAACCGGAACTAATCAATTCATTCGCCTGACCGGCGTACGCTGAATTCCGGATCAAGCCCGGAATAACAAAAAAGGAAACAATCGACTTTATGGACAGTCTGAGTGGTATCTTGTTCAAACAAAGGCACACTACTCCGGCTCCATTGAGGGCTTACGTCTTCGTGACCGGCGGGAGCGTGCTGCGGTAGCGTCTGGCAAGCCGAAGCAATGTAACCGCAATGAGCAGCCACAACCCGATACCTTTACAGTAACGGCGACAGTACGCGGCACACGGCATTCCTCAGCCTCACCGGAAAATGCCTCTTATTTATAATATCAAACGTAATCCTGTCACAGAATTTGAGATCCTCGAAAAACTGCTCCCTCATCTTGCCGGATAGCTCCCGGTTGTAAAAAACGCAGTTTACTTCATAATCCAGCTCGAAACTTCTGTAATCAAAATTGCACGAACCGGTTGTGCATATCTTTCTGTCGACTATAACATTTTTACAGTGCAAAAACCCTCTTCGGTAAACGTATACATTGATACCGGCACCAAGAAGCTCCCTGTAGTACGATTCGGCCGCCCATAGAGTCACATAGCTGTCTGTAACTCCCGCGATAATCAGCTTCACCTTCACTCCCGACAGAGCGGCTATCTGCAACTGTTCCAATATATTGTCGGAAGGGACGAAATAGGGGGTTTCTATCAGTATTTCTTCCGTGGCGTTCGTAATCATTTTGGTGTAGAGCATGCGGAGTGAAGTCCACACCGTGTCGGGGCCGCTCGCGGCTATCTGCATCATATATTTTCCCGCGGGTTCCGGCTTTTCCGGCAGCCGGAAATCCGCCTGTCCGCGGCTGTTAAGCCAGTCCGCCACGAAGACTGCCAGATAGTGGATGACTATCTCTCCCTCCAGCCTCACGTTGGTATCCCGCCAAGCGTCAAAATGTTTTCCGCCGTCTATATACTCCTGCCCGATGTTCATGCCGCCGGTATGGAGTATTTTATTATCAATGATCGCCATTTTACGGTGGTTGCGGTAGTTGATTTTGAGCATGTTCAGCGGTACGTCAAGGAAATATTTAAAATCTATACCCGCCTTCGCCAGTTCCCTCTTGTATCTGCGGGATATGCGGCCGAAAGAACCAAGCCCGTCGGTGATAAGCCTGATATCCACCCCCTCCTGCGCCTTTCTTATCAGAACTTCTTTTACTCTTTCACCGAGTTCGTCGGAACGCCAGATGAAAAATTCCATGTAGATATTTTCCCGCGCGCTTTCCAGATCTTTTATCAAACTGTCCATAGCGCCGGCGCCATCGAAATAAAACTCGCAGGAACGGTTGCCGGTGGGATAGGTGCCGCTTGTGTAATACAGGAGCTTGACAACCTCTTCGCTGGACTTATGTATATCCGTACCGGCGAGGAGTTCATCTATACCCCCCGCTTTCGGCATGTGGAAATCGAAGATATCTTTGGTGTCATATTGGGAGATGTCCATGCCGGAAAAGGTGTCATACATTTTTGCAAGCACCTTGTTCGGATTGTTCGCCAAGCGGGCTTTGAACATCTTCCGCCTGCGCCAGTCCACCCCCAGAATGATATACAAAAGCATCCCGATAAAAGGGATGAAGATAACCGTAACAAGCCAGGCTATCGACGAACCCGTCTTCTTCTTCGACATGATAATAATCAGGATGAAGACGAGCAGCGTAAAAATATACAGGTTTTCAACAATCGTCACAAACATTTGACTTGTCATGATTCACACTCTGCTTATATATACCCCTGAGGCGGCCTATAGTCAACAAATCAGACTATAAATCTTGACATATTAAAGGTTATGATGAAAAATAACCAGGGTCATACCCTGAGTAATTTTACCGCTTGAAGGCTTAATGGAACTTAATGACGCACTGAAACTGAAACTGGAAAATCTATACAGGTACTTTTCGGAGTTGGAAAGTGCGTTGATCTGCTATTCCGGCGGTACAAACTCCTCGTTGCTCCTGTACACCGCCCGGAAGATATTGGGAGACAATACCGAAGCAGTATTTTTCCAGTCCCCGGTGATCCCATATGCCCTGCAGCAGGAAGCAATGGAAACAGCCAAACTGTTGAACGCCAAGCTGACTGTCGTATCCATGCCGCCTCTTAATGCCCCGGAATTTGTAAACAATCCCGAAAACCGGTGCCACCTTTGTAAAAACGGCTTCATCACAAAAGCGATAAATATGGCGGCAAGGTTTGGGCTCAACGCGGTGGTGGAAGGCAGCACCGGCGAAGCACCCGGTACGTATTGCCAGAATAAAGTCGCCTTGAAAGGGATGCCTGTAAAAAGCCCCTTTGATGAACTGGGGATAACAAAGACCGGCATCCGGGAGATTTCTAAATCGCTGGCGCTCGACACCTGGAAAAAATCCCCCTTCTCCTGCCTGATGACCCATTTCGACCACGGCGTGACTGTGAATGAAAAAATGCTGATGACGGTCGAAATGGCGGAAAACTTCCTGAAATCTCACGGGTTTAAGTACTACAAGGTCTGGCATGATGGAAAAAACGTGAAGCTCGGCCTCGGAGCAAAAGAAACTGTCGCCACCATCGGCAAACTGCGCCTCAGCATCGCCCATTATCTTAAGTATCTCGGCTTCGAGTCGGCATATGTGGTGGATTACCGCATGCCGGACGAACTGTCGAAGATACAGATCTATTAAGAATTTTCTGACCTAATTCTCCTTACGCGGCAGCCCCCGCTGTTCCGGGGGCTGTTTTGAGGAGGAAGAAGTTATACAATCAATTATTATGGTTTCAGGAAATACACTGACGGTTCGGTGGCCGTTTTTCCCATATCGGGCGGAATATTCTTGAAATCACGCGTTGCCATCAGTATGGCGACGTCACTTCCCGAGTTGTTCATATCGCCGAAATAGCGGGCCCTCGCAGGGCATTGGGATACGCAAAAAGGCTGTTCCCCCATGTCCACTCTGTGGGCGCAAAATGTGCATTTCTTTACGATACCATCCACAGTTTTCGGTGCCTTTTGGTCGCCCGTGGCAAAATTCAGATCGAAGGTCGGAGACTGGATATGCACACGCATGTTGCCGTAACTGTACAGACATGCATTGCGGCAATTGTCGCAGCCTATGCACAATTCCGAGTTCATCGCAACTATGCCGTCTTCCCGTTGCCATGTCGCCCCTGTGGGGCAGGCTTTAACGCAGGGGGCATCCGCGCAGTGCTGGCAGGCCTGAGTGATGTAATCTATTCTTTGGGTTCCCGTCACTCTGTTGAAGTCGTCCATTGTGCAAACGGACGTCATCGGTATTGAACCGTACGGAATATCCACTATCTTTGAGCCTTCGGTCAGGACGTTGTTCATATTGATGCCGGAAGGCATGTTGTTTTCCACTTTGCATGCAATCACGCATGTGTGGCAGCCCATGCAGCGCCGCTGATCCACAACCATGATATATTTTACTTCGCTCATTTTATTGCTCCTCTATCTTTTCAATTTGCGCATTAGTGTCAAAGTAGGCGGCAACAGTCGTAACCGGATGCACATAAGTGTTGGTCAGACACTGGCTTGTAAGGGTGCCTTCGCCGAAAATCTTCTCATATTGCGACTCCGCCCAGCCGCAGGATGTCCTGATGACGCCCGGCCTGATGCCCGTCGTCACAACAGCCTTACCCTTTGTACTGCCTCTGGCATTAAATATTCTGACCGTATCCCCGGTTTTTATACCTTTCGGTTCAGCATCATTTTTATGTATAATGACTGTGGGATATGGATCAAGTTCCCTCAGCCATGGAATAAAAGCCCATGAAGTATGTACCCGCCAGCGCGGCTTTTCGTTAAAAAGCTGCAGAGGGTAGCTCGAATTTTTCCCCGGCCATGATTCGACCGGCTCTTCCCAGCCCGGGAGGCGCTCCAGCTTCATTCGGTCTTCGCCTATATCGGCGGCGGTGAATTTTGTCTGTCCCGCAGGCACCTGGCCGTAGCTGAACGCTACCCATACCGAATCGGTGTAGAACTCTATCCTCTTGGAGTTGCACGAATAGACGGACATCTGGGTTCCGAAAACCATACTGTCCACGCCGGATGTGCTTTTCTTGCGGTGCATGGGGTATATATACCGTTTGGATGCGGAATCCAACGGCAGCGCATGGACGGCCCGCTCCGTCTTAAGCCTGGCCAGAGTGGGGATAACCTCCGGAGCAGGCTCTTTACCGGTCAGATTTTTGTAGAACGCCTTATAGTTAGTTGCATCCATAAGTGTTTCCATAAACTCATCATCCGACAGAGAGAAGTAGCTGCCAAACCCCAATGCATCCGCCATCAGACGTGTTATTGCGAAATCTGTTTTGCACTCCCCGATAGGTTCGTGCACTTTTTCGGAATATGTCATATACGGCATTCTGGATGCGGCGGCAATTTCGTTTTTCTCAAAATTATGCGCGGCCGGTAGCACTATATCGGAATATCTGGCAGTATCAGACATTTCAACATTGGCGTGCAAAACAAACTCAACTTTGTATTTATCCCCTTCACGGGCAGTCAGTATCTTCTTAAAGCTTTCCGAGCCGACGGAGCCGCCCACAGGATTGCCTCCGACTATCCACATACCTCTGATTTTAAGCGGTTTGCCCATGAATTTTTCTTCCGGGCCGCCTATGTCCATGCCCGGGGCCAGAATCAGATCCGCTGGCTTTTCCTCGAGATTCATGACCACCGGTAAAAGCTGATGGGGGATGCCGATGGCAGCGTGTCCGTTTGGGCTGTACATCCAATAGTTGAACGAAGAGCCGTATAAGTTTCCTATGCTCGCGCCGGACCGTCCTATCTGGCCCGTTATGGCGGCTATTGTCACAGCCGCGTGAAAGAAATGGTGGCCGTTGGAGTAATGATCTATACCCAGTCCCGGCAGAAGCACCGCGGGCCCGTTTGTGGCGTATATTTCAGCCATTTTAGCAGTAACCGCAGGCTCGACGCCCGTGCTGTCCTTGGTCACGTTTGATGGATAGTTTGCAACATGATCTTTCAGCATTTCGTATGCTGTTTTTACCGTGTATCTCCCCAGCGGCGGCGCACTTTTGAACACGCATATACCGTTTGCCGGAAAAACAGGCTTGCCCTGGCCGTCCGCGCCGATAAGATCCGCGTCTTTGACGGTGGCAACATAATCTGTGCCGGTATAGGCGATAAATGAATCCGCACCGGCCGCGGCCGCGTTGTAGACAAGAGCCTGTTCAGCGGTATCAAGATCGGAAAATCTTAAAAAACTGCCGGTGGCGGTATTCACCAGAAAAGGCGCTACTGTATTTTTTTCCATAAAGTCGTAGTTAACCCAGCAGCCAGTGCCTGCCGCCGGATCATCACGCTGCATAATCTCATAAATCATCGAAAGCGCCAAAAGCGTGTCGGAACCGGGCCGCACATGCACAAAGTGTGTCGCCCGCGCAGCGGCGGTGTGCATGGCCACGTCCACCACGATAAGCTTTGCGTTGTTGTGTTCCATAGCATCCGCGATAAAATGCCAGGCCTGCGGTTCGCTGTCCGTGCAGCCGCAGCCCCAGCAGAGGATGGTTTTGGCGTTGGCGATATCGCAGGGTTCATTCCCGCTCATGCTGGGATAAGACACAACCGTACCCAGTGCCCTCTGCATGCCTATGTGCTGGTTGACATCGGAACGCGCTGCAAGGCTGCTGGTCCGTAAAAGGCTTGATAATCTGTTTATCTTATCAAAACCGCCGGAATCCGCAAAACCTGATGATACCAGCAGTGACGATTGACCATAGGTTGTCTGTATTCTGGTAAACTGCTCTGCAATAATTTCAATGGCCTTGCTCCATGATATCCTCTCCCACTGGCCACCACCTCTGGGCGTGCCGTCCACGCGTTTAAGCGGATATAAAAGTCTGTCTGAACCATACATCTTCTGAATATTGGACAGTCCTCTCAGGCACATTCTGTCATAGGCCCTGTTGGGCATGGGCGCCCGACTTGCCTTCACCACACGGTTATTGCGCAAGGTAACGTTAATACTGCATTGCTGGGCACACCCGGTTCTGCATACAACTCTGGCCAAGCGCTCTTCAACCGCTGACTCCCCCGGTGCGGAGTAGATGATACTTTCCCCGTCATCCTTCGAACAACCGACCACAATGGCAGCGCCACTTAACGCAGTAGTACCCATCAAAAAGTCGCGCCGCGAAATCTGCCCCGGTCTTCTTGTCCCTGCATTTTGTTTAATGTTTTCCACTATTGTCCCCTCCATCCATTTCCTGTTAAAAATCTTGACGTGCAAACTCAATCTCTCATGGTTACTGAATTTTTTGAAAAACTAATGATTGATTTTGGACACTGTGTATAATATTTTAATCAATAAACTCTGTCAACTATTTTTTTTACTTGTAAAATATGGATATTCATTTAGATTTAAAAAAACACTATGTACATGACAAAAAAAATGTTATAAGATAAGTTCACAAAGGGGTGTTTAATTTGAATATCGAGCAACGCATTTTAGTAACCGCAAGAAAGCTGTTTTCAGAGAAACTCTATGTGGATGTTTCCGTTATAGATATCGTGCTCAAATCCGGAGTCGCAAGAAGCAGCTTCTATAACTTTTTTAGCACCAAAGAAGAATGTTTTGTGCAGGCCATCCTCCCTATGGTAAAAGAGATACCTGACCTTATTTTTCGCATAAAGTACGAACAAAACCTGGACTACTCAGATATTACGGAAAAATGCAGGGATATTTTTGTGTCTCACAGCATGGTACTGCGCAATTGCGTGGCCTTCATGTACTCTACAGACAACAACATGTTCCGGGAACTTCTATACATGGCTTATAAAAATATACTGCTTTCCGTCCGTGATTTTTTCATGTTTTTCATTAAAAAAATCAGACCACACTCAGAAAATGCTGAACTGGAGCTAAAAAGCAGAATTGCCGTCAACTCTATTCTGGGAACAATAGACGTTACTATTTTAAATACTCTGACACCGATGGCGGACGAATTATCCAATATAGCGGGAATCGAAGGTCAAATGACTAAATGGTTGTTTACGTAAACCGCCCTCCCCGGCGGGGAGGGCTAAATCGCGAAATTGGTGTATTTTGTTCTACGCGTCCTTTATCACGCGCAGGCGCAGCATGTCGTGGGCGTGGCGCACTTTATCGAGAACGGCGTCCTGAATCCTGCTGTTCAGATCAAGCATTGTATAAGCGTATTCCCCTTTAGACTTGTTGATCATATTCTCCACGTTAACCTTTTCGGCGGTAAGGATGGAGAGTATATTGGTCAGCATGTTCGGGATGTTCCTGTGGATCATGGAGAGCCTCGAGACGCCGGATCTTTCCATATAAACGTCGGGTAAGTTCACCGAGTTTTTGATATTTCCGTTTATGAGATAATCTTTCAACTGGGCCACGGCCATGACGGCGCAGTTTTCCTCGCTCTCCGGCGTGGAAGCACCGAGGTGCGGCACGGGAATGACGTTCTTCGCCCTGATAAGCTCCGCCGTGGGGAAATCCGTAACATATCTGCCGACCTTGCCTGATTCCAGCGCGGCGATGATGTCGTTCGACACAAGCTCACCCCGGGCGAAGTTCAAAATTTTCACCCCGTCTTTCATCATGGTTATCGCGTCTTTGTTGATCATTCCCTTGGTGCTGTCCATATAGGGCACATGGATGGTGATGTAATCACACTTTTCATAGAGAGTTTTCAGGTCTTTGGCGTGGCTGACATAACGGGAGAGCTTCCACGCTGCCTCGACCGAAATGTAAGGGTCGTAGCCGAATACGTTCATCCCGAGCTCGATGGCTGCATTTGCCACACGGATGCCGATGGCGCCAAGGCCTATCACTCCGAGGGTTTTACCGGCTATCTCCGGCCCGACAAAGGCGCTTTTCCCCTTTTCCACAAGAGCAGGAACGTTGGCGCCTTCGCCCGCAAGCCCCTTTGTCCACTCTATCCCGCCGATCACATCGCGGGAGGCCAAAAAGAGGGCACAGAGCACCAGCTCGGCCACGGCGTTGGCGTTTGCGCCGGGAGTGTTGAATACAACGATTCCAGCCTCGGAGCATTTCGCCACGGGGATATTGTTCACCCCCGCCCCCGCCCGCGCGATGGAACGCAGGTTGGTGTTGGCGGCGAAATCATAGTTTTGCATGTCCGCCGAACGGACGAGGATGCCGTCCGGGCTTTCAATACCGTCGCCGTATTCGAACAGTTCCGTGGGAAGCTGCGAAAGACCGCCGAAAGAGATTTTATTTAGTGTTTTAATCTTGTACATGGCTATTGATTGTCCTTTTCAAATTTACCCATGAACTCCACCAACTTTTTCACGCCTTCCACCGGCATAGCGTTGTAAATGGATGCCCGCATGCCGCCAACAAGCCGGTGCCCCTTGAGGTTGGCAAAACCTGCCGCCGCGCTTTCTTTGGAAAACTTGGCGTCCAACTCTTCCGTGGCGGTTTTGAATGTGATGTTCATGATGGAACGCGCCTCTCTCCGGGCGGGAGCCATATAAAATCTGCTGTTGTCAAGGAAATCGTAAAGGATTTTTGCCTTTTCGTTGTTGATCTTCGCCATCTCTTTCAACCCGCCCAACCCCTGTATCCAGTCGAGCACAAGGCCGAGGATGTATATGTTGTAGGTGGGCGGCGTGTTCGGCATGGAATCATCCTTGATCATCACATTGTAGTCAAGGACTTTCGGCGTGTATGGAAGAGGCTTGGCGGCCACGTCGTCCCGGAGGATCATTACGGCAAAACCCGCGGGGGCCATATTTTTCTGCGCGCCGGCGTAAATAAGACCGAATTTTGAGACGTCCACCGGTTCCGACAGTATGCAGGAAGACATATCGGACACAACGGGCGCACCGTTCGCCGTGGGTATATATTTCCACGCGGTGCCAAAGATGGTGTTGTTGGCGCAGTAGTGGAAGTAAGACGCGCCGGGGGTGAGTTTCAGATCGTTCTGGGCGGGGATGTATGTGTGGTTTTTGTCGGCGGTATCAAAGGCGATGTTCACGGCGCCGTACTTTTTTGCTTCAGACGCGGCGGCTTTAGAGAAGTTCCCCGTGATGACGTAGTCGGCCTTGCCGTTTTCCCCCATGAGGTTCATGGCCACGGACGCGAATGCCCCGGTCGCCCCGCCCTGCATGAAGAGGATATGATAGTTGGACGGGATGTCCATGACTTTGCGGAGCTTTTCCTTAACGCTCTGGAAAATTTCATCATAAACCTTGGCACGATGGCTCATCTCCATGACGGACATACCCGAGCCGTTATAATTGAGCATTTCGGCCGCGGCGCGCTCCAAAACCGGCACGGGCAGCATCGAGGGACCTGCGGAAAAATTGTAAATTCTGTCTTTAAACATGGTCAGCATCCTTATATAAAGATTAAGGTAAAATTATACATAACCGGTCTTTTATTGTCTATCGTTTTTTCCCGTTGCCCGGCGGGTTTCATTGTGGCAGGCTGTGTTATGTTTATAGCGCATTTGCCGTCCGGGTATCTTTTGACAAAAGCCCTGTCTATATAATCCAAACAACTGTCGCTGGCGGGGGATTTTTTGCCGCAGCGTCTGATATAGACCTTCTGTGGTTCTATTTCGTAAGCAGCAGGCAGAAAAAAACCGACTTTATGGACAGTCTGCATCCGCCGCAGGCGGCTTTTCAATACCGGCCGGGAATATTGTAAAAAGTCAAAATAAATCCATATTATAAATATACCTTCAATTATCCTGCTACAAGGCCGATTTCATTATTTTACAAACCAAATAAAATATAAAAAAGTGAAAAATATACGTCATACTGTTAAAGATTTTTTGTTCACTCCTTGCTATATGCCGGATATTAACCGTGTTAGGAGGAGTAGGTTATGAAAATTAAAGTATTGTTTGTTTTAGTGTTTACGATCCTGTTGGCTTCGATAGCTTTTGCCGAAGTCAAGCGGTCGAACAAGACAGGGGCGTTCCCGGAGACCTACCGGAACGAAGTGTATTTGCGGACAGGGCAGGCGGGGTGTTTGTCCTGCCATGACAACAACCTCAGGGAGATGTCCCAGCGGGCGGGGCCTATCCAGCACGCCATGGCGGACATGGGGCGGGCTTACGGCAAGGAAATTGACGTGATCTATTGCATAAACTGCCATACCGTTCCCGCCGGCGGCCTGGGTCCCAAGATGGGTACGGCATTGCATGGCTCTCACACGCCTGAGCGCGGCTTCACCGGCGACTGCTGGAGTTGCCACATAGTACGCCCGGAGGATGGTGTCATATCGCTGTGGGACAGAGAAAAGTACAATCCGTCCGTTGCAAGCAGTTGGTGGACTATCATCTCCGATGACGGCCCCAACTATGACACACCGATGGTCACCGTCCGTGAATGGCTGACCCTGCGGAAAAATTATGAAGGCTACCGCGACGGCTTCACCATGGATGCTGTTTTTAACGCAAAAATCAGTGCCAACCAGAACAAAATGTCCGATCAGGAAGACCAGTACGTGGCACAGAACTACGGCAAACCTGAAGAGTTCCTGCCGAAAAACATGAGCAACTACACCATAACACTCACCGGCCCCGGCGTGACGAAACCCAAAACCTACACCATCGCCGATCTTAAAAAATTCAAGCAGGAAAAGCTCACCTTAGTGCGCCAGTGCGCCATCAACCCCGCAGGCGGGGCGATGATCTATCAGACGGAATATGAAGGCGTACCCATACTGGAGCTTCTCAAAGACGCAGGGGTTAAACCCAACGCCAACTATCTGAAGATGTACGCTTACGACGGCTGGATGAACCCTGTAAACATGAAAACCGACTGGTTTAAAAAGAGCCAGGTGTCCCTTAAACTGCGCGGGAAAGACCTGCCTGAGCATTTCGGCGGCCCTGTTATGTACTCCCTGCCGGGGGAAATAGGCAGCGCCAGCACGATGTGGCTGAAAACCATCGAAGTATCCGAGCAGGACTATGACATAGTCGTTCCTGACGAAGAGATATCGCCAATACCCGGCGCAATGCAGATGGTTAATTCCGGTTTCTTTACCCCGGCCGTAGACGGCACTGTTTTCGGCAGGAAAGCCAAGTTTGAAGGTTGGGCGTTCGCATGGCAGGGAATCAAACCGTCACGCCTGCAGTTCAGCGCGGACGACGGGAAAACATGGCATAACTTCGATCTTCCTCTGAACACCGACCCTTACAAATGGGTTAACTGGACACTCGAATGGGATGCGCCGAAAGCCGGAACCTACCTCATAAAAGTCCGCGCCGTGGCCGACAGCCATAAGCTCGCACAGGAAGTGGTAACGAACGCAATAGTAGTAATAAAATGATCAGGTACGATTTCCAGCTCAAAATACTCTCGGGGGCGCTCAGGCGTATAGGCGCAGAGGAGCTGAATATCTACGATATAGACGGCACCATCGCGCGCTATATGAGGGGCTCGAAACGGATGCATTTTCTGGACGACATGCCCGCGCTGGTCCGCGCCCCCGTGGGGCCATATGCGCTCCTATCCGCCAGAGCCGCTGAAAATATGGAAAAAACGCGGCTCTGGTGCGATACGCACATGCTGAGGCCGCTTGTGATTTTTCACAGGTTCACTGACATATGGTCGATTGAAAAGGGTAATATTTCATGCTATAAGGCGGCAATACTTGGAAAAATCAGAGAGGTACTGCCCGGAATAAAACTGACGGTCTATGACGACGATGTCATACCACTGACGAAGCATATAGATGATATCCGTCTTGTAACAGTAGCGCGGATATAATAAAAGGCAGGGCGGAATCCACTCCCGCCGAACCGGAGCCACCGCATATAAGTATAGTCATTTATGTATTGTTTGACCAAATTCTAACTTGTGAAGCACAGCAGGCCCGAGGATGCATCAAATCCTCCGGCCCTGTGCCATTGATGTTTATAGGAGGGGACGTCGATGATAGATTTCTTTTTCCATCTTGAGCTCGCGCCCGAAATAAAGCACTTTTTCGAAGAGGAAGGAACTCTCCACAAATTTTCTAAAAAGCGCACTATCCCTTATAGCCTTGTAGACAACAATCTGCTGATGCTCAAAAGCGGCCTTCTGGGAAATACCCAGCATTTCAGCGCGCTGTCCAAAGACAAATTCACGGTTTTCATCCTGCCGGGGCGGCTTGTGGATCACCAGCTTATCCTGCTCAAAGAGTATACCGCCTGCAAGGTTATCGAGGCGCTCAGGGACAGCGAGGTACTCGCGACGAAATACGAAGTTGTGCAGGATCTTATGACGTCACACCCGGACCTTTTCAGAGCTTTTTTGAACGAGTGCGGCCAAAGCAGCCGGAGATATATGCATCTGCCGATATTTCTCACATCGGCGCAGGCAGAGAAAAAAGCCGCGCGGTTTTTCCACGACATGCTCAGGACATACGGCGCCGATATGTCGCAGGAGTGGCTGCCGCTGCCCGCAAGATTCAAGCGGGAGGAGATCGCCAGCGCCCTGTACATAAGCCTCGTCAGCTATGACAGGCTCCTCGGCAAATGGTACAAAGAAGATCTGATCCGCAGAAAGAACAATAACCTCCTTATAAACAGAGCGCTGGTAAACAATATAAATAAATGTGCACTGGAATTTGTCGACGCGGACAAGTGCACGGTATATAATAATCTTGAAAAACACTGCGGACGCTGATCACCCCTGCCCTCTTTACTTTATTCCGCAAAAGATTATATTACCTCTTCGGAGTAAATAAGGATGTCAAAAATTAAAGATTGTATCGAATTCCCCGTTATTTACACTTTTAAAATAGTCGGAGAAAACACATCCACTTTCACATTCGGCGTGGAAGAGATATTCTGCAACTACGAAGAAATATCCATCGTCCCCACCTTCAGCAAAGGCGAAAAGTATATAAGCCTTTCCACGACCGTGACTGTGAACGATTATGAAGAGTTGGAATACCTTTACGGCAGGATAGCGCGGCTGAAAGGGCTTAGGTTTCAGGTCTGACCAGCCTTTCACCAATTCATGAACTAATATGCGGTGATGCTTGCGCTTGCAATTTGTCTGTGATATATATCACCTCAAGAGGCAGGTATGGAATACAATGCTATAAGCATGCTGAAAGGGTTCGCGCTGGTGGAAAAAGCGAGCAAAATGTACGATGAAATATTTGCAGGCTCTGTTGCCCCAAGGCCCTCTAAAACCAACCGCAGCCACGTACCATACATAGCAGAAATTATTGAAAACCCCGGTATAACACAGGATAAACTGCGGGAGATGCCTCTCCTTCATCCGAGCAACATTTCCCGCGCTCTTCAGCACCTGGAGGAAGACGGTTTCATCACCCGAGTGGCATCAGAGTCGGACAAGCGGACAAACTGTCTTTACCCCACTGAAAAAGCGAAATCCTTAAAGGCAGGTATACAGAGAGCTCTTGCCGGCTGGAGTGAGCTTATTTTGGACGGGCTGTCCGGCCGTAACAAAGCATTTTTTTTCAAAATGATGGAAAAGATCGCGGCAAACGCCGAAGAATATATTAAAAAACACGCAAAGTAAAAGTTGCACTTTTTTATTGATATTAAACGTGCGTGCGCGAGCATTTTATAAAATAAAAAGTACGAAGAGGTCCGTTTAGCGATATAAGGAACTCAGCAAAATAAACGGAATTTCTGCCCAGGAGATGGACAATATAAGAGCCGCTTATAAATCAGGCGTTGCCTCTGTGGAAGAGCGGAATACGGTGGAAGCACCAAGGAAGTTTCCGCCTGCCCAACGAACGAAAAGGAATTACTTGAGTTCCGGCATCAGCAAGGCTAACTTATAGATGTGCCAAACTGTTATGCGGCACGCCGGGGAATCGGATATAAAAAAGGTGTGAGTATGCGTACTGAGCTCACAATCAGCAAAACCAAGTATATTCTTTTGATTTTACCGACATTTATTGTTCTGGGAAGCACAATTTGGCTTTTGCGCACGATGCCGCCTGCGGGTGCCTATGAAAGAGGATTATTGTATCTGATTGTAGGCGCTGTGGGATTTGCCGCTCTGGCATCGCTGGCGGGCATTATAATACTGCTCAGAAAAATACCGCTGCTGTCTGTTGACGACAGCGGCCTCACGATCAGGTCGCTCATAGGCTCCGGACAAACCCTCCCTTGGGAGCGTATAAAGGGTGCCTCTGTGAAGAAAGTCCTCGCACTGAAACTGCTGACCTTGCACCTGGGAGAACCTGAAAAATATGCGGATACTGAACCAAATAGCTTGATAGGGCTGCAATTTCAATTATTCGCGGGGCTGGTGTCTATAATGCTGTCAATGCCTGCATGCGAGGTGGCCGCGCTTATCTCCGCACAGGCTGAAAACAAAATCCGACATTCCGCCTGACGGAAAAGGGCAAAGAGCAGGCTGAAAAATTATCCATAAAATTAAAGACCATGAATACAAGGCTTTTATGAAGCTAACCCCCGCCCAGAAGGCGGAGTTGATAGAAAATACAAAGCGTTTCATGGATTATTCCCGGGATGCATGAAAGGGAACAACTAAGTATATGGTAATTATTATGAAAATCACACTGGTCTGCCTCCTTGTTCTTGCCGTACTTCTTTTAATATCCGCCTGCGCGGGGAAAAATCTGAATGAAGACCGCGTCCTCGCGTCTCTCCATTTCAAAGAGGGAAAAGCCGCCAACTATGAGAGTACGACGATGACAACGGGAGACGGCGGAAAGATTTCGTCCATATTTAAAATGCTATCGTCCGAGGGTAAGCCAAAAAAGCCTGTGCCGTCGGTCAAAACAGATCTGAAATCCCTCGACATCAATGAAGAGGTTATCATATGGTTCGGGCACTCTTCATATATGATTCAAACGGGGGGCAAACGCCTCCTTGTAGATCCCGTACTTTCGGAAAATGCATCCCCTATTCCTTTCACCAACGGACCGTTCGAGGGCACGAAAATATATGAACCGGACGATATTCCCGAAGTGGATTACATGATCATCACCCATGATCACTACGACCATCTGAGCAAGCCGACGGTAAAAGGGATAAAAAAGAAAGTGGGCAGGGTTATCTGCCCGCTGGGCGTGGGTAAATATCTTAAAAGCTGGGGCTACCCTGAAGATAAGATCGTGGAGATGGACTGGGAAGAGGACTACGAGCTTGAATCAGGGTTCACAATCTATTGCGTAACGGCGCGGCATTTTTCCGGGCGGGGGCTGTTCAGCCAGAGTTCTACCCTGTGGGCGGCATACCTCCTGGAAACGCCTGAGCATAAAATCTATATCGGGGGCGATTCTGGCTACGGAGAGCATTTCAAAAACCAGGGGGAACGTTTCGGCAGTGTGGACATAGCCTTTCTGGAAAACGGACAGTACGACGAAGGATGGGCTAAGATCCATATGATGCCGGAGGAGACACTTGCCGCCGCCGCAGCTCTGCGAACAAAATATCTGGTACCTGTACACAATTCCAAATACAAATTGTCGCTTCATAACTGGAATACACCGCTTACTGATTTAACGGCGCTGCATAATAATCCGGATATGGTTCTGGTGACCCCGGTTATAGGCGAAAAAACGCCGCTGTGGGATGTGAATCATCAATATACCCGGTGGTGGACCTATGAACAAACCTTCGCGGAGGCGGCGGATGAACAAAAAAGCACCGGCCTTGTCAAGGAACATTAGGCTCAAATAATTTTTTTGGCACACAGCTTGCTATGCATAACCTCGAGAGAAACTCACGTGGTATGCAGGTATGTGGAAAACATTCATAAAAAAAGCGGCAGTGCTGGCAGCAGCAATAGTTTTCGCCGGATGCGCCACCAAGCAGACGGCGCAGGTGTCTACCGATCTTCCGTCCAGCGGCTACAAGAAGGAATTGGAAGAGTACGAACAGGCACAGGCGATGAAAAAACCGGCCCCCTCTCTATGGGCCGATGTCGGCAGCCACGGAACAATTTTCCTCGATTACAAAGCCCGCCTCATTGGCGACGTTGTGATTGTAAAAATCGTGGAATCAGCCTCCGCAAATAATTCCAACAACACCAGCACAGGAAAAACAGCAAACTACAACGCCACGGTTACAAACATCCTGGGCCTCCCCACAAACCTCGGCATAGATAACTTTCTGAACTCCGGCCAGCCTTTCGACCCGACTATCGGAGCAACTACCAATAACTCTTTCTCCGGCAAAGGCAGTAAGGCCAGGTCGGACAGCATCTCTGCAACTATAGCCGCAAGGGTGATTGAGATTCTCCCCTCAGGCAATCTCGTAATCGAGGGACAGCGCGAAATAATCGTCGATCAGGAAAAACAGACCATCACTATAAAAGGGATAGTCCGCCAGAAAGATATAGACGCCAACAACACAGTGCCTTCCACAGCGATAGCAGATGCGCAGATACGTTATTACGGCGACGGAGTCATCACCGACGCCAACCGCAAAGGCTGGATGGCCACCTTTATAGACTGGATATGGCCGTTCTAGGAGCATGACATGAAAAAAATACTGATAATAGTACTTATACTAACTTTCAGCCTTTCCGCCCACGCGGTCGTGAGAATCAAAGATGTGGCAAAGGTAGACGGAATCAGGGATAACCAGATTTTCGGCTACGGACTGGTGGTGGGCCTCAACGGCACCGGCGATAAAGACCAGACCAAGTTTACCACTCAATCTCTTGTTAACATGCTTGAGCGGATGGGTATCACTGTCAATAAAGACGATGTAAAAGTGAAAAACGTCGCGGCGGTCATGGTTACCGCCAAATTACCCCCGTTCGCCAGAGCCGGGCAAACAATGGACGTGACCATTTCCTCCATAGGCGATGCAAAAAGCCTTGAGGGCGGCACGCTTCTGCTCACCCCACTCTCCGCTCCGAACGGTCAGATTTACGCAGTGGCACAAGGCCCTATCTCTGTGGGCGGAATGAACGCCTCAGCCGGCGGCGCAAGTATAACCAAAAACCACCCCACCGCCGGGCGCATCCCGAACGGAGGCACTGTGGAAAAAGAAATTCCATTCGCAATGGATCTGGGGCGTTTTGACCTCTTTTTCAACAACTATTCCCTGGCGGATGTGGTAAGCGCAAAAACAGCCATCAACACATTCATGGGCACGGAAATAGCATCCGTGAGCTCTCCATCCAATATAACCGTAAAAGTACCGGGAGAATTTTCCGGCAGTTTTTACGACTTCCTGAATACCGTCCTGGCTCTTGAGATCGAACCGGAAACTTTTGCCAAGGTGATTATGGACGAACGCACCGGGACGATAGTAATAGGCTCAGAAGTAAGGATCAGCACCGTAGCCGTGGCACACGGGAACCTTACCATAACTGTTTCAAACCATATTGAGATCAGCCAGCCCGCACCATTCTCAATGGGGCAGACCGTGGTCACACAACAGCCGGAAGTGGAAATGGCCGAAGATAAGGCCAAACTGATGGTTGTCCCTGAAGGGGTCACAGTGAGCGACCTTGTCAAAGCCCTCAACGCCATTGGGGTCACTCCACGGGATCTGATTTCGATACTCCAGGCAATAAAAGCTGCCGGCGCGTTACACGCCCAACTGGAGGTAATATAATGGTTACGATCGCCGGAAGTGCAACAGCAAGCCAGGCCAAAGCGGAAAAAACCACCCGCTCCGAGGAAGACAGGCTGAAAGAAGCCTGCCAGGGATTCGAGGCGATTTTCGTCCATCAGATGCTGAAAAGCATGCGCAATGCCACTATGGACGGCGGGCTTATTAAAAAAAGTAACGCGGAAAAGATATTTACCGACATGCTTGACCAGGAAACAGCTGAAATTCAAGCAAAAAACAGCATAAACGGAATAGCCGACATGCTTTTCGCACAGCTTAAAGGCACCCTCGCACAGGAACGCCCGGAAAGTGAAAAACAAAACCCTCTCCAGCGAGGGCTTCCCGGAGTATACGCTCCACGTAAAAATGAAAGCGTTATAAATAATATTGGATAATTTATATCTATATATCAATAGATTACAAAAAAAGGACAGGATCAGCCAATAAGAATGGTTGAAAAAAAATTAAAGTTTTGCAAAGATAGGCCGATAGGTAAGGTACGGATCTCTATTTTCCGGGAGATCCACGGGAGTTTGTATGAGGATCAACGATAAGCAGTTCATCACGACAGACAAGGGTGATAAAACTGCCGACACTAAAAAAGCGGAAGTGAAACGCAACCCGGGGGCGGCCAAAACGGCGCCATCCGCAAATGCCGCCGACAGTGTGCAGTTGTCGTCACGTTCGCGTGATATTGCTGAAATCGCTTTACAGTTGAAGGAAGCCTCAGAAGTACGGGAAGAGCTTGTAAGTGAGCTGAGAGCCAAGATTCAGGACGGCACCTACCATGTGAGTGGCGGGGACATTGCCTCCAAAATAGTGGAAAAAGCACGCAACAACATCTTCTAAACGGCCGCCCCAAAGGGGTATAAGCCGGTACTCTCATTCCGCCTGTCGTCCTGCATAGCTTAACAGAAGCGTGGAGGACATCGCTATGGAAAATATCGGGCACCTGGTCGAGGTGCTGAAATCTCAGGCAAATCTATATTCGGAGCTCTCGGATTTAATGGCATCTGAAAAACAGGCCATCGTTTCCTGGGCGATCGACAAAACCGTTGAAATCACAAAAAAGAAAGACGCACTGCTTCGCAAAGAGCGTATACAGAGCGAGGCCCGTAATGCGCTTCTGTCTAAAATCGCTGCGGTTCAAAATGTACCGTCGGTAAAAATAGCTGACGTCATCAGCCTTGCAAACACCAGCGCGCCGGACATGGCGGACGAGCTCACCACACTCTGCGACCGGATCGTGGAGCTGGTTACGCAGATTCATGCGGAAAATATTTCCCTGAAAATGCTTTATGCGACAAACAGCCGTCTGATCAACGATTTCTTCACTCAGACAGGGCTGTCCGACGCTCCCGCCGGAGGCTACGGCCCGAACGGCAGCCAAAAGAAAATATCCACCATCCACAGGCTTGGATAGGCGTCAATATGTGTATGGAACGGCGGTTTGTGGCATATTTTTTGCATACAATTTTTGGGACAGGGTTTTTCCAATATTCCCGCGTCGTTTGACCCGCCCCGCATGGCGGAATGACCAGGAGGTACTGTTTTATGAGCAATTTAATGTCGATGTTATACACGGGGGTAACCGGTATTGCCGCAAGCCAGGTGCAGATAGACGTTGTCGGTAATAATATAGCGAATATAGATAATCCGAACTATTCCCGCCAGCGTGTGAATCTCGCCTCGGCCTCCTATCAGACGGATACTTACGGCGCTTTCGGCCGCGGCGTGAAAGTAGTGGAGATAATCCGTGTGTATGACGAACTGCTGGCTAAAACACTACGCAATGAAACATCTTCCCTTTCTTACTGGGAAAGCAGCCAAAGCACGCTAAACGAAGTAAAAATGTATTTCAACGAGTTGGAGCAAGGCTCCGGCCTGGGCGAGGTGTTACGCAACTACTTCAACGCATGGCAGGACCTGTCCACCTCCACAGACCACGCCGACGATTCCTATATTAAGCGCACACAGCTTCTCGCCTCAGCGGGCACGCTTGCCACACAAATCCGTGATGACCGCCAGATGTTCGTTGATCTGCAAGCCAAGATCGACTATCGCCTGAAAGGATATGTGGATGAAATAAATACATACTCCAAAGGGATAGCCGAACTGAACCAGAAAATACTTTCCGTGGAGGCCGGCGGCCTGTATAACGCCAACGACCTGCGGGATGACAGAGACGCACTTGTCAATAAGCTGTCCCTGCTGGCAGGGTTGAATGTCGTTGAACGACCCAATGGGGAATATGCCGTCTATATCGGTGGCGAGCCTGTGGTGGACGGCGCGAAATCTTTCCCGCTGTCGCTCCAGACAAACCCTGACAACGACAACCACCTCGATATAGTATGGAGTACCGGCGACTATTACAGCAAACCCACTGTAATCACCGACCGCATCTCCGGCGGAGTAATACAGGCGGACATTAAAATGCGCGACTATGTATTGAACGGCTACATAGACGAGCTTGACAATATGGCGCACACACTGATAGCGGAAACAAACAAAATTCACGTAGGCGGACAGGGGCTTCTGCGTTACAACCAGCTCACCTCCACAAACCAGGTGGAAAACCCCTCATATACGCTGAATCATCAGCCGGGAATATTCCCTTACGATGTTAAATCCGGAACCTTCCAGATCAAAATTTACGATGAAACAGACCCGGAAAACAAAGCGCTGGTCGAAACCTATAACATAACAATAGATCCCGCGAAAGACACGCTCTACGGCGTGGCGGAAAAGATATCCAGCGCCGACGGCCAGTTCGGCGGCGGGGTTCTTGAAGCTTTTGTCAATAAAGACGGCACCATCAAAATCAGTGTTGAAAACGGATATACCTTCGCCTTCGGGGACGATACCTCCGATTTCCTCATGGCGGCCGGGTTTAACAACTTTTTCCAGGGTTCAAACGCTTCCGATATCAAGGTTGACACACACATAGAGAACAACCCCCAGTATATCGCGACCGCCAAAGGCGACGCGCCGGGGGATAACGAAAACGCCCTTATCATGATAGAGGTGAAATACGCGAAAGTCATGCAGAACAGCACCATCTCCATAGACGAATTCTACGGGTATTTTACCGGCCTTATCGCAACAAACAAACAGCAGGTGGATATATTCGCGGCCACAAAACAGATGACCGTCACCCAGTACACAGAAAAGCTGGAACAGGTCAAAGGCGTGTCGATGGAAGAGGAGCAGGCCAACCTGATCCAGTTCCAGCGCGTTTTCGAAGCCAACTCCAGATATATCAACGTCATAGATGAAATGTTGAACACCATCGTAAACAACCTCGGGCTTGTAGGAAGGTAATTATGAGAGTAACATTCCAGTACCAGTCGATTAGATACCAGGCTGGGATACGCCAGTCCCTCAACGATATGCTGAGCGCCAGCGACAAGGTTCAGAAAGGGCGGCTCCTGCTGAATCCGGAATCCTCCCCCTCCAATTATGTCATGGCCTACTCCATACAGCGTACCCTGGATGACATGGACAGGTTCAAGAAAAACGCCGAATACGCCGACGGCTGGCTTTCAAACACCGACGACGCCATACAGGGCATCATAGACCTGATCGGCAAAGTGCGCAACGACCTCGCGCTAAACGGCAACAACGGCTACCACAGCCCGGAAAGCCTGAATGCGCTCGCCGGGGATGTATTGGGAATATATAACAGTCTTTTCGACCTGGCTAACACAAAATACCAGGGGCACTACCTCTTCTCCGGCTTCCAGACCAACACGCTTCCCTTCGTCAATAAAACCAACAATGTTTCAGCCATTTCCCAGATTTACGGCCGCGGCGGGGACGTCCTAGCAAAAGAGGCCTACAACGACCTGCAGGAACTGAAAAGTGGCGAGTACACGGCGGAAATCACAGTAAAAAACGACACTGGCTACCTGTCCCTTTATGACAAATACGGCAACAAGATGCTGCTTGACTCAAACGGTTCCGATGAATCGGCCAAAAGCGGGAACAGCGTTGCTACCACGCTGTCTTTCAAGCTGGAACCGGACGTGATTATTAATACGGGCCGGGGTATTTCTATCAAACTGCCGGAAAATGTTTCCGGCGGGCTTAAATATTCTTTTAAATACGAGGCCGGTTCAAACGCCACCTATCAGGGCGACAGCGGCCAAATAGCCGATAAGATAGGCTTCAATCAGGACGTGATCACAAATATCGCCGGCAATGAACTCCTGCTTGCTGTCAGCAAAATGCTGAAGGGCAGCCAGTACAATACTGTGAACGGAGTATCCCTCACAGCAAGTTCGCTTTTCAGTCAGATCACGGGTGCGAACTCAAGCACAGGCGATTCCATAAAAGTGACGGGCACCGACCACACCGGCGTCACGGTGGGCGCAGCAAACGTTCTGGGCACCGAACGGGTTAACCTCAACATGCTGAATGCATCAAAAGATGAGCGCACCTTTACCATAGGATACGCCGGTAAATATTATCAGGTGGAGGTTCCGGCCAAGGGTTACAAAGATATGGACGAGTTGGTCGCCGCAATCAACAGCGGCATCAAATCTGCCCAGTATATCGGTGCCCAGGATCTGGTGAACAACTATGCCAGCACTGACGCTATGGAAGCCATCCAGAACGCGGAGATCAACGGGTTAACAAATATCCCAGCCGGCACCGCATACCAAGTGGATCTGAGTTCGCAGATCAAGGTCATGTCGGACGGCGACCGGCTGCGTTTTGTCACCACCGATACCGGCAACCACACCGCTCTCTCGGTGACAGGCTATAAACACAACTCAATGGGCTTCGACGATAAAACCGTCGCCGCCTTCGGAAAAGATACCATCTTTGAGATAGGCTACGACTTCGCGGAAAACGGTCTGAACACTATCTACACAACACACAACAACGTGGACGTGAGTTCCGGTAGCGCCGGCTTCTATATAAACGGCCGGTATGTGCAGGTTGATGGCCTCAACCCGGCCAATACAATAGAGCAAAACGAACTGATTTTCGACAAGATGCTGCAACAGGCCGGCTTTGGCTATACCATAACCACAAAACTCGAGAGCGCGGGACCAAACAGTTACAATGTCACCTTCACCATGCAGAACGTCAATCTGGACAGGAACACACACCTCTCCACAATGTACAACAATCCTCTGGGCACTTCCGACTACCAGAGCGGGCAGGTTGCCGCAAGCATCACCCCCAGCCAGAAAGAGAAAACTGTCGGCGATTTTATGAACTTCGTCAAATCGCTTTACGAGGATGCAGTGGATGTGAATATAGTGGACGGGCGGCTAGTGGTCACCGACCAGCGCACCGGTGCCAGCCGCATGACCATGAATATCACGGAAAACAACCAGGGTATAGGCCTGCCGATGGTAAACCAGTACAGCAAGGTGACCGGCAAGTATTCCGGCTACAACGACGACCAGTGGAACGTCACCGTGGACATGGCACACAACACTCCGAGCGGCACAAGGGACGTACATATAACGGTTTACGACTCCCGCGGGGTAAAAATTATTGAAAAAGATGTTAACAACTACCATGGGGAAGAGATCGAGCTGCGCTACGGCGTAAAACTGGCGCTGGACGACATGAACGTGGTGCCAGGTGCGACCAACACCGCAGTTTTCCAGGTGGACCTCAAAGCCAACGCCTCCCTGAACTTCGGCGATATGAACGTCGTCACCGAAGGGGACAACGCCAACGCTTTCGACTCCCTAATGAATCTATACAACGCGATGGCCAGCGGTTTTTATCTGGAAGGGGCAGGTGCCCCAAGCGCATGGAGGGACGAATCACTCAGCTCCACCGCCATACCGTATTTTGACGGCACATTCACCGGCAACTTCAACGCCAAATGGAAATACGAGGTGAAATCCGACAACGGCAGATCCGATTTTTACGTGCAGAACGAATTTAAGCAGCCTTCCGGCGCACTGCGTTTCATGCCGGGCTTAGCCGCCAACCTTAATTTTGAAGTACAGACCTACGACAAGACCACCGATACGCTGGTGAGAAGGCCCGTTACCGTCAGCCTCGCCGGGATAACCAATAACGATCAGATGGCCGAAGCCATCGCAAAAGCCATAAATGAAGATCCCGCATTTTATAACGAAAAGATCCACGCCACCGTGGAAAACGGGAAAGTACTGTTCGCTTCGGGCTCCGGCACTAAGACAATAAATATAAACACACTGAACAGCGAAACCACCTATATGATGGGCGTGGACACATCGCTCCCCGTTTCGCAGCTCGGCACCTCGTTCACCGCGGCAGCCACGTTCCAAGTAGTTACCGGCCTCGGGATGCCTTTCGCTGTCACTATAGGGCCCGGCACTTACGCCAACACGGCCGCAGTACTGGCGGATATAAACTTTCAGTTGGGCGGTTCAGGCGTGACGGCCGGCCTTTCATCGGAAGGCAAACTCACTTTCAATACGACAATACCCGGCGATTTTTGTTATTATCAGGAGGTGGTTGACCCGTCCGGAGCTTTGGGGATTACCAACAACACCTCTAACTATGCATCTGGCGGTCAGAAGCTTCCGCTGACCCTGTCCGGCGCCACCGCAGACCAGCGCACCCTGACATTCACATATAACGACGGCGTGTCGGACAGAACCGCATCCATCACGCTGGACGCAAAAGATTACAACAGTTACGGCGAGCTCATAGAGGCGGTCAACGGCAAGCTCACCGCGGCGGGCATCAATAACCACTTTGTGGCCATGTCTTACGGCGACGGGCAGCTTTCATTCGCAACTCCGGGCATATCGCGGTTTTCCATTCAGGGTGACAACGAAGGCTTCCTCGGCTTTCCAAAAGCCGGGGATAAGGTGACAATTGCCGTTAGCGACGAAAAAGGGAGCAGCATTCAAAATGTTGTTGTGGATACCGCAAATAAGGAATATAGTGTGTCCGATGGGTTGCTTCTGGGTTTCGACAGAGGGTCGCTGAAAGCAACGGACAGCTTCACCGGGACTATAGGTTCCGGGATAGAATATGAACTTGGCATTCTGGACTTGGTAGAAAGCCAGCTCCTGCAATGTCTCACCCTTACGGGGAACCGCCAGGCAAGAGTGCAGTCCGTTATCGCTTTCAACGCGTCTTTTAAAACAATAGGCGAAAACCAGAAGGCTGTTTATCTCGGGTCTACGGACACCGACAAGGTCGATGCGACAACCCAGCTTTCAATGGCAGAAAACGCCTATAAATACGCATTATCCATAACGGCGCAGATTATGTCAATTTCTATTCTGGATTATCTGAGATAACAGAGCGCAGAGAAGGAGCATGTTTGAATGGCTGATAAAAACCTGGAAATTCTTTCCCCAAAACTTGGAAAGGTCAACTACAGCGAAGATGATCTAATCACCCTGACCTCGCCCCTTTTAGGGTTTGCAGAACTGAATGATTACCTGATCATTTCCAACAGCGATTATTTCCCGTTCTTGTGGCTCCAGGCGGTTGAAGATCCGGCAGTCTGCTTTATCTTAATTGAGCCTGAACCTTTTTTCAAAGATTACAAGCCTAAAATAAATAAGCGTGAGCTTAAAGTGCTGGGTGTCAATGAACTTACAGAACTGAAACTATTCTGTATAGTCGTCATCCCCGACAATCCGCAGAAAGCGACAGCCAACCTGCGCGCGCCCATTATTGTCAACTTCGAACGAAAACTCGCCAAGCAGACCGTCCTGGAAGACGAAAACTGGGACATACGCGCGCAACTTTTTCCGGACAAAGGTTGACATATGCTTATATTATCCCGTAAAATAAATGAGAGTATCATGGTCGGCGAGAGTATCGAAGTCAAGATTATCGATGTTACAAACCGGGTCGTGAAGCTCGGCATAGAGGCGCCAAAAGAGATATCCGTACACCGCAAAGAGGTTTTTGAGATGATCAAGAACGAAAACCTGCTCGCGGCGCCTATGGCGGATAAAAATAAAGTAGTGTCGCTTTTTGAATTTTATAACAAAAACAAAGGCGATCAGTAGGGTCTTTCAATCTTGGAGAACAATAACTGCGAAACAGCGCCGGAAATCTCGACGCTAACCCCCGAATATATCAACAATCTGCCTGTGCTGACCTTCAGGGGGCCAATCCACCTGATCTCCACCCCTGCTGAACTGGACAGGGCTCTGGATCGCTTGCGGAGTGAACCGTGCGTCGGTTTCGACACGGAAAGCCGCCCCTCATTCACCAAAGGGCAAAACTATCCCATCTCACTCATTCAGCTTGCCACACCTGCTGAGGCTTTTATCATCAGGATCCGTTCCATCACTTTTAACGACAGCCTGGTCAGCTTTCTTGAGTCCCCCGTCGAAAAAATAGGGGTGGGTATAAAGGACGATATCCGTAAAATGAAGATGGAAAAGACTTTCACGCCGAAATCAATGGTTGATTTAAGTGAGATAGCCAGGGCCAAAGGGCACCAGAAATCAAGCCTGCGGATGCTTTCTGCGCGTTACCTGCACCAGAGAATAGTAAAATCGGCCCAGAAAACAAACTGGGCACGTCCCAATCTTACCGAGGCTCAATTACGTTATGCCGCCACAGACGCCTGGGCCTGCCTGCTCATCAGACCTTTACTTGAAAAAGATATTTAATCCGTAAATCCCGGAGGAAGGGTGCCCTCAGGCAACTCATCCATGGGAAACAGGTCTTCCGGCGCTCTGGCAGATTTATCCACAACCTCGAGTTGCAGCCCCCTCTCCTTCCCGGCCGCTTCATACGATCCTTCCGAAATACGCAGCGCGTTCAGCGGTTCCGATACTATTGCCGGGATCTCCACAGGACAGTGCTGCTCACAGTAGCCGCAGCCGAAACATTTTTCCGCGTTAACCACAGGTACAGGATAACCTCCCGTTATTTGCAAGCCGGCTATACCCGTGGTCAGCGCTGCCGCCTGCTCCCTTGGCACTATTTTCACGGCACCGTACGGGCAGACCTCCTGGCAGACCACGCAGCTTTTGCTGTTATTCCACGCAATGCACCGCCCCGGCGTCACCACAGAGGTGCCTATCTTTGCCCAGCGTTTTTCATTCAGCGTCAACCCTCGTATGGCGCCGCTGGGGCAAACCACTCCGCACAGGTTGCAATCCGGTTCGCACGGACCATGTCTTGCCGCAAGCACCGGGCTAAACTCACCGCCTAAGTTTGTGCCTCTCGCGGAGGTAGCGGGCTGCAGTCCGTTTGTAAGACATATCCTCATACACAGCCCGCACCGCAAACATCTGACCAGGAATTCGCTTTCCGGCAGCGCTCCCGGAGGGCGGACAAAGGACAGCGGATATATAAATCCTTTTTTTCCCGAACCTGTGAAAGTGCGCAAATCCAGGAATTCCAGGGTAGCAAGCCCGGCACCGCTCCCTGCCGCCAGCATGAACGCCCGCCGCGACGGCAACTCTTCTCTGAAAGCGGGGGATTTTTTACCTCTAAAAGCAAAAATCACCCCCATCTCAGGACAAGCACCCACGCAGGTCCGGCAGGCCAGGCATTCTCCGTGAGCAGCAGGCTCCCCTTCCGGCGCTATCGCCCCGGTGGGACACTTCTTAGCGCAGGTGCCGCATTGGGTACATTTATTGACCCTCCTCCGCCAGAGCGGTGCCCGCGAACATAACCCCAGAAGCGCCCCCGCAGGGCAGAGATACCGGCACCAGAACCGTGGCCGCACAAGCTCCAGCAGAAAAATAACCCCGAAAAAAAACAGTACGAAATATATGCCGTCGAATCTGCGGACAGCGATCTGCAGATATTCCAGTTCACCCGCGTTCATCATAGCGAGAACGGGCTGTCCCACTGCAACGGACTTATTGCCTATAAGCGTCGTAAACGGTTGGACCAGAGTTCCGTAAAACCGGGCTATCAGCGGCAATGGCGCCAGCCAGAAAAATAGGTTCACCCCGAGTAACGCCGCGCCCAATACAAATGCGAGCAGGACGTATTTCAAATGATGCAGCCGCACGGGAAGATTTTTCCTCTCCGGCTTCGCAGCTTTCCGCAACGCCGCACCCGCCATATCTATGGTCGTACCCATGGGACAAAGATAGCCACAAAAAATCCGTCCGAAAAAGAAGGCGGAAACAACCGCAATCAACCCCGGCAGCATCTCCGGCAGGAAATTCCGCGCGGCAAGAGGCATCAGCACTGACGCCAGCGGGTCGAACTGCACGAAAATATCCCCCATTTGAAGCCGAGGCATGAACCACAGAAAAATGGTGAGCAGAAAAAACACTGCGCCCTGAATTATGCGTCTCAGCAGGTTGGCGCGGTTCCGCAAGCTTCTTTTGGCGGCGGCCATTTATGCCGTGACCCGCTTACAGTTCAGGTTGGTGATATCGATCCTGCCGAGCCCCCGCTCATCGGCGATACGAAGGTATGCGGCCTGCTCCGGCTTCACCTTCTGACCGTACCATTCGTAAGAAGAGACAACAAAAGCGTCAGCCGCCACAGCATCGGCGGAAGCAATAACCTCCCCCGGCGCGATCACTTTGCCGGGGCCGCTGGGGCCGTTTGTTGTAAGTACCCTCGTAGCGTCAATCACAGCAAGGTGAGGCTTTATGAATGTATTGAGGTCAACAATAGCCGCCGCCAGATTATAGCGGGAATGCATGATCCGTCGGTCGTAAATCAGCCCCATCTGCCCTTTTAGCGACAGGCTACATCCCGCCCCGCTGTGGCTCTTAGCCACCGGAACAGCTATTATCACATCCGCATCCAGCACATCTTTCATAAAAAGATTGCTTTTCATCTCGGCCCCATTAGGGATGGCAGCCCGGGCGTAAAAGCTCTCCTCCATAAGATGGTGGCATATATTTTTTTCTATGCTGTTGCAGGCATCGCGTATCCCTGATCTTTCAAGAGATTGCTCGGCATTTTGGAGGGAATGGTCCAGCACACGGATACGGCCTGCCCTTGCCTCTTTACACATGATAAGCACTTCCCGCACCACTTCAGGATGGGTGTTGGTAGCCGAGTTCGGCCCTTGGGCGAAGCTCATGTTCGGTTTGATGACCACCTTCTGGCCTGGTTTGACGAACCGTCTCATACCGCCGATGGCGTTGACGGCTGCACGAGTGGCTGTCGCGGGACTGCCCTTGGCTACAGCGATGTCAGGAAGTACTTCCACCTGTTTGTCCTGAGTAAAAACAGCACCAGGGCCGTCCACAGCGGCTGTAAGAAACATCGCCCCCTGCCATTTCAGATAAGTACGCCTGTCCATACAACCCTCCGCGGCAATTTTATTTATTTAATAGTATAATTAGAATTTGCAAAAAGGTAAGTAAAAAAGAATTACGGATATGAAACCTGTTACTGCCGGATCATCATAGCATCGCCATAGCTGAAAAAGCGATACCTCTGCGCCACAGCGTACTCATAGGCTTTTTTGGTGTTTTCATACCCAAGAAGGGCGCTCACCAGCACAAGAAGACTGGATTTGGGCAGGTGGAAGTTGGTGATTATACCGTCAACGGCTTTGAATTTATACCCCGGACGGATAAATAAATCCGACTCACCATCCCCCGGGTGGATCATTCCGGTGCTGTCTGCCGCAGATTCCAATGTACGAACGGTCGTCGTCCCCACAGCGATCAGCTTCCGTCCTGCCCGCTTGTATCCATTGATTCGTGCCGCCGCATCACCGCTGATATGATAATATTCACTGTGCATTTTATGCGCCGACAGGCTGTCCGTCTTGATCGGGCGGAAAGTCCCTATTCCCACATGCAGCGTCACCCTCACTGAGGGAACACCATTTTTCTCCAGAGCGTCTAAAAGCTCATCTGTGAAATGCAATCCCGCAGTAGGAGCAGCGACTGACCCGGAGTATTTCGCGTAAACCGTCTGATAGCGCTCCGCATCATTCTCATCGGCCGCACGGGCTATATACGGAGGCAAGGGTATTTTGCCGTAACTGTTCAGGAGGGTTTCAACATCCATATCCGATGAAACGAACCAACTGCCTTCGCCGTCCTGCCCTTCCAGCGTGATACTAACATTGTCCGCCACAAAAAGTTTATCGTTCGTCCGGTGTTTTCCTTTCACCAGCGCTAAAAAGCTATGATCCCCTAAGCCACGCAGATAGAAAACTTCCGCCCTGCCGCCGGTGGTTTTCACAGCGGGAAGCCGCGCCGGCACAACTCGGGTGTCATTCATAACCAAAAAAAATTTCTCGTCCAGAAGATTTAAAATATCAGGAAAAATATGGTCTTCCAGCGAGCCTGTAGTTTTTTCAGCCACAAGCAGTCTGGAAGCCCCCCTTTTTTCAGGAGGATACTGGGCAATTAGCTCATCCGGCAGAAAGTAATCGTAAAAAGATATGTCGTCCAGCATCAGGCTTGTATTGCAGCCACCAGCGCCTTGCGAACCGTATCCGGGTCGCCGGAAACCGGGGTGGCGCGCATCGTCATATCGTGCAGCTTTGCTATGCCGGCCGGCTCGGTCGGATAGAAACCCAGCACTTTATTAATAACATCAGGAAATTTAGCCGGATGGGCGGTCGCAAGAACTAAAGTACTTTCAGGATCGAGGTTCAGGCGGTACGCTGCCTCCACGCCGCAGGCTGTGTGGGGATCCATTACATAGCCGCTTTTCTGATACAGGCGGGCGATAGCCTCCTCGGTAGCGGCATTGTCCACTGCGTATGAAAGGAACTCCGACTGCACGCGCTTTATTTCTTCCGCGGTAAAGGGGATCTTTTTCTCACTTTTCAGTGTGGCCATTGCTTTATTGAGTGCACCGGACGAGCCGTACAGATAGTATAGATAGCGTTCCAGGTTTGATGAAATCTGAATATCCATAGAAGGGCTGTGTGTAGGAACCACGTCTTTCAGGCTGTAATCGCCTTTTGAGATAAACCGGTGCAGAATATCGTTGGAATTAGTGGCGAGCACAAGTTTGTCTATATTCAGCCCCATCATTTTAGCGCAGTACCCGGCGAAGATATTACCGAAATTGCCGGTGGGCACCACAAAGTTTACGGCTTTCCCCTCAGGCAGTTGAAGATAGGTATGGAAATAATAGACTATCTGCGCCATTATACGTGCCCAGTTTATGGAGTTGACCGCGCCCAGACTGTATTTTTGCTTAAATTCAAGATCGGCGAACATCGATTTTACGAGGTTCTGGCAATCGTCAAAGGTTCCTTTAACTGCAAATGTATGTACATTGCCGTCAGCAACAGAGGTCATCTGCATCTCCTGTATGGGGCTGACCCGCCCCTGAGGATACAGAATGACAATGCGGATATTTTTCTTTCCCCGCACGCCGTATATCGCGGCACTGCCCGTGTCGCCGCTCGTCGCGCCCAGGATATTCAATTCTTTGCCGCTTTTCGTAAGTATATATTCGAACAGGTTCCCCAGAAGCTGAAGAGCAATGTCTTTAAAAGCGAAGGTCGGCCCGTGGAAAAGTTCCGCGAGGTAGCACCCGGCAGTTTTCACCACCGGCACCACTTCCGGATTTTCAAACGTTTTGTAGCTTTTTTCGATGATGCCTTTTAGTTCCGCGGCGGGAATATCGTCTGTAAAATGCTTTATAATCTCAAAAGCAAGTTCGGAATATTTCATACTCCGCGCTTTCGTAAGGTCGATCTGCGGACATTTCGACGGAAGCAGCAGGCCGCCGTCCTCCGCCATGCCCATCATAACTGCATCCTGAAATTTTAAACCAGATACCTGTCCGCGCGTGCTGAAGTATTCCATAAAATGTTTACACTAATTCCATTCCGGCAAAGAAGAACGCCACTTCCTGCGCTGCGGTCTCCGGCGCATCGGATCCATGCACCGCGTTATGGTCTATAGACTTTCCAAATTGTTTGCGGAGCGTACCTTCAGCGGCCGCAGCAGGGTTTGTCGCCCCCATGAGATCCCTCCACGCTTTAATCGCGTTCTCCTTTTCCAACACCATAACGACACATGGGTTCGAACTCATAAAGGTGGTCAGGTCATCATAAAACGGACGTTCTTTATGAACCGCATAAAATTGCTGGGCGGTTTTTTTGCTCATATGTATCTTTTTGAGCCCGGCAACTTTGAACCCGTTCGCTTCTATAATATCCAGGATTTTTCCCATGTTCCCCGCTGCAACTGCGTCAGGCTTGACGATTCCGAATGTTCTTTCCATAACTTTCTCCATTTTTGTTTTTGAGCGGACACAATAGCACATCACTTCTAAATATGCAATTAAATCACTGTTCAAGATCCGCTTCAATAACGACGGGCTCCGCAGTACCTCTGCTGTTTATATAAAACGCACGCACGGCACGCACAGCCTTGTTATCATCAAACCCTATAATATTGGTGAGATATGGCTCCACCACATCTTTCCCTTCCGGCGTCTGCATATATATATAGTGCATCATATCGTAGCCCATAAGCGCTTCATAAGTCAGATCCCTGCCGGAGAAATCCCTGTATTCCGCAGCAAATTCATCCATACCGGGGTCCAGGCTCAGATCTATCACAGGAAAAAGATAGGTGCTGGCGTAATAGGCCAAATAGTCTCTTGTGTAGTGCTTGCCGGTGTCCACCGTCTCTATCATAAATATCCGCTGGCTGTCCGGGTGGAGAATATATTGCTTGACGCTGGGGGTGAAATTATTAAGTTCGTCTTCCGTTCCGGCACCTACTGCGCAATAAGGAACCTGATCCCAGTCGGCAAGATATTCCCTTATCCTGCGCGCGGCCCCGCTGTCGCTTATGTCAACCGCGCCGACAACTTCATTGGCCATCGGCCCAGGTTTGGCGGCAGGAGTTGCGGACGTTGCAGGCGCCGGATTATCCGGCATTTCACTTTTAAGGATGTTCAGCAGCGCATACGCCTGTTCACGAAGCCCTGAACCATAGCCTATGAGGACTTTTCCGCACTCATTAAGCGCGGCATAATCTTTCATATTTGCAAATATTCCGGAAACATCCGGCTTAAAATCCACAGAATAGCCCCGGCCGGCAAGGTAAGCATTATCTATGTCCACAATGAAATCCCAGTCCCCCTCGCGGTATGTTTTAGACATGCGGATCTTATGGTTCATGTTGTGTTTTTTCGCGTAGAAATACACGCCGCCGCTAACATCCTGCGGGTCGGCGGCACTGGTGACAAGTATGTTCAGCGTGCCTTTCAGCACTTCTTTGGGTTTTGTTTCCACCACAACGGGGGGCTGTTCGCTGCCGGACACCGCTTTTAAACGTTCTTCAACGCAGCCGTAATATCCGAGCCCTGAACTGGTGGGATATATCCGCATCACGGTGCAGTATGTCTGAAGCGCTTCATCAGTGGATTGTTCTTTTACAACAAGGCGAACCTTTTCCGCCCAGCTTCTTGCCTCAGCCCCCTGCTTTTTCGCTATCGCAAGTTCCATGAGCCACAGTTCACCGGTGCGCTTCATATATGGATCAAGGTCTTTGCTGTTATAATTACTCACGAGCAACGGCTCTGCTTTTGCCGTGTCGTTATCATAGCGCAGATAATACATGCCGAGGATCAGCCCCGCCGCGGCGGCCGTTTGCGGTTTTTTTGACAATTGCAGCTTTCTAAGCTTCTCATAATCGGATTTATCAACCTTCTTCAGAATATAATACTGGGGGCTGAAAACTTCATAGCTCTCCGGGGCGGTGGCGGTAGTTCCGGCGCAGCCCACAAACATAGCGCTAATAATGAAGGTACAGATAAGACCTTGTAAACGGAGTTTCAACGCGTATCGTTTCACTTTTTATACCTCTCCTGCCAAGGACTGCCCCGGCTTCGGCGAGCTCCTCGCCCAGCCGCTCCCCTTTATACATCAACCAAGCACCCTTATCATGCACCAGATGTGTGGTATATTTCAAGAGTTCTTTTACACTTCCCACACCGCGGGCGGTGACCAGATCAAATTTTGCCGGGAGCATATTTTCCGCCCGGGCGTTCACAACACGCACGTTGCCGAGCCCCAGGCCCTTCGCCGCACTCTCCAGAAAACTGCATTTTTTACCTATGCTGTCCACCAGCGTAACATGCCACTCCTGAAAATAAATGGCCAGCGCCAGCCCCGGAAAGCCGCCGCCACTGCCTATATCTGCAATGGATTTGATCTTCAGCGGATGCTTAGTGAAAAAATAGAGGCTGTCCAGAATATGTTTTAAATAAAACTCTTCTTTATCCTTAATTGCCGTCACGTTGACCGGACTGTTCGTAACCAGTTCATAAAGCAGATCAAATTTTTTTGCCGCGTCGCCGCTGATATTAATATATTGTTCAATCATAAATATTATCTGTTTTTATCTATATAGATCCTCAGAAGCGACACGGCGGCAGGAGTGATGCCGGGGATTCTTTCCGCCTGTGCGAGTGTAGTTGGACGCACATTATTAAGTTTTTCCACATGTTCCCTGCGCAACCCCTTGATCTCGTTATAATTTATTTTTTCAGGGATGCGTACATGCTCCAGAAGGTCTTTTTTTGCTATCTCCTGATTCTGTTTTTGAATGTAACCGTCATACTTCACCATTATTTCAACCTCTTCCCCCACGCGGGCAAGGTCGCTCCCCCCAACCAACTCTTTAATATCGCCGTAGCTTACTTCATTTCTGCGCAAAAGCTGCTCCGCACTTAACTGCTGGGATATATCCACACCAAGTTTTGCCAGAACCCCGCCGTGATTTTGCGGGGAAATTAAAGTGGACTTAAGGCGTTCCATCTCTTTTTCCACCTCTCCCTTTTCGGCGATAAACCGTTCGCGCCTTGCCTTACTGATTAAACCGAAAGCATATCCTTTTTCCAAAAGCCGATACTCTGCATTGTCTTCACGCAAAACCAAGCGGTATTCTCCCCGTGAGGAAAACATCCTGTACGGCTCGTCCGTGCCCTTTGTGACAAGGTCGTCGAGAAGCACCCCGATATAGCTGTCGCTGCGGGAAAGTATGAACGGATCTTTACCGTCCAGCGCCAGCACAGCGTTGATGCCCGCCACAAGACCCTGGCACCCTGCCTCTTCATAACCGCTTGTGCCGTTAATCTGCCCGGCGAAGTAAAGTCCGGAAACCCGTTTGGTCTCAAGTGTATGCTTCAACTCCGTGGGCGCGATATAATCATACTCCACGGCGTATCCTGGGCGGACAATTTCAGCACTTTCAAGCCCCTTCATGGTACGCAGCATGGCAACCTGGGTGTCAAAAGGCAGCGAGGTGGTCATGCCGTTGAGGTAAACCTCTTTGGAATCGAGCCCCTCTCTCTCTATTATTATCTGGTGCCGCTCCCGTTCGGAAAAGCGGATCACCTTGTCTTCTATCGACGGGCAGTAACGAGGGCCGAGGCTGTGGATTGTGCCGTCAAAACGCGCACTTTTTTTCGCCCCTTCCCGGATTGCACCATGCGTCTCTTTGTTTGTGTACGTGACATGGCAATCGATCTGCTGCAGCGGCACAGATTCGGTTTCAAATGAGAAGGGAGTAATCGGGTCATCACTCGACACCGTTTCAAGTCCTTCCGTATTGATGCTATTCACATGGACGCGGGGAGTGGTGTCAGTGCGAAACCGTCTCACATCAAAACCGAGAGAGATCAATTTGTCCGACACCCCAAGTCCTGGCAGTTCGTTCATCCTGCCGCCGGGGTAGCTATCCGTCCCCACAAAGAGCACGCCGCGAAGAAATGTTCCTGCCGCAAGGACGACCTTCGGCGCATAGAACTCTTTGCCGATCTGTGTGCGCACACCTTTTACCTGATTATTTTTTACAATCAGGCCGTTCACATACACCTGAAAAAGAGTAAGACCGTTTTGTTCCAAAACAGTGCGGAGCATCCTTTCCTTATAAAGCTTTTTATCTGCCTGGGCCCGGCTTGAGCGGACGGCTGCACCTTTACGTCGGTTTAAAATGCGAAATTGTATCCCAGTGGCATCAATACACTTTGCCATCTCGCCGCCGAGGGCATCGATATCTTTTACTAGATTTCCTTTTGCAAGACCGCCTATTGCAGGGTTGCAACTCATAAGGCCGACGCTGTCCAGGCTGCCTGTGAGCATGAGCACTTTCGCCCCCATGCGCGCCG
The DNA here is from genome assembly GCA_031556255.1 of Deferribacterales bacterium. Lineage (GTDB taxonomy): Bacteria > Chrysiogenota > Deferribacteres > Deferribacterales > JAISNW01 > JAIRQX01. The sequence continues at coordinate 30,827 of JAVBTI010000105.1, read as the reverse complement.
CTGCCAACGCCGCCTCTATACCCGCATGGCCAGCACCTATTACAATTACATCAAATAAAGACATTATTTAAATTAAGCCTCTCAATATTTTCCTGAAAGAAAATATATTATTTCAATGTTTCACGTGAAACATTGAACGGTTTGTACCAATTTATCTATTTTCCGATGCAAAATCGTGAAAAAATTTCGTCAAGTGTCTGTTCCGCGACTAAAACACCTTGAGAACGATCGAGTGCTTGTACTGCCCGGCGAAGATGGTAAGCCTGGAGATCTGGCGTCTGGTCTTTTGTGATCGCAGAAAGCTCTCTGATACATTCCGCGCATTCATTCCGCTGCCTTTCGGCAAGAATCGCCGGTGTTGAATCATCTTTGGGCAAAAGGCCGGCCACTTTCGAAGCGATCTCCTCCCTTAGTTCATCTAAATTAATATCTGTATCCACAGAAATCAATATTTCAACTCTCTTCTCATAGTAGTTATGCAATGTGGCCAGGTCACACTTGGTTCCGATTATTATCCTGCTCTTTTCCTTTGTATTTTCCATAAGCAGGGTTGTACCAGGGGATACTTTTTCACTGAGGTCAACAAGTATTAGGAGAAGATCCGCCTCGTCCACCTCGTTCATCGTTCTCCGGACACCCGCTTGCTCTGCCTTCGATTCACTCTCCCGGACACCCGCCGTATCAACCAATGCGAAATTTACTCCGTGCGTGCTGACCATTTCAGACAGTGTGTCGCGGGTGGTCCCCGCTTCATCTGATACTATTGCGCGTTCCCGCCCCACCAGAGCATTAAAAAGGGTTGATTTTCCGGCGTTCGGGGCGCCGGCTATCACAACCCGTACTCCATTCAACGCCATCTGGGCGGAGCGGTATTCATCCAGCAACTTATTAAGCTTTGCCAGCGCGGAGGCAATGCTTTCCAGCGGGTTATTCTCGGCCGTTTCCGGCATCTCTTCGGAAAAATCTATTGCTGCCTCCAGTTCCGCGAGCCGCCGGGTCAGCCCCTTTCGTACCTCGTAAAAAACCTTGTCGAGCTTGCCGTCAAGTGTGTTTTTTGCGACGGATATCCCGGTTTCCGTATGTGCGTTTATGAGAGCGTTTACTGCTTCAGCCTGGGCAAGCGTCATCTTCCCGTTCAGATATGCTCTTTTGGTGAACTCGCCTGTTTCTGCGGTGCGCACCCCCATTGCCAGCATGTCGGCAATCGCCGCATGCACTATCAGAGGGTTTCCATGGAAAGAGATCTCCAGCACGTCTTCACCGGTATAACTGTGAGGGGCGTTAAAATATGTGAGAAGAACATCGTCCTGAACCGATGGATGCTTTTTAGATATATATCTGCAGAGTGTCGCAGCACGAGGTTGCGGATTGACGTTGAAAAGCGTGAAAAGGTTTTTAATTTCCGGGCCGCTCACCCGCAATACTATGACTGCGGATCGCTGAACCGGTGTGAGCGGCGCGACTATAGTCGACATGGCACCATCCTGACCGCGCGGGTCACCGGACCGAATGTTCCATAAACGACTGCAGGGTATTATTCATAAGCATTGCTATCGTCATGGGGCCAACCCCTTTCGGCACGGGAGTCATCGCTGAGGCAGTATCCAACAGATTGGCAAAATCCACGTCGCCGCAGAGTTTGCCATCCACACGGTTCATACCGACATCAATCACCACAGCGCCCGGCTTGACATACTCTTTTGTTATCATCTTCGCATGGCCTATGGCGGCGACAAGAATATCAGCCTCCCTGCACACACTGGGAAGGTCTTTCGTTTTGGAGTGGCAGACTGTAACTGTAGCGTTGGCCTGCAACAGGAGGGCTGCCATCGGTTTCCCCACTATGTTGCTTCGCCCCACCACGACGGCACGTTTGCCCGCGGGGTCTATATTATACTCTCTCAACAGGCGCATAACTCCAAACGGCGTACATGAGACAAAAGTTTTTTCCCCTATGTGGAGTTTACCTACATTAATAGGGTGAAAACCGTCCACATCTTTCGATGGTGAAATGGCCATGATAATCTTCCCATCATTTATATGCCTCGGCAATGGAAGCTGCACAAGTATGCCGTGAATCTGCGCATCTTTGTTGAGTCTCTCCACAACTGAAATAAGTTCTTCTTCTGGCGTGGACACAGGAAGCCGCAGCACAATGGAGTGCATGCCCGCAGCAATAGCGGCTTTCTCTTTGGATGCGACGTAAACCTGGCTCGCGGCATCATCTCCCACAAGCACAACAGCGATCCCCGGCACTCTACCGTGGGATGTTTTCAATTCCGCCACTTTATCAGCGATTTCGCCTCTGACTTTTGCAGCAACGGCCTGACCATCGATTATTATGGCGCTCATAAACTACCTCCGCAATGTTACCATGTCATTGCGGTCCCGGGCCGCAACCCAAAATTAAACAATAAGGATTTTCCTTACTAATTTTATCCTGGAGTCCGGGTCAAGCCCGGAATGACGAATAAAAGTTTCTATGCTTCTTCGGCTTCACCGTCGTCGCGAACCACTGCGGCGGAGATGATCTCATCACCGCTCGTATCCATCAGCTTCACGCCCTGAGTATCCCTGTTCAGCACCGATATATCGGACACTGCAAAACGGATAGTCTTTCCGCTTCGGGTGATCATCATCACATCGTCTGTGGGCTGCACTTGGATGGCACCGACCACCGGTCCGGTTTTGGGAGTCACTTTGCAGAGCTTCAATCCTGCTCCGCCCCGGGACTGTTCGCGGTAATCGGATATGGCTGTACGTTTGCCGTAGCCGTTGGCGGTGACAGTCATAATGTCCCCCTGGTCGGTAATGACCTCTACAGATACCACTTCATCATCCGTGCCCAGCCTCATGCCACGGATCCCGCCCGCCTGACGTTTACGCTGTTTGATATCTTTTGCGAAGAACTGGATGCTTTTTGCCTGTTTTGACGCCATAAATATCTTGTCATTTTCGTCCGTCAGAAGGGAGGCCACAAGTTCGTCGCCATCGTCCAGCTTCATAGCCAACATACCCTTCCTGCCGCTCTGAAATTCTGATATGCTTATACGTTTAATCTCGCCTTTACGTGTGCCGAAGAAGATCGATTTATTTTCGTCTTTAGAGGCGACGGCGAGGATTGACGCTATCTTGTCGCCTCCCTCCACGGCAATAAAGTTGGAAATATGCCTGCCCTTGGTATCTCTGTTCATCTCAGGCAACTTATATACGTCAAGGAAGTGTAGCCGCCCCTTGTTCGTAAAGAAAAAGAGCTGCGAATGATTTGTGGTGACAAGGATCTGCTCCACAAAATCGTCCACCCGGGAAGCGGCGCCGCTTTTCCCTTTGCCGCCGCGCTTCTGGGCGGAGAAATTGGAAAGAGGGGTGCGCTTTATATATCCGCCATGAGTGATAGTGACAACCATATCGTCGTTCGGAATAAGATCCAGCACTTCAAACTCACCGGCAGCGTCGGCTATTTCGGTCATACGCTTATCGCCGTAAGTTTTTTTCACTTCCTCAAACTCGTCTTTAATTATTCCCATGAGAGTCGGCCTGTTTGAAAGTATCAGTTTGAAATATTCTATATCTTTCAGGAGCGTCTCGTATTCGGCATTCAGCTTGTCAATCTCAAGACCGGTCAGACGCGAGAGACGCATTTCCATGATCGCCTGAGCCTGGATTTCGGAGAGTTCGAACCGCTCCTTCAGTCTGTCTTTGGCCTGCTGGGAGTCGGCAGAGCTTTTGATTATCGCTACCACTTCGTCAATATTCTCCACCGCAATCCGCAGCCCTTCAATTATATGCAGGCGATCTTCAGCTTTTTTCAGGAGGAAGATTGTCCGGCGGGTCACCACCACAATCCGATGCGCTATGAACTCGTCCAGTATTTCCATAAGAGTTGTCAGTTTGGGCCGGCCGCCTATCAGCACCACCATGTTTATGCCAAAACTCGACTCAAGCTGGGTAAATTTATAGAGTTGGTTGAGGATGACGTCCGCGACCTCACCCTTTTTGAGCTCGATGACTATGCGGACGTTCATATCGGATTCGTCCCGCAGATCGGATATGCCAACAATTTTTTTCTCATGGACGAGCTCAGCGATCTTTTCGATCAGCACCGCTTTATTGACCTGGTACGGTATTTCCGTTATAACGATCTGCTCTTTGCCGTTTTTGAGCGACTCCACCTCGGCCCTGGAACGCATTTTCACAGACCCGCGGCCCGTTTTATACGCCTTTGTGATCTCCGAGCGGCCCATTATCATAGCGCCCGTTGGGAAATCGGGCCCCTTAACAATACCCAATATTTCCGCTTCGGTGGTATCGGGGTTGTTGATTTTGAGGATCAGTGCATCCATCACCTCTGTAAGGTTATGGGGCGGAATATTCGTAGCCATACCCACAGCGATGCCGCTGGAGCCGTTGATGAGCAGGTTCGGTATGCGGGTGGGGAAAACGTTCGGCTCCTCAAGGGAAGCGTCGTAGTTGGGGGAAAAATCAACCGTATTTTTGTCGAGATCCGCAAGAAGTTCCGTTGTGATCTTCTGCATGCGCACTTCAGTATAACGCATTGCGGCAGCGGAATCCCCGTCTATGGAGCCGAAGTTACCCTGCCCGTCCACAAGCGGATAACGGAGTGAAAAGGTCTGCGCCATACGCACAAGGGTATCGTATGCGGCGGCGTCACCGTGAGGGTGATATTTACCGATAACATCACCCACAATACGCGCCGATTTGCGGTAAGGTTTATTATACTCCACCCCCATCTCATGCATGGCGAAAAGCACCCGGCGGTGAACAGGCTTCAGCCCGTCGCGCACATCCGGCAGCGCCCTTCCCACGATAACGCTCATGGCGTAGTCAAGGTAGCTCGTCTTGAGCGTCTCCTCCACTGTCACGGGGATTGGTTTCATAATCTCTTTATTGTCACTCATCTATAAATCACCTTCATGTTTCACGTGAAACAAGCTTCGCCTGATCCATGCTTTTGCTTATCACGCTAAATCGCTCAGTTCCTTCGCTTTGATTACCGCTATTGGAATATTTAACCGTTACTATACATCCAGATTGCGCACATTGAGCGCGTTCTTTTCAATGAACTCTCTGCGGGGCGCAACAATATCCCCCATCAAGAGGGAGAACAGTTCGTCCGCCATCTCCGCATCCTCAATACGGACCTGATAAAGCGCACGCTTAGTCGGGTCCATCGTGGTTTCCTGAAGCTGATCGGGATTCATTTCACCGAGGCCTTTGTAGCGCTGAATATAAAGCCCCTTCCTTCCGCGCTCGTCTATAAAAGCGGCCAGTTCATCCAGCGTGTTGAAAGCAAGCGGCGCACTATTTGCAGTCTGCACAATCTCATAAGGGCCGCTGCCCAGTTCCTTTATCGACGAACCCAGCCTGCGGAGGTCACGGAAATCCTGACTGTTTATAAAGTTCGCATCAAGATGCGCCTCCGCCGAGGAGCCCAGAAACACTATGGCATATCGCTGAAAAGGCTCATGGAACTCTATTTCAACCTTCTTGTACTCATTCAGAAGATCGCGCTCTTTGAAAGAATTATACATCCCCGTCACAAACTCTTCGTTGCTTAGAGCGGCGATATCAAGGCCCTGATAGTCGGCTATCGCCTTGGCAAGAAGGGGGGTGTAGCCCTTTTTCGCCAGCTTTTTAGTGAGACGGACAAAAGACAGGACTGCGCCGTAAACATCTTTCTGGCGCTGAGCGCTGACGGCAGGCATGTTCAACTCCGATACCGCGGTGTCGAGCAGAAAAGATTCCAACTCTTCTTCAGTCTGTATATACCGCTCCAGTTTTCCTTTTTTCAGTTTATAGAGTGGAGGGCTTGCAAGGTAGAGATAGCCCCGGTCGATAAGCTCCCGCATGTGACGGAAAAAGAAGGTTAGAATAAGAGTGGCGATATGCGCGCCGTCCACATCGGCATCGGTCATTATTATGACTTTATGATAGCGAATCTTGTCCACATTGAAATCGTTAGCGCCGATCCCTGTGCCGAGGGCGGTTATAAGTGTGCGTATTTCATTGCTGGAAAGCACCTTATCGAACCGCGCCTTCTCTACATTTATAATTTTACCCCGCAGCGGCAGAATCGCCTGGGTACGTCTATCGCGCCCCTGTTTCGCGGAACCGCCTGCGGAATCTCCCTCTACAAGGAAAAGTTCGCAGAGGGCGGGGTCTTTCTCCTGGCAATCCGCAAGTTTTCCCGGAAGGGCAGATATCTCCAGTGCGTTTTTGCGCCGGGTGAGCTCTTTGGCTTTGCGCGCCGCCTCCCGTGCCCGGTAGGCCTGGAGGGATTTCTCCAATATCTTTTTAACCACAGAGGGATTTTCTTCAAGGTAATCGTTCAGCGTGGAGCCGATCACAGCCTCCACCGCCGTCTTGGCCAGGCTGGAACCCAGCTTGGTTTTAGTCTGCCCCTCGAATATAGGGTTCGTCATGCGTATGGAAAGAACGGCGCTCATCCCTTCGCGGATATCTTCCCCGGTCAGGGTGATCTTTTCTTTCATCAGCCCATACTTAGTGATATAGCTGTTGAAAACTTTAGTATACGCTGATTTAAAGCCCGCTTCATGGGTACCGCCCTCTTCCGTATGGATATTGTTTGTATACGACATGATCTGTTCAACGTAGCTGTCGTTGTAAACGAAGGCCAGCGCCACCTCAACACCCTGATGTTGGCCGTTTATAGAAACGGGATTGTCAAAAACAAGCGGTTTATTCTTGTTCAGGTATTTTACATAGCTCACAATTCCGCCTTCGGCGAAATACTCGTTGATGAGGTCGGCCCGCTCGTCCACCAGGGTGACTTTCACCCCGCTGTTTAAAAAGGCCAGCTCACGCAGTCTGCGGGCGATGGTTTCATGGAGGTAATCGAGGGTTTCGAATATTTCGCTGTCCGCTTTGAACCGGATGGACGTGCCCTGTCGATCCGTATCCCCCCTGCGCTGGACGCCGGTAACCGGCACCCCTCTTTCGTAACGCTGGAAGTACATGCCGCCTTCACGACAGACAGTTACCTCGAGCCATTCTGAAAGGGCGTTCACGACAGACACGCCCACGCCATGGAGGCCGCCTGAAGTCTTATAGGAGTCGGAGTCGAATTTGCCTCCGGCATGCAGGATCGTCATCACCACCTCTACGGTGGGCTTGTTCGCAGTGGGGTGCATACCGACAGGAATACCTCGGCCGTTGTCGTCGACTGTGACGGAGTTGTCCAGATGTATTGTGACTTTAATATTATCGCAATATCCACCCATCGCTTCGTCGATAGAGTTGTCAACTACTTCGTAGATAAGGTGGTGCAGCCCCCTTAACCCTGTGGAGCCCACATACATCCCCGGGCGATGCCGGACCGCCTGGAGCCCCTCAAGGACCTTAATACTACTTTCGCTGTAATTGTTTTCAGACATATTTACCTCAAAATTTCACACAGGCGCACTGCCCCATGTTACACGGGCAGCGCCAGCGTCTCAACGCCTTTATAATGCTGGATATTCAGGCCGGTCATAAAAAGCTGCCTCCGCCCGGAAGCGCCATCCAGAAAAAGCCCGTTCAGGATGCCGCAGCGCCGTCCGTCAAGGCCCGCCTCAAAGTCATCCAAAAGTATTATTATACCACAATTACGGCATTCTTCAATACGAATTGCAAAATAATACAAAAGAAAAAGCAGGGCGGATTTCTTCTGTCCAAACGACTGAAACTTCTCCACAGTCTTATTGCCCTGCTTAAGATAGAGCAGATCTTTGTGGGCGCCATACAGGGGGCGGCCTGAAACGATCTCTTTCCCCTCGTCCCTGTCGTCCAGTGAGCTGATATTCAGCGCCAGGTTCATCTCCGGCAGAAAAGCCGCGGTCAGCTCCGGCTCACAGGCAATTTTCCCGTTGATGGCGGCTGTCAGTGCCTGCCTGCGAGTGGATATCCTTTCGGACAGTGGTAACATCCGTTCATTTAAAACAGATATAAGCTCCCCGCCCGGTGTTTCCCTGTCCAGCTCAGCTCTTTTACGCACCAACAGAGCATTGTACTGGCGCACGTCCTGAAGATGAGACGGATCGGTATAAAAGATCATCCGGTCCAAGAACTGCCGCCGTTCGGAGTGTTGTTGTGAAAAGACCGATTCAAAACCAGGAGAGTAACATACTACGGGCAGCATATGTGTATAGACGGACAGGTTTTGACATTCGGCGCCGTCCGTCATCACCGTACGCTTATCCTGGTAAAAGTAAACTGCTTCGCAGACATCTTTATTAACAAAAGTACCTTTTATGCGAAAGTAGGATTCTCCGAAAGTTTTAAGGTCGGTTATATTATTGTGACGGAAAGTTTTCAGGGTGAGCAGCAGATAAATCGATTCCGCCAGAGAGGTTTTCCCCGCGCCGTTGTCTCCATGCACGTAAAGCAACTGCGGTATATCTGCCGCAAAATACCTGTGATTGCGGAAATTTTGCAACTCTATTCTGGAGAGGGACATTTCTCTAAGCGAGTTTCTCTATCGATATCGGTACCAACAGATATTTTGCCTCTCCGTTATCCGGCAGAATAAGCGCCGGCTGAGTTTTTGAGTTCATGGCGAAAGTAACCTTCGGGGAATCCGTGTTCGTGAGAATTTCAAGAAGATGTTTCGCGTTAAAGATTATATCTATCGCCTCTCCTTTAAAATCCACCCCATCTACGATTTCTGTACCCTTGCCGTGTTCCGTTTCAAGGCTTGAAACTGTGAGCTGCGAATTCTGAAACGAGAAAAGGAGCCCGTGCGTTATCTCGCTGGTGATGGCGGATATACGCCGGACAACTTCCGTCAGTTCGTTTCTGTCCATCAGCGCAGTAAGTTTGTACTCCGTCTGGAAAAGCCTAGTCAGGCTTTTAATATATTTATCTATCAGTTTAGAGGTGATTGTAACGTTATCTGTGTTGAATGAGATCTGCCTTTTATCTGTAATGACGTGCACGCTGTCGGCATTCTCAAATATTTTCGTGATATCGGTCACTGTCTTTTTCGGGATATTTACGATAAATTCATCGGAAAAACCACCTTCAAACGTAGCCGAGGTTGTGGCGATACGCTGATAATCGGCGGAGGATATTTCTATCTTGTCAGCCATCACACTCATGTGCGCGCCGTTATACTCTATTTTGGAGGTATCGTTAGATATACAGAATGCAATTCGTTTAAAGAGGGTGATCAGTAAATTTCCCTTGATATCAAAAGCGTATTCCGGAGCTATTGTAGGACTGTTCGGAAAAAGAGCAGCATCCATGGTGGAGAGCTGAAAAACGGATTTTCCTGATTTAACATGCAACCTTGATCCGTCGAATATAAAGTCGATGTCCTTTCCATCAGGCATAGCTTTAACTATATCGGAGAGTTTTTTTGCCGAAACGGTGGTTGTGCCCGGCTCTATAACATTCGCTCCTAAAACACAACTGAATCCGGTTTGAAAGTTTGTAGCCTTTAATATAACATTATTATCGTCCACCTCAATTAAAATGTTCTGCAGAATCATGTTAAGATTTTTGGAGGTGGTGAAATTTCCGGCGTATTGGAGTAACGGGTAAAGCGCTTCTTTCATTATTGTAAACTTCATATACGGAGATCCCCTGTCAGTATTTTTCTACAAAACAATCAAAGTAACTATATTTATTTTTCTTTTAAATAAAATATGAATCAATATTAGAGGTTTTCGATCATGTTGACAAGTAAAAAAAATACATCAGCAACAATAATCTGTGGCTGGAAAAGTATGTGGATATCTGTTGAAATATTTTCACATAATTTGTTCTGAGTTTTATAAAAAAAACGCATTGCACAAGAAAAGCAGAAAGTTTTGGAAACATTCAGTTTTTTTTCACATTATTATATGATCAGATTGAGCAGCCGATGGATTACCACATATAATGCAGCTATTGCTATAATGGTAAAATCGAAATAGACGACATTCTTTATGAGACGGAACTTTTTAACCGCCACATTGCTGTTTATTACAATTTGGCTGGATAAATCTTCAGCAAGTGGGTTACCTGCGCTGATTATACCGTTGCTCACCACTATCTTCATGTATTCGGCAGGTGTGAGGGTGCATATATCAGTGTATGAGTATACATTTACTTTTTCAGGAGTCACATATATATTTCTTACGCGGGGTTTAAGTGCGTAGAGCAGGAAAAAGCACGCGGACAGGGTAAGTATAAGCAGGACAGCCTGTTCGATATCCATAAACATGCCGCTTGTGGATGAGCCTATCCCCCTTACTATAAATACGATTATGGCGCTGTGTATGGCCAGCATGATGGATATTTTCTGGTCGGCAAAACGCACCCACTCCACCATGGTTTTATAAATATCGCGCAAAACTGCCGAGTCATCAGGGCTATACATTGATATACTTCCCCCGGTCGCCTTTATAGCACATAAATTAGTTAATTTACATCATATTTTTATACGAAAGGGGGGGAGGAGCAAATAATTATCCGCAACAGGCACTTGACATAAAAGACAAATTCAAAGAAGCTATATCTTATGAAAGGACATATAACAGTATCCGTATTAATCTTTTTTTGTATCTCAGTTTTCTGTGCCGCCTGTGCCGCCACTGTGTCTGGGCCGTCCGCCAAGAAAACCGCTGCCGCTATTCCTGTAAAAGCAGTCGAAAATAAATTCGATCATAAAACTATCACTCCTGAGGACAACACAAGTACGCGCCGTATGGAGGCAATGTCTAAATACCAGGATGTGCAGGATTATATAAAAGAAATATCCGTTAAATATAAACTGGATAACTCTATCCTGATAAAAGCGTTTGACAGCAGCTACTTCGATTATAGGGTTGTGGAGCTGATGGATATCCCGGCGGAAAAGAAATTTTGGCCTGAATATTCCGACAAGCTTCTTTCAAAAGAGAGGATTGACAGCGGAAAAAAGTATATGGCTGATAACAAAAAGGCCTTAGATAACGCTTCTGCTCGCTGGGATGTTCCTTCTCATGTTATTACAGCCATAATTGGGGTGGAATCGGCCTACGGAAAGACTGAATTTAAAAGAACCGCCGTCACGAGCCTGGGTACCCTTGCGTTTGAATATCCCCGCAGATCAACTTATTTCAAAGGGGAGTTAACCAAACTGTTTATCCTTGCCGATAAGGAGAAAGCCGATCCTCTGTCCTACAGGGGGTCTTATGCCGGAGCTATAGGGATAGCCCAGTTCATGCCAGACAACATAATGCGTTACGGTAAAGACGGCAACGGTGACGGACGTGTGGATATAGTCGCCGTTCATGAAGACGCCATAGAAAGCGTGGCTTTTTATATCAAAGAGCACGGCTGGAAGAAAGGCAAAAACACCGCTGCGCTGGTTGCGCTGAAACAATCACTGCCGGACAGTGCCTATGCCTCTTCACCCTGTGACACGGGGAACAGGATGACAGTAAAAACGCTGAAAAATAAAGGTGTAATGTTTAGTAAAGCTTACCCTGATAACGACAGTGGGGTGCTGATGAAGCTGGACAAAGATAACGATACCTTTATTTCCGTTGTATTCTTTGAAAACGCCTGTCCCATACACAGATACAACAGCAGTATGAAGTATACGGCGGCCATATCATTCCTTGCGGAAACACTGTCAGCGGAAGACAATAAGACGGCGGCCAAACAGACGACACAGAAAGCTGCGGCAACAAGCAAAAAAAATACTCCGGCAAAGAGTACAGGAACCAAAAAAACTGAGACAAAAAAGGCTACCCCTGCCAAAAACAGCACGACGGATAAAAAGAAGAAATAACATGGCTAAAGACAAACTGAGAGCTGAGACTGAAAAAAAGCTGAAGTTACTGCACGGCGATCTTTCCGGATTCGACAGTCTGCTGGTGTGCTATTCCGGCGGGACGGATTCCTCGCTGCTTCTGGCTGTTGCGAAAGAGCAACTGAAGGAAAAAGTGGAAGGAGTCCTCTTCAGGTCTGTGATAACGCCACGGAAATTACTGGTGGAAGCCCGTAAACAGGCGGCAGACATGGGCGTGAATCTGCATATTATTGATGTTGATACTCTGGCAAACGCAGCGCTTATAAATAACCCCGAAAACAGATGCTATAAATGCAAACAGGATATGCTTACCCGTGCGCTGACGTTTGCGAAAGTGCTTAAGATCTCGGCGGTGGCGGAGGGCTCTCAGGCGGACGACTTAAAAAAATATCGCCCAGGCAGGCTCGCCGTAAAAGAGCTGGGTGTTCACAGTCCTCTGGAGAAGGCGGGGCTGAATAAACAGGAGATACGTGAAATATCCCGCATCATGCACCTGCCCACCTGGCTGAAAAGCTCATACTCCTGCCTGATGACAAGATTTCCTCACGGGGAGCGTATAACCACCGAAAAGCTCAGGAAGATCGAAGATGCGGAAGAGTTTCTAAGCCAGCTCGGGTTTAAGCAGTTCAAAGTAAAAGACCACGGTGAAGTTGCCCGCCTTGAACTGGGTGTGAATGAAACTGTTGCGGCGCTCGGCCAATATAAAAATATGATAATTGAATATTTTAAGAATGTCGATTATAAGCATGTGACCGCCGATATAGAAGAATACGAGGGCGGTACGCCTTCGCGCGGAACAAGGCTGTTCTGACGGCCGGCGTGTTGAGTGCGATAACTGTAATGAGGCTGCTTGCCAGACCTTAATTTGTAACACTCATGGTAGGAGGAATACATGGGTATGGAAAATTTCAATCTGGACACAGTGTTTTTTGATAATACTGTTTTTAAATATTTGATAGCATTAGGAATGTTGGTTTTATTGACGATAGTGTTCCGTATCGTCAGCAAGGTTCTTGTTGCGGTTTTGGACAAGCTGTCAATGAAAACCACAAACCAGGCGGTTGCTCTATTAATGCGCGCTGATAAAAAGCTTATGCCCATTGTGTGGTACCTGCCCGTATATATAGCGTCCCGCTATCTTACGCTTCCGGACAAAGTCAAGAATTTCATCGGTATAATTGGCCTGCTGATTGTTACCTTTTGTGTGGTCCGCTATGCCGTGGATGTGGTAAAGGTGGCAGTGTCTGAATATGTAAGGCGTAACGGCGGCAGCCCGATGCTTTCCCACAGTGCCGGCATCATCGCAAACATTGTGCTCTGGGCGATGGCGCTGTTGTTTTTATTGAGCAATTTCGGCTTTAACGTCACCACGCTGCTTACCGGCCTGGGTATTGGCGGCATGGCGATAGCACTGGCATCCCAGACTCTGTTGGGTGATCTTTTCAACTATTTCACGATAATAATAGACCAGCCGTTTACTATAGGTGATACGGTAAAGGTGGGCGGCGTCACGGGGACAATAAAGTCAATAGGACTGAAAGGTACGCGGTTAACCTCCACAACAGGGGAGCAGGTCGTCATGTCCAACACGGATATGACGAAGAGCGTGCTGCTTAACTTTAACGTGATGAATAAAAGAAAAGTGACAACCAAAATAGGGATCAAATATGACACTCCGGCTGAAAAAGCGAAGGAAATACCTTCCGTTGTCCGGCATATAGTGGAAGCTGCGCCGGATACGGAGTTCGGCCGGGCGCACTTTTATGAGTTCGGCGATTCCAGTCTGAATTATGAGATAGTCTACTTTATCATGGACAAAGACTATGATATGTATATGGACAGGCTGCAGCAGGTGAATTTCGCCATCCTGGATGAGTTTACCAAAATGGGCGTAGAGTTTGCTTTTCCGAGCCACAGCATATATATGGAAAAGTAAGTTTGTGGCGTGAAAATGCGGATAATACTTGCTATTTTACTTGAAAATTCGTATAAGCGTTGCATGAGAGCTCATATCTGGTTATTTTTATTATTGGTTGCGGCGGTTTACGGATGTGCCGCCGGTTCAAACACAGCTGTAACTGAGCTCCCCGCTTTAGTTGTACCTCCGGCGGGCGGCGAAAGAGGTGAGCTGCGATACACTGTACCTATAAACGACGTCAATGTGCCGCTGCCGGAGTTCGGCATAGCCTCTACCCTTTTTGACCACAGCGACGCGGCCGTAATAAGTGACGAGCGCCTGCAGGAGCTGTTCGCAGAGTTTGACGTGCCAATGACGATGACCCCCCGGGTGCAATACTACCTCAAATATTTTACCGGCAGCGGCCATGCCACTATGCAAAATTGGCTCGACCGCTCCAATAAATATATGTACATAGTAAGGGATATTTTTCAGAGGGAGGGGGTTCCGCAGGATCTCGTGGCGCTGGCATTTACTGAGAGCGGGTTCAACCCCGGCGCCAACTCCCGCGCGGGCGCCGTGGGCATGTGGCAGTTTATGCGCGGCACGGGTAAAATGTATGGCCTCGACGTGAACGACTGGGTGGACGAACGAAAAGATTTTGAGAAGGCCACCCTTGCCGCGGCGCAGCATCTGAATGACCTGTATGAGATATTTAACGATTGGTATCTTGCCTTAGCTGCCTACAATGCGGGATCCGGCAAGATCACCAGGGCCACCAGAACGCATAAATCCAAAGACTTCTTTAAAATAGCCACAGGGCGCACACTCAAGCTGGAAACTCGGGACTATGTGCCCAAATACCTCGCCCATCTGCTTATTTACAAAAATATCAAGGAATACGGTTTTGAATCACCCGGCGTGCTCCCTCTGCTGTACGACAATGTAGAGGTCAACAGTCAGGTGAATATATTCGTGATTGCCGAAGTGCTGGGCTGCCCACCGGAGAACCTCAAGGAATTGAACCCCGAACTGCGCACTCCTATGACTCCCCCGGGGAAAAAGTACACACTGCGAGTGCCGCTCGGCATGAAAGAGACAGCGACAGCCTTTGTGGAGGATCCTCAATCGGATCTGACCCGTTACGCAGTCTACCATGCCAAACCGGGCGACGATCTTGCAAGGATTGCCAGAGCGTACAATGTGAGCGTAGAATCGGTGAAAAAACTTAACAGCTTTAATTATGACACTATATATACTTCCAAGGTGCTTTTTATCCCCGGGCAGAACATGACTTTAAATGAATATGACACGGCGTTTGCCAAAGAGATTGCCAACCTTGCGCCCAAATATTACATAGTGCGTAAGGGGGATAATATGACGACCATATCAAGGCAGCACAACATGCCGTTGAGCACGCTGGTGCGGCTGAATCCGAAGATTAATCCGAAGAGGATTTATCCCGGGCAGGTGTTGGTCATCTCCCAGGGCGGGCTAACCAGTTAAGGAGCCGGGTCAAAACGGCCTGTGATGCGGGTGCACTACTTCGTTGTTTTTTTGGGTCAATTCTCACATACCAGTAAGTATGTTGCGGCTTGCCTCCTCAAAAGCGCCTCGTATTGCATCCTGCTTGACAAACTGTTTTTCGGCACGCTACAACGCAATTCATGACTGATATGTCTTCCTCTCCCCCGCCGGGGGAGAGTTGGAGAGAGGGAAGTGCCTTTGGCGCAAAGGGGGAATAACTGATGTTAACTAAAATCGACCATATCGGAGTAGCGGTGAGCAACCTTCAGGAGGCGCTGACGTTTTATAAAGCCGTGGGGGTGGAGCCTTCGCATATAGAAGATGTGCCGTCCCAAAAAGTTAAGACGGCATTTCTGACTGTGGATAACGTGCATATCGAACTTCTGGAACCCACTTCGCCCGACAGCCCCATAGCTGGTTTCCTTGAAAAACGCGGTCCGGGAATGCACCACATAGCCTATGAAGTGGACGATATATATTCCGCGCTGGCCTCCCTCAAAGAGAGCGGAATACGTCTGATCAATGAAGTGCCCGTTGAAGGAGCTCATGAGATGATGGTGGCTTTCGTGCACCCGAAAAGTGTAAACGGTGTTCTGACGGAGCTGTGCCAGCACAAGTGACGGACAATCCCAATAAAAGGTCTTGATATGGGAGATAAATTCCGCTACACATGGAGTTAAGATCTATCGGGTAGGGAAGATGTTCTTCAGCAAGACAGTCCGCATAGTTATAAAAAACCGCAACCTTGCCATAGAGGCTAAGACAGGTACAAATCTGTACAGTGCCCTTGTCGCTGAAAAAGTTATCCCTCCTACCCTCTGCCGCGGCAATGGTCAGTGCGGCAAATGCAAAGTCCATATAAACCAGCGAAATATCTCAAAGCCCAACAAAAAAGAGCAGCTCGTCCTTGCCAGAATAAATCTGGATGCCGGGTTCCGTCTTGCGTGCCAGACAGTCATAAAAGACGATATGGTTGTGGATACCACCGAGATCATGGCTCCCTCCATACCCAACGATATGGTCATCAAGCCTGTGCATAAGGGTGAATCGACCGTTCCGCCGGAGGAGCCGGAGATACAGTCCACGGCTGAGATCCCCGCCCCTGCTGCCGAACTGCCCCATGCCTCTGAAACCTTGTCCCCTCCGCCCCCACCGGTACTGAGAAATCCGCATAAACCGGTACATATGGAAAAACCGCGTGAAACCAGGAAAAGCGCCACCACGGACGGTATATTACTGGTGCATAACAAGCAGCAGCTCCGTTATTTCGTTTATTCCGCCGCCATAGACGGGATTGCACAGGAAGGGACCGTTGAAAATGCCGAATCGTTGGCTCCGTATATCGAAAGCGGCATGCTGTCGGACTATGTTCATGATATTCTGAAAGTTAAAGACATTGACAGGATGATAATCCTCTCCGACGAACCGAGCAGGGAGGGGGAAAGCCTATTTGACATTGCTTCATATATGCCGTTCGATATAGGCGCCACTCCGTGCGAGCTGATACGTCCCCTGCCGGAAGTGGGAGATCTGAGCTTGTTTCTGCGCCTCCTGTCCATAAAGGGGAAGAAGCGGCTGATGCTGTCGCTGGACAAGCTGGACCACACCTACTATTTCGCCGAAGACAATATTATCAAAATACCGAACCATATCCCTTCGCTGCAGCCCAACCTGTTTGACCTTGTGCCTGTAAGGACGAACCCGATTGTGGATATAAGCGACGATCTGCGCACCATAACTCCCGTCAAGCAGTTCTGTGCCCCCGATTCACTTCCCCTGCCTCTGCTTATGAAGGTGGCAGCACAGATGGTGAGAAGAAAGCTTGCGGACAGTGAGTTCAGGATCCACCACCGGAGCAGGCTTGAGTCTTCCGTTCCTCTTGAATATGTGGTGAAAATCACACAGTACAACGACGCCAACGCGTTTTATCTGTACCGGGATAAGGAATCATCCCTCACCATAACGCAAGAAATGCTTTCTTCCCTGGCCCTTGCGAGGAAGTTTGCCCACTACGCCGTGGAGTATACGGAATCCAATCTGGGGAACATTGAAGCAATAGTGATCAGTACCCCCGCCCAATTGAACGGCCTTCTGGATAACATGGCGGCTGTTTCTTTTGTTCCCAAACGGCATGAGGATATTATGATTTACAATCCGGGGGATTCTTCAGTAATTGCTGTGAAACTGTTTCAGGAACCGAACGTACGATCGTATATTCAGCATAATTATGGCGGGTTTATCAAGTCCATCTGATTTGTTAAGCCGCTCTGCGGGGTATGACCAGGGATGTGCGCAAAATGGATGCCTGTTCAGGATTCGGCGTTACCTCTTTATCAGCAGATCGCTGAGCACATTAAAAATATGATTAAATTCGGGTATTACCCTGCCGGCACGCGTCTTTCTGAACGCACACTTGCGGACGAGTTTGCGGTCAGCAGGGGAACCATTGCCGAGGCGTTTGACGAACTCAAGAGCGCTGGCTTCCTTGAAACCGTGCCACGTTCCGGCACAGTGGTGTCGCAGAACGCATGGGAACGCCTTGTGGGTGGGCAAACGCCGGACTGGCAGCGTTTTGTCACATCGGGCCTGCAGGTTTCAAACCGTAAAACACTTGGGGATTTGGTGGACAAGGTTGAGAGAGATCCTGTCCTGCTTACCTCTTACGGATTGGCTGAGGAGCCGTTCCATCCGTATGAGCCGCTTATAAAAGCTATGGAGCTTTTACCGCATGTAGCAGGCTATTCCGAGCTTATGAATGATATGCACCATAGCGGGCTCCCGCTTTTAAGAAACACGCTGGCGGAATATCTTAAAAAGTACGGCATCTATACGTCTCCCGACAACATTGTAGTTTTCAGCGGCTATCAGGAAGCTGTCAATATTATACACCATGCCCTTTTACGTTCCGGTATGAATTACTATACGATGGCGAACGATATGATCGCCGCTATGGGTAATATTTATACTATAGGCGCGAACTATTATCCTATTAGCTACGACGGCGAGGGGATTGATCCGGAGGATTTTCAGCGGAAAGTTAACCGTAAAAATATGAACATGCTCTATTTGAACCCTGTCAACCACTTTCCAACAGGGATAACATTTTCGCATACACGCAGGGATGAAATTCTTTCGATCTGCCAAAAACTGCGCATTCCGGTTATTGAGAACGACATGCTGCGTGATTTATGGCGGACGGAACCGCCGCCGCCGCTGAAAGCTTCAGACGAATACGACCAGATAATTTACATTGGCACTTTTGCCAGTATGTGCATATCCGGACTCAAACTGGCGTGGGCGGTAGTGCCGGATACCATATCTAAACGCATCGTCGATGTCAGGACTCAGTTCACGGGGCCGCATACAATAATGAATGAGCTTTTGGCAAATATTATGCTGGTTGAAAATTTGTACGAAGAAAGCATGAAAAACATACGTGCTGTACTTCCACAATGGATCGACGGGTTGGATGCCATTCTGCGCCGCCACTTGGGCGGAATAGCTGAATGGCATAAGGGGAGCATTAATTACCATGCCTGGATTAAATTTGATGAACGTATAGATACTCAGAAGCTCAATTTCGATTGCCCTGATTACTACGCCATTCCCGGCGTGGTTTACACCCATGGCCGATCCTCCCACCTTTTGCTGACTGCACTCTGCAAGCCGCTGGACGTTATGGACAAAGGAGTGCAGGCCATTGCGCATGCTGTCACACAACAGCTTGGACATTGTTAAATATACTCTTGTTCTGAATTAGCATAGATCTGGCAGCTCACAAATAAAAATTCTGGCCATTAACTTTCCGTCAGTTTGATCATATTAATCAACCATCAACATTTTCACAGGAGGAGAAGGATGAAGATGGAAATTACCCGTCGTGGCCTTTTGCAGGCCACCGGAGCGATCGTGGCCGCCGCCGCCGTCAGCGGCTGCAGCGGTTCAAACGGCAATGGCGATCAGGTGCTGGCCCCCGCCGAAGGCCTTGTGTATGACCCCAATACGGAGACAATTCTCCATACAACCGGCCCATACAACTGTGGAAGCCGCTGCCAGCAAAAAGTGCATGTGAAAAACGGTAAAGTTGTGAGGTTTACCTCCGCCGGGGACAAACAGAGGGGCTCCGATGCGGATGCACAGGCGGAGTGGGACGGCTCCGAACTGGGCAAGCCTATGGAGCTGCGGGCGTGCGTCCGCTGTTATGGCGGATACCAGGGGATCCTTTATCAGCCGGACAGGCTCAAATATCCGCTGATGAGGGACGGCACAAAACCTAAGGGTGACCCGAACGGCTTCAAGCGCGTGTCATGGGATACAGCGCTGAATGCGGTTGTTACAAAGCTGAAAGCCGCTTATGACAGGGCGGACAGCGAAAACCTGCCTTATGCCCCGGTTATTTCACACTATTATTACTGGTCCACGATAGCTTATTACGCCGGTAAAAAGCCGTTTATCAGAATGTACGGCAACGAATCGTACGGCGGTGTCGATCTGGGTAAGTTCGACACGGTAGGCTACAGCGCATCGATAAACAGCCGCACGGACAGATATAATACCAAGTTTATGATCACATGGGCGCTGGATACCACCCGCACTACATATTGGAATATCCACACTCATTTTCTGAATGCGAAAGTGAAAGAAAACGGGATCCCGATGGTTGTGATAGCCGCCAATCATTCCGATGCCGCGGCGGTGCTTTCCAGCGGCCTTCCGAATTATGCATACACCCGCCACGCCGATCTGGGAGGAGGTAATAATACCATAAGTATACCCAGATGGATAGGATGCCGCCCGGCGACCGACGCGGCACTTGCCACCGCACTTGCCTATGTGATCTATAAGAATAAACGCTATAGCGCCGCATATCTGACAAACCCGGCTGTGGGCGCGGATCAGTCCGCCCGTAAATGTTTTGGCTTCTGGGAGAACGACACTGTGGTCAGCCAGGGGCCCGCAACCGGAATGGACAGGATCAACTTTCCTATCAAAGCCACAAGGGATATAGTGCCTTCGGACCGTTTCAACGCGGACGGTGTAAGCCTGTCTTCAGGGACGGCGCTTCACGGGTTCAAGTTCAGGGTTCCGGCAGGCGAGTCATATCAGGAATATCTGGAAAGCCGTGAAGTTGAATGGGCCGGAGCTCCAGTGGCTACGGGCAAAAGCAGCGCCGATGGCTACAAATATGAACAGCCGGCAGTACCGGCAAATGTCGGCGAGGCACTGGATAGATACACCAAGGTGCTTGATTATGTCTCCTGCTTGACGGGTGTAAATGCCGGTGTGATCGAAGCCCTTGCTTTCAAGTACTCAGAATACGCAAACCATGCCACCGATGCAGCTTTCATAGAGACCGGCGGCGGCCCGCAGAGAGCATGGAATGCCAGTGAATGGGTGTGGTCGATGTTCTGCCTGTCCGCCATGTGCGGTTATGTGGAAAAATCGGGCGGCGGTCTCGCAGGCATGTCGATGGGTTCATTCTCCGAATCACTGACTTTCAGTGCCGGCGGTGTTGATATATATTCACAACCCAATGCTACCGACCCCAGAACCGCTGCCGCGATAAACCTTGAACTTGCCTCCTGGCAGCATGTGGTATTGACCGGAAAAGACCATAGGCGCAAGCAGGATCTGATTAATGACGTGAAGTACCAGTTTGGTTTCGATATAACCAGCTATCTGCCTCTGCAGGTGGATATAGTCATCCACTCTAATATGAACAATATCATGACCCATCCCAATTCCAGCAAAAACAGGGCCGCCTATATGAAGGTACCGACGCTCGTGGTTATTGATCAGGTCATGACACCGACCGCAATGATGGCTGATATAGTGCTGCCCGCCTGCACGCACCTTGAAACAGACGATTCTTACTCTCCCGGGCTCGGGATGAGCACACTTTACCACAGACAGAAAGCAGTGGATGTTATGTACGATACATGGCCGGAGGATAAAATCCAGACCGAGCTCTGGAACAGGCTGAATGCCGCCATGAACAATGCCGGCGGACCCAGCCCGCTCCTTGTGGTTCCGTTTGATTTAAAGGGGGAAGAGGCGTTTACAAGTCTGAGACTGACCAACCTGTACAAAAGTTCAACCGGCCAGCCGAACGCGGAGCTGCCTTCTCTTGATACGCTGAAACAGGAGGGTTCGTATACAGTCGTTACCCCCAAAGACAAACCTATCGTACCGATGAAAACATACACCCCTTCAGGCACCCTTGACACATCCACCGGATTTATTAACTTTTATTCACCGATGAGGGCTATGCGTCCCGGTACGAAACGCCCTGCAGATGATCTGCCTGATTTTCTTTATTACCCGGGCGGATGGAGAAGCGCCACGGCCTGTTATCAGCCGGTTATACAGGGTTATGAGATGTTTTTCGACAGAAGCATTCCATCGGCCAATCCCCTGGGCACTTTTACCGGATACAATTCGCCGATCAGCGGGCGCAATTATAAACTTTATTATATGACGAACAAGTCAAGGAACCGCGGACACACGGTGTTTGACGGCGTGGCGGCTATTAAGGACCAGTTTCCGCAGGTGGTCAAGATTAATCCTTCTACCGCCGGTGAGCGGGGGATCAAGGAGGGGGATCTGGTTTATATATATAATGACCGCGGTTGTATAAAAATTCCGGCTCACCTGACACAACAGATCCTTCCGGGGGTTGTAAGTATAGAGCACGGCGCCTGGTACCGTCCTTCTTCCACGGAGATGGTGAAAGTGTGGATGCAGACGGGGCAGGATATAGCGAACCCGGACAAATTCTTTGAAACGACCGCACCCGTGGATTTGGGCGGCAACGACAATGTGCTCACAAACGACTACTTCGGGGAAGACTCCCTTTGGTGCGGCGGAGCGGTTCCCGCCCAGTCAGGCCCATGCGAAATCAGTTTGACGAAGCCGGAATGAGGAGGCAAGTATGAACCAGTGGGGATTTTATTTTAATCAGGATAGATGCATAGGCTGTAAGACCTGTACCACAGCCTGCAAGAACTGGAATGACGAGCGCAGGGGCGATGCGGCGATCAATGCGGCCCCGGCGTCGAAGGCCGTATATGAATCGGCATATATGGTAGCTGACGGTGCGGCTGAGAAGGGCAGCTATTTTATCAATTCGGCCACGAAAACCACCAATTACGCCCTGTACCGCAAATATTACATGAAAGAGGACTGGCGCAGGGTAACCACAAGCGAAACCGGCTCGGTGGCTATGGACGGTAAAGGCGTTTTTTCCAGCACAGTTGACCGCCGATATATTTCTGTGGGATGTAATCATTGTGAAGATCCGGCGTGCGTGAAGGTATGCCCCATGGGTATAATATCCAAAGATCCGCAATACGGAGCTGTACTGGTTTCAAACGTGGGATGCATATCATGCGGCCGTTGCCGGGAGGCATGCCCCTGGGAGGCGCCGCAGTTTTACGATCCTGAATATCGCAGCTATTCTTACGGCGCTCCTGACAGGCCCAGAATGACCAAATGCACTATGTGCCTGGATCGCATTAAAAATAATCTGAAACCTGCCTGTGTGGCTGCCTGCTGGAATCGCGCCCTTGACGCAGGCCCGTTGACGGAGCTGAAGTCTAAATATCCTTCCGCAGAGTCCGTGCTTCCCGACTTTCCGGACGACCGTGTGGCGGCATTAGGTATAAATACCAAACCCAGCATACTGTTTAAGGTGAAGAGTTGAAATCCGCCATGGATGGACTGGCAGAATTTTTCAGGCTGCGTGCGGATATATATAATCTCCTGTCAGTGGTGTTTTACAGGGAGTTGGACGCGAAGCACGCGGAAAATTTGAGGAAATATGTCCCGGTGCTCAGGGAGTATGCGCTCCAGTACGGTCAGAATGAGATGCTTGACGCAATCGGTGAGTTGGAAAGCTGTCTGGCAGCGGAGCCGGACTACGGTAAAGAGGCGGCGGAGTTTGCCCGCCTCTTCCTGGGGGTGGAAAAAGCGGGCACCGGGCATACTATTACGCCGCATGAATCTGTGTTCCTGTCCTCTGATCGCCTTGTGATGCAGAAACCGTGGGAAGAAGTGCGGGAAGAGTATTACAATGCCGGAATCGCTAAAGATAAGGATTTTAAAGAACCGGAGGACCATATGACCGCCGAGATGAGTTATATTGCACATATGTCGCGCAAAATGGCGGAATCGCTTTCCGGCGGCGGGAGCGGGGTTCCGGAGGCGGAACTCCAGAAAATGTTCCTGCGGAATCATATTGAGTGCTGGATGCCTCTTTTAGCGGCTGATATATACGCCAACAGCAGTTCTGATTATATTAAGGCCGCGGTGAAAACCGCCTGGCAGTATGTCATGATCGATCGTGCCCTTTTGGAAGAATGGTCCGAAGAAAAAAGCTTATAGTAACAATCCTTCCTCTGAAATGCCCCCCGGCGGTGTTCTGCCGTCGGGGGCACTAAATCGTATTTTTATTTTCCGCCCATAAAATATTTTGTTCAATGCGGCAGGCAAACTGTGTAATCGTTTGATAAAGAAGATATTTTCAGATTTAAGTAAACATTAAAAATTCTCTTGATTTTCTTAAAATTTATCTTATGTTGACTAAATAAGATCACTTATTAAGTAAATTATTTAATCAGATTGTTTGTTTGGTCCCTGTAAAATAAGAGGCACACAAATTCAGTACCCTGAACGGGGTATAACCCCAATGGAAAGGATAATATATGCGCAGCAAGATAAAACTTACGGACTATTTATGTGCACATAATGAGTTGTTCACACGCCGGTTCTTTTGTGCCCGTGTAGGGTCACGGCAGATTTACGACAGATTCAAAAAGTAATCAATATCAATGTCTGCCGTTCTGGTGGGCATAATGTCAAATACCCCTTTCTATAACAGTAACGTCCCTTTCTAAGAACTCACCGGCTATGCCGGTGAGTTTTCCGTTTGATGAAAGCGTGATGCTGGCGCGCTGCGTTGTTAGCCATTCCTTCGGCAATTCTAATACACCTCTATGTACACTCCGGTTGCTTCAGCCAGGTCTGCCCGGCATCGCATCCGGCCTGACGCTTTCGTTTTGATCGGGCTCCGTATTTATGCTAAAGAGTTCCACAACATCATGGCGGCGTATGCCCGCCATGGCCGCCATCCTTCCGCCATAGTCACAATCTCTTTCTCCGTCTGCCCTGACAGTGCCTTTTTTATGCCGTAATCAGTAGGTAAAAATGCATCCGTCCAGCCCATTGCCCTCATGGCAATGTAGTTAGCCGTCCAAGGTCCGATTCCCGGCAGGCTGAGAAGTTTTTCCATTTCATCTGTTGCGTCGGAAGCGGGAGAAAGTACGAGTTCGCCGGATGCACAGGCCTTTGCCAGCGCGATTATCGTTTTGGCCCTGGCGGCGATTATGCCGAGTTTAGCTATTTCGTCAATTCCTTCCAGTTTTGCGATCACTTCAGGTGAGGGGAAAGCGTAAGCTACCTCCTTAAAAGGGGTGTCGACCGGCGTTCCGAACGCCGCTGCAACCCTTCCCGCCAGAGTGCGTGCCGCTTTAACCGTGATCTGTTGCCCCAGGACAGCTCTCACGGCCAGTTCGAAGCCGTTAAACGCACCACATACACGCATTCCCGGCACAAGCATATTGCCCATACCGGCCAGCCGTTCGGCGATGACATTCGGGTGTGCATCCAGATCGAACACATGACGGACTTTGGCTATCACCTGTGTGGCTGCCGGCAGCAATTCCCTTGACATTGTGACAGTAACGGCGTTTTTTTCCGGCAGATGTCCGCATGCAATCCAGCCCCTCAGCCGGTGTTTTCCGCTCTCCACGGTCAGCGCGCGGCAATACATACCGCTGTTCATGTGTTCAACTCCGCTTATGCAGCGGTTCCCCAGGAAGTTTATAAGCGCTTCCCATTTATATGGCGGCCTGTACTGCAATGTGAGCGTTATCCCCTCCTTATTTTTTGTTTCAAGAGGTGTTTTTTTGCGTATTGATGTCGGGGAGAGGGAGTAACGTTTTTTAAATATATCGTTGAACCTTCTCAGGCTGCCGAACCCGGCGGCCATGGCGATATCGGTGACCGGAAGCTGCGTCTCGGTAAGTAGATGCTTTGCAAAAAGAAGGCGTCTGGTCTGGAGGTATTCAACCGGGGAAACACCGAACTGTTCTTTGAAAACCCGCCGCATGTGCCGCGCGGTTATCCCCAGCTTTGAGGAAAGTTCTTCCAGAGAACCGTCCGCCAGGTTACTCTCGCCTATCATAGCAATGGCGCTGTCGGCAAGGCGTTTTTCAGCGTCTACGGCGGCTTTGCCGGGGGCCAGTTCCGGGCGGCATAATAAACACGGCCGGTAGCCGGATTTTTCCGCCTCCGCCGCGCTGCTGAAAAAAGTGCAGTTCTCCAGCTTCGGCGTTTTTGCTGTGCAGACCGGCCGGCAATATACTCCGGTGGACGAAACTCCCACGAAGAAAACACCGTCAAATCGGCTATCCTTCGCGGCAAGTGCTGCATATGCCGCATTATTGTCAAACATGAGTGATAAGTGCCTCCGGTTGAATGATACAGAAAATATCCAGTCATGCCCAGCAATTTTCGGACATGACGGAAAATTGTAAGTAAAAAACCTGAACTCCTTGCCGGGTGGACGTTTAAAAAAAGTGTTGATTTATCTTTTTTTTGATTCCATAGTATTACCGATACGGAGGAAGATTAGGGTATGAACGGGAGTAATTCACATTCAAACGGCGGTACACCCGCTTATAATAAAGATGTCATTTATTTCGACAACAGCGCCACAACCCGAGTAGATGAAAGGGTTGTCGAGGCAATGGCGCCGTATTTTACGGAGATTTACGGTAACCCTTCCAGCATCCATACGTTAGGGCAGGCCATGCACGCAGACCTTGGCACTGCGCGGCAAACCGTTGCCAGGCTTATCAACTGCGCTCCGCAGGAGATAATTTTCATGGGATGCGGCACTGAGGCGGACAATTTCGCACTCATCCAGACCGCCCGCATGCTGAAAAACAAGGGCAGGCACATCATAACATCCGCCGTTGAACATAAAGCCATACTGGAAACATGCCGGTTTTTGGAAGGGGAAGGGTGCGAGGTCACATACCTGCCTGTGAACGCCAAAGGGATGATCTCTATGGAAGATCTGAAACGCGCAGTCCGTCCGGATACGATCCTGATAAGCCTTATGCTGGCCAATAACGAGGTGGGTACCCTTTTCCCTATAAAAGAGGCCGCCAAAATAGCGAAAGAGCATAAAATCCTCATCCATACCGACGCTGTACAGGCTGTGGGTAAGATGAAGATCGATGTGGATGAACTTGGGGTGGACATGCTCACCCTTTCCGGCCATAAGATATATGCCCCAAAAGGAATCGGTGTGCTTTTCATCCGTGAAGAACTGAGGGAAAATGTAAAACCGTATATGCACGGGGGCGCTCAGGAGGGCGGTCTGCGCGCGGGAACGGAGAACACTCCGTATATAATGGGGTTGGCGAGAGCCGCCGAACTGATAATGGAGGACGGCTATCTGGAAGCAGCGCGGGTGGGGGAGATGCGTGATCTGTTTGAGAAAAGAGTACTGGCAGAGATCCCCCATACTGTGGCGAACGGCGATACTTCGTACAGGGTGCCGTCCATAGCCAATATTACTTTTAAATATGTGGAGGCGGAGTCGATCATAGGCTATGTGCCGCAGGTTTGCTGCTCCCTTGGCAGTGCGTGCACAGCGGGTCAGGATGCGGCATCCCACGTCCTTACCGCCATGAACGTCGATCCTGTGGATATCAGAGGCACTATACGTTTCAGTTTCGGCAGGTTCAATACCGGGGAAGAGGTAAATAAAGCTGTGGAACTCCTGAAAACCGGTGTTGAGAAGCTGAGGCAGATGTCCCCAATATATAATCAGACGAGCCGCAGTTAACGAATGGCTCCGAAAAAGCAACTCCTGCACAGTTTGGAGGATCTGGCAAAACAGCTCGGTATTCGTGTGCGGTACGAGAAAACATCTGCAAGAGGCGGCCTCTGCCTGCATCAGGGAAAATACAATATAATAATGGATCCTAAAGCGTCTGACGATTTCAAGATAGACCTTATGGCCAGTGCGTTGAAGACCTTCGATCTGTCGGGATTTTTTGTGGCGCCTAAGCTGAGAGATCTCTTGGAATTGGAAGAGAATTAAGGGCGGTTTTTTCTTTTTCCGTCATTCCGGTCTCAGAGCCGGAATCCAGGATAGATAATGTTTTTCCGGATTGCGGGTCTATCACCCCGGACACAGGGATAGCGCTCAATAGATAAGGAGAGTGTATGATGGACATAAAGCTGCGCAGAACAGTAACTAAAGCAGACGAAGAAAATATCAGGGAGCTTACCGCCGGGACAGGATTTTTCCGCGACGATGAGATACCAGTTGCCGTGAGCCTTGTCACCGATACATTGAGGGATCCGAGCAGCGGCTACCTTTTCGCTTTTGCCGAACTGGACGGCAAAACGGTGGGCTACGCTGCCTATGGCGAGATCCCCGGTACGATTGGCAGTTATGATTTCTACTGGATGGCTGTCCAGAAAGATTTACAGGGACAAGGGATCGGCAAAACGCTTGTCAAAGCGGTGGAAGACGACGTAATCGCCCGCAACGGCAGACATCTGTATATCACTACATCCGACATGGAGCTTTACAAACCCACCAGAGGACTTTACGAAAAGATGGGGTATGTCAGGGCGGCTACACTGCCGGACTATTTTATCCCCGGCGACGACAGAGTCATATACCGGAAAATATTCCGTTAATTATATTTTCTTTTTCATCTGGAATACAATAGCCAGTATTTCCGCAATGGCCTTGTAAAGGTTTTCAGGAATCTCGTCCCCGATATCCAGTGTTTTATAGAGTGTTTGCGCCAGCGGCGGGTCTTCGTGGATATAGACCCCCGATTCTCTGGCCAAGTCTTTGATTTTCAGGGCCATCAGCCTTTGCCCTTTTGCTACAACTGTGGGCGCGCGCCCTTTCTCCGGATCGTATTTGAGCGCCACTGCATAGTGGATAGGATTTGTAACCACCACATCGGATTTTGGTATGTCGCTCATCATCCGTTTCCTCGCCAGCTCCCTCTGTGCGTTGCGTATGCGCTGTTTTATGAGAGGGTCCCCCTCCATCTGCTTGTATTCTTCCTTCACCTGCTGTTTAGTCATTTTGAGATCCTGTTTGTGTTGCCATTTCTGGTACGCGAAATCAAGTATTCCCAGCAGGAGCACAACCAGAGCAATTTTAAACACAATCTCAAACAGCAGTTTTGCGGTGAACACAGAGCTGTCCATGAACTCAGCGTCGGTCATCCGCAAAATGGTGTCCATGTGACCGCTTATTATGGAGACGGCAAGCCAGCCGAGGACAATGATTTTGAATAGCGATTTTGCCAACTCCATCAGTTTGCGTTTACCCTGAAAAAATTTGGGGAGGCCTACGAAAAAATTGACTCTGTCCCATTTAGGCTCAAGGGCTTTGGAAGATATATGGAGACCGACCTGTGCGGCTTCCGAGACGAAGGCTATGACAAATATGAAGAGGAAAAAGGGAAGGACGAGTTTGCCTGCCATGAGGAGGCAGAAATAGAGTACATGTTTGATACTTTCGCTGTTCAGCATGCCCACGCCGAAGTGGAAAAATTCACTGAACATCTCCTTGCTGCTGTCCAGCATGAAAGGAAAATAGAAATACAGGAAAAGCATCGTCAGCGTCAGGAGTATGCCGGAGGTCAGCTCCCGGCTTTTGGCGACGTTCCCCTCATTTCGCGCATCTTCATATTGTTTACTGGTCGGGTCTTCCGACTTCTCGCCGCCTTCGTCGTTGGCCATGTTTCCTCTCGTAAAGCTTCAGTTGTGTTCTCTTGTAAAGTTCGCCTTTCGGGCTCACATTGAAGCACTTGCCCCGGCGTGGAAAAAATGTGATTTTTACAGAAACCAAATGCCTTTAAATGGTTCCACCTGTATTACACATTTGGTTTTCTGCGTCTCTGCTGCGCTGCGCCTCGTCTGCGCTCCGCTTGAATCGCGGGCGGCGCTTTGCGCCTTGCACACTCCGAAATACCTTCGGCATTTCGACTCCCCGCAGGGGAGTTACGAGCTTGCTGCAAACATATTCATAAATTCGCGTATATATTTAAAATAATTAAACGCGACTTTTTCAAAGGCCACATATAGATAACGCAGGCTCAGCGCGAACATTATTATTCCCACCGCTATCTTGATCGGAAAGCCTACCACAAGGAGGTTGATCTGCGGTATCAGACGCGCCATCACGCCCATCACCGCGTTTGTGGCCATCAGCACTATAAGAGGCGGAGCGGTCAGAGTCACGGCTATGATAAAGACTTTTCCGAACAGAGTTACGGCAAAGAGCAGGGCATTGGGGTTTATTTCAAAATTACCCGTGGGGATCATTGTAAAAGAGTAAGAAATGGCCTGTATTATCAGCGCAGGGCCGCCTATGGCGATGAAGACCAGGATTAGGAGCACATTCTGCACCTGCGAGACATAGGAAAAAGAGCTGCCGGTTTCCGGGTCCATAACATTTACCATGCTGAACCCCATCTGGAAGTCAAGCAGGTAGCCGCCCAGCTGCACCCCTGTGAAAAGTGTGCTTGTCATTGTGCCTATGGCGATGCCGATGAGCAGTTCCTTGAATATCTGCAATATCAGGAGTGCCGCGTTGATATCGCCCCCGAAAGGCACGGGAGTGACGAAGGGATAAAGCACAACGGCGATCATGAGAGCCAAGGCCATTCGTACCTGCGGTTTGAGCATGGCGCTGCCGAAAACGGGCACTGTAAAAAGAATTCCGCCAGTGCGGATCACCACAAAAAAGTATGTCAGCAGCCTCGTCTGGTCGAACAACTGGTCAAACATGTGAAAATTGTAGGATTATACGCGAACTATTGCAAGTTATATTTGGGCGTGCTCCTCACAACTCCATTACTGCCGCAGCATACCCGGCCAACGCCGCGTAAAAACCGCTTCCCGCGTTTTTCACTGCTTCGAAAAAATCGCCGCTCCACTTCTTCAGATGGCTGTTCAGGAAGTCGCCGGCATTTTTGCCCGTGTAGAAAAGGTATGCCGTGAAGGCCAGCTCTACATATATTGCGTCCGGCAGATCGGTAAAGCCCTCGGGTACGCCGAAGCCGTGTTTGTTATATAATTCTTTCAGCTCGGTAACGGTATCACCCATAAGAAGGCCTTTTTGCATAGGGTTTACGGGTTCAATATAGATGGATTCATTAAACGGCGCCAGCAGGTGCCCGGGCCCCACAAAAAGCTGCGAATACTCAACTTCAAGTTCCGTGGCGGGGTCGCTTTGTTTTGTTAATATAACTGTTTCAGACTTCAGCCTTTCAGCCGGGGCCACAAGTGAGGGGAAGATACCCGCCGTTTCATCCAGCGCAGTTGCCAGATGGCCGTTTAAAATAAGCCCTGCTATTTCTTCTTCCGGGTACATAAACAGCTGCGAAAGCATGTTATAAATATCACCCATTATCCGATCCACAACCGCCTCCTCAGAATGTGCCGGATGCCATATGCTCCGGCATCCGGCACTATCCCCCCCCCCTACTGTCA